>JBJTCN010000025.1:0-96816 GCA_046091905.1 Candidatus Nanopelagicaceae bacterium
AACTGAACAAATCAAAGAGTTTCAAAGCGCGAATTATTTTAAATTTTCTCTTTGGAATTGCCTTCCAAATTATCACTCTTTATTGGGTTGGCACTTACGTAGGAAGTTTTGCTTGGATCGCACTGGTCCTGATGCAAGCTACTTTTTTGATTCTTTTAAGTTTTACCAATAATGCAATCGCATTTGCAGCTGCCTGGGTCGCATATGAATTTGTGCTTCGATCGTTTCCATTTGGCGGCTTTGGCTGGAGCCGAATTGGATATGCCCTTACTCAATCTCCTCTGAATTATCTATATCCAAGAATCAGTATCGTAGGTGTGGCTTTCTTAGTGGTGTTATCGCTAGCGCTGCTTTTAGAGAAACGATTTAAGGCGCTAGTAATCTTGCTGCCAATCTACTTAGTAATCGGACTAATCCCGGTCTCGGTTACAGATACTGGAAACCTCAAAGTTGGTTTAGTGCAAGGCGGCCAGAATTTAAAACTAGATAATACCTTCGAAAATTCAGAAGGTGCGATTGGAAAGCACTTCTTGGCTACCAAGAAAATCAAAGCTGGTTCGGTTGATTTAGTAATTTGGCCAGAGAATGCAGTGATGCATGATCCGCTGGTTAGACAACCAACCAAGGAGAGTTTTAGCGCCGAAGTTATACGGATAAAAGCGCCCATTCTGGTCAATGCCAATTTAAGTGATGGGACAAATGGTTCAGTAATAATTGGAGATGGCTTAAATCAAAGCTACTCCAAGCGCTATCTAACGCCCTTTGGTGAATTTATCCCTCTGCGTTCTGTCGTTGAAAAGATTACAGATAAAGCTAATTTGGTCAGTGGTTATAAACCCGGTGAAAATCCATATCTATTCTCAAGCGGAACTAAGCGCTTTAGAACTTTGATTTGCTATGAATTGCTGTCAGATAATCAGGCTCGAAAAGAGATGGCCGATACAGATTTCATGGTGGTGCAAACTAATAACGCAACTTACTATGGCACTTGGCAGTTGGATCAAGAATTGGCGATTGCACAAGCGAGAAGCGCAGAGTCCTCACGCCAAAGCGCCTATGTATCTACAACTGGTGGCACTTCTTTAATAAATGAGAGAGGTCGAGTCATTTCAAGCATTCCGAAGTACTCTAATCAAGTTTTAATCGGAGAAATTCAAACTCGAAAAGGCGTCACGCCGGCTTCAAAATATGGTTCAGGTTTGGAAATTCTATTAATTGCGCTGTGGCTATTTTTTCTTGGTAAATCCAGCAGGGCACTTAGGCGTTAAGCCTGTTATTTGCTTTGTGGTTTTTCCTTTAGCGCAGGTGATGGTTTTCAGCTTCTTTAACATCTGTTCCAATTGATAAATTGAATTGCCAAACTCTTCTACTTCTTCTTCGCATAAATCTTTGATTGGCTGCAAGTCTTGATTTGGGTTATTTAGTCCAGCAACAATTGCCGCATAATTGCTACCAAAATCTGCCAGTACTGCATTTACCTGTTTTAGCAGCGTTGGCTCACTCTTCATCTTTACTTTAATTGCAAGTAGGGTCCGATGCTGCTCATCCAAAACCGTTACATACTTCTGTTGCAGAATTTTTACCGTCTCTTCTCGAGTAGGAACATCGGCGTTAACCGGTGCCATACTCAAAAACAATATCGGCGCTAGAAAAGCAATTAACCATTTCCAACTCTTCACATTCAAAAAATACTATGTTGCAGCGCTTGAATTGCCATTTTTAAAAGGGCTAACTCTTAAGTAGAATTACGGACATGGAACTTCAAAAGGTCATCTTGTACTACGGCTTTGCGCCGGTAGCTGATTCTGAAGCGGTTCGGCTCTGGCAGCGTCACCTATGTGAATCTCTGGGAATCAAGGGTCGCATCTTGATCTCAAAGCATGGCATCAACGGAACTCTTGGTGGCGAGATGAGCGCGCTGAAGAAATATGTGCGCCAGACAAAAGAATATCCAGGTTTTAAAAAGATTGATTTCAAATGGTCCGACGGCACCGGAAATGATTTTCCACGACTTCGAGTTCGTGTTCGCGATGAATTGGTTGCATTTGGTGCGCCAGAAGAGATTAAAGTTGATGAAAATGGCGTGGTCAATGGTGGCAAACATCTAAAGCCATATGAAGTAGATAAGTTGGTCGCAGAACGCGGTAATGATGTGGTTTTCTTTGATGGCCGAAATGCATTTGAAGCCAAAATTGGTAAATTTAAAGATGCGGTGGTTCCAGATGTGGTTACCTCTAGAGATTTCATAAAGGAAATCGAGAGCGGCAAATATGACGATTTGAAAGATAAGCCAGTCGTTACCTACTGCACTGGCGGGATTCGCTGCGAAATTCTCTCTGCGGTCATGGTTAACCGTGGCTTTAAAGAGGTTTACCAAATTGATGGTGGCATTGTTCGCTATGGAAATAAATTTGCGGATGAATCACATTGGGAAGGATCGCTGTACACATTCGATGATCGCATGACCATTGATTTCAGTGATAAAACCAAGGTGATAGGTAAATGTGATACCTGCCAGGCACCAACTAAAAATTTCTATAACTGCGCTAATGTTCAATGTCATGAGCTTTTTTTGCTCTGCGATACCTGCAAGGCGGTAGATAGTAATCGCACTTGCATACATGATGTCAGCCGTAGCCATAAAGAAGAGCTAATTGGCTAATGAGTACTCCGTGGAAGATTGGTCCTGAACCTGACCAAGTAATTTCCTACGGAGAATCTATTGATCAAATCATTGATCTTTATGATGGCGACGGTCCGCTAGTTACATTGATTCATGGTGGTTACTGGCGACCAGTGCATAATCGTGAACATATGCGCGCTTTGGCGGGGAAATTGGTAGCGCATGGATTTAAAGTGGCAAACATTGAATATCGTCGAGAACCAGGAAATCCAGGAAAATTATTTGATGATGTCAATAGAGCTCTAGAAAAACTACCGGAATCAATTGCCTTAGTTGGGTTTTCAGTTGGCGGTCAGATCGCACTAGTTTCTAAGAGTGCGGCGCATAAATTAATTTTGCTAGCTCCGATCACAGACTTGCATAGGACCAAGGAAGAGAATCTTGGTGAAGGCGCAGTTGAAATTTTCTTCGGCGAAACCGATCTCTCCCCTTTTGACCCGATGTTAAAAGACTTTGATCAGCATCTTTTTATCATTCATGGAGATGCCGATGATCGAGTTCCTTTGAATCAATCAAGAGATTTTGCGAAAATCAAAGGTGCTGCGCTAATGGAAATCTCTGGCGCTGACCACTTTGCGATGGTGAATCCAGATGGATTGGCATTTGATTTGATACTGCAAGCTCTTCTATCAAAGTGATACCTATTTACCCTTAAGTTGCAATGGCACATTGCGGATAAGTGACGGTGCCGCTATATGCAGCTTTGTGGGTTTACACTTAACTCTCGACTGTTACTTTAGATTACTTTGAGATTTTCGCGACTAACGAGCGCTACCCCGCGCGTAACTTAATCCCTCGCTCAATTCAAGAGATAGGTTTTGGGCATATTCCCCACCCTCGAGAGATTAAAAAAGGACACTTTCTTTAAATGAAAAAGAAAATTTCATTAGTAGGTGCATTAGCTCTATTTGCAAGCGCGCTTGCATTAGCACCAGCAGCCACATCTGCAGAGCAATACAAGGTCCCCGCATCACCTAAGAATGTGACTGCATTCGTTTCATCTGCAGGCATCATGGTCAAGTGGGTTGCGCCAACAAATGTGCAACCAGATATCACAACTTATGTGGTCTCAGGCGGCCAAGGTTCATGCCCTATTTATGTTTCGCCAACTAAGGCTCATATGCAGGCTATTCTGCCGGTAATTGCTGGACAGACATCAGTGACCCCAACGGTAGTTGCAGTAAATGCATATGGAATTAGTGCACCTGCCACCGCTAAGACCATTACTGGTGCCACTTTAGATCGAGCAACTAAGCGCAGTGATCTACGCGTAATTCAATTAGATCAGCTCAGCGATTTCCATGGTGCCATCGAAGGTACTTCGACAAATGCGGGTGCGGCAATTTTGACCACTGCATTTGCAAATGATCGCAAGGCAGTTCCAGCAACGTTTACGCTTTCATCAGGCGATAACTTTGGTGCATCTCCTGCAATCTCATCAGAGTTCGAAGAGATTCCAACTGTCGAAGCGATGAACTTGATGAAGTTTGATGCATCTACCTTCGGTAATCACGAACATGATCGCGAAATGGCACATATCGTTAAGATGATCAATTTATCAACAAATAAATGGGTAGTTTCAAATTACTCATCATTAACTCCACTAAATACTGGTGCCAACAAAGTTGCGGATTATGTACTACTAAGCCGTGGCGGAGTCACAATTGGCGTCGTCGGTGTAAATACACCAGAAACTGTAGACACTGTTTATCCTGGAAATCTTTCAGGAATCACGATCTCTCCAGATCCAAAGAATGTAAATGCTGCGATTCAAAAAGCTAAAGATGCTGGCGCAGAGATTGTGGTGGTTCTAAATCACCAGGGATGGTCTGAAAATAAGGGCGGCCTGGCAACAGGTCCACTTGTAACCAGTGCGCAATCCTTCAAGGGTGCAACCGTTGTCTTTGGTGGTCACAGCCACTTGCAGTACAACACAATTACGGAAAACACTCGTTGGAATAAGGCGCTAACTGTGGCTCAGGTTGCAAACTCTGGCGTTGCTTACAACCAGGTGTCAATCTGCTTGGGTCAAGGAAAAGTAATTGGCTCATATGTAAATGTAGTAACCGCAGCAGCGCTTGCTAAGACCACTCCAGATGCAACTGCCGCAGCGCTAGTTAAGAAGTACAAGGATCAGATGAGTGCAAAACTTGATGTGAAGATTGGCCAAGTTTCTGGCATCTTCCCTCGCGGTGGTACACCAGCAGTTGAGCGTTCAGGTGAAACTGAAATGGGTAACTACATGGCAGATCTAGTACGTGCAGCTACCAAAACTCAATTAACTATTCTCAATGGTGGCGGTATTCGCGATACCTTCCCTGCAAAGACTTATGCACCAGCTGATAAGACCTTGGTTCGTCCAGGCACCGGTATCACGGGCCCATACGATGTAACGCTTGGTGATGCGCTAACCGTATTCCCATTCGGTAACTATGTGGCCACAACCAAGATGACCGGATCAGATGTTTGGAAGGCTATTGAAAATGGTGTTTCTCAATATCCAACCGCTGGTCGTTTCCCTCAGATCTCTGGATTCAAGTTTGCATTTGATCCAACCAAGACTGTAGGTAGCCGCGTAACTTCAATCAAGACATTAGATGGAAAAGATATTCCAAACGATGGATCAGTTGAATTTACAGTTGCGACTGTTGATTACATGGTCTCTGGTGGAGATGGATATGTAGATGTATTCCACCCACAATCTGCAAAGATCGGCGGCTTGCTCGTTGATGTATTAGTTGCAGGTCTAAGAGCAGATATGGCGGCTGGCAAGGTAACGCAATTACCTAAGCTAGAAGGTCGTATCAGCAAGCCTTAATAAATAATAAAAAGCCCCGGGGATTAATCCTCGGGGCTTTTTATTTTGAATTACTTATTTTCGATTTCATTTACCAATTTAAATTGGCCATCACCAAGTTGACCTTGGGTTGCATATAAATCTAACTTCGCTCTGGTATCGGCAATATCAAGATTGCGCATTGTTAGCTGACCAATACGATCTACCGGGCCAAAAGCGGCATCTTCAGTGCGCTCCATTGATAACTTCTCAGGGTGATAACTAAAAGCTGGACCTTCTGTATTGATGATTGAATAATCATCGCCGCGTCGTAAACGCAGCGTAACTTTGCCAGTAACTGCAGATGCTACCCATCTGGTTAGTGATTCGCGCAGCATTAATGATTGCGGATCAAACCAACGACCCTCATAAAGTAGACGTCCTAAACGACGGCCTTCAGCATGATAGTTAGCAATGGTGTCTTCATTATGAATTGCAGTAATTAAACGCTCATAAGCAATAAATAGCAGCGCCATACCTGGAGCTTCGTAAATTCCACGACTCTTGGCTTCGATGATTCGATTTTCAATTAAATCTGACATACCTAAACCGTGACGCCCGCCGATGGTATTTGCTTCCTTCATGAGCGCTACAACGTCATCAAAGCGCTTACCATTAATTGCAACAGGGCGTCCTTGAGAATACTCAATAGTTACATCTCCGGTATCAATTTTTACAGTTGCATCCCAGAACTTCACGCCCATGATTGGATTAACAATCTCTAAACTGGAATTTAGAAATTCCAATGATTTGGCTTCATGAGTTGCGCCTAGAATATTGGCATCGGTTGAATAAGCTTTTTCAACGCTATCGCGATAAGGCAGATTGTGCTTAACCAAATATTCAGACATCTCTTTGCGGCCACCCAGTTCGGTGACAAACTGCTGATCAAGCCATGGCTTGTAAATTCTTAGCGCAGGATTAGCAAGCAATCCGTAACGATAGAAACGTTCGATGTCGTTACCTTTATAAGTCGATCCGTCTCCCCAGATAGAAACTTTATCTTCCAGCATTGCGCGCACTAGAAGTGTTCCGGTAACTGCGCGACCAATTGGAGTGGTGTTGAAATATTGTTTGCCGCCAGAGCGAATATGGAATGCACCGCATGCAATTGCAGCTAAACCTTCTTCGACCATAGCGCTCTTGCAATCAACAAGTCTTGAACCTTCAGCGCCATACTGCTTTGCGCGACCTGGTACCGAAGCGATATCTGGTTCGTCGTACTGACCTAGATCGGCGGTGTAAGTAAATGGAATCGCGCCATTGTTGCGCATCCATGCAACCGCCACCGAGGTATCAAGCCCTCCACTAAAGGCGATACCGACACGTTCACCTACTGGAAGTGAGCCAAGTACTTTAGACATGGTGCGCAGTCTAATACCCTTTAACCATGCTCACTAAATTTAATCGAAAGCTAGCAGTTCTGGTGACTTCTGGTGTTGGCACCATGGCATGCGCATATCTATTTGCAGGTATTGCACTTATCTCTCTACCAAAGGCAATTGCATCCCATGATGTCATCGTCATCGTCTCTTGGGTTGCGCAGACTTTTTTGCAGTTAGTGCTCCTCTCAATAATTATGGTCGGCCAGCAAATTTCATCCGAAAAAGTTGACAAGCAAATCTCGGAAACTCATGCTGCAGCATTGGCAGAGTTCGAACTAGCTAAATTAGAGGTTGCGGAGTTGAAAAAGATCTCAGCGGAAGTACACCAACTACTTAGAGATATCGAAAAACGAATTAATTAAAAGTGCGCAGCAATCTCTTTTAATTGCTGGGTATGCGCCACAATGTGGCTATCTGCCTTTTCGAAAAGTTCACTTAAAGTAACTGGGCCAAGCTCTGGGTGATTGGAAATTTGATCCCAATCCGCATCAGTAGCGTTGGTCAACACTTCAAGAACTAGAGCGCGAATTCCTACTAAGGCGGCTAGCGAGGTCTTTACCTTTCGTTTCGCATAATTTACTCGCTCTGGATAAGCCTCTTCATCAAAAGGTTGAATGTTTGGTGAAACATCGCCAATCGCGTGCAAATATCTGGAAGCAAAATGCAATTCTCCGTCGGCCATATGGTGAACTACGTATGCGGCAGACCAACCACCATCGACCATTGTGTATCGATGCGCCTCTGGGATAGTTGAAAGCACATCTTGAAAATCTTTACCGTGAGCTACGAATCGTTCTAGTCTGTCCATGAAGTAAAGTTTAGCCGTGAACAAATGGTGGAATGAAGCGGTTATTTATCAAATTTATCCCCGCTCGTTTCAAGATTCCAATGGAGACGGCGAAGGTGATCTAAAAGGAATTACTTCGCGCCTTGAATATGTACGTGATCTAGGAGTCGATGCCATCTGGCTAAGCCCTTTCTATACCTCTCCAAATAAGGATGGCGGTTACGACGTTGCCAATCCAAGAGATGTTGATCAAAAATTTGGAAACTTGGCTGATGTCAAAGAACTATTCGATAAGGCGCATTCATTTGGATTACGAGTTTTAGTCGACATTGTTCCCAACCACTTTTCAGATCAACATATCTGGTTTCAAGAGGCGTTAAATTCACCAAGGGGATCCGCAGCACGAAAGCGCTTTCATTTCTATGATGGCAAGGAGGCCAACACTCCGCCAAATAATTGGATCTCACTCTTTGGTGGCCCCTCTTGGACTCAAGTTGCTGATGGGCAATGGTATTTACATCTCTTTGATTCATCTCAACCTGATTTAAATTGGGAGAACCCAGAGGTAATGGCAGATTTCGAAGAGACCATTCGCTTCTGGGTTGATTTAGGAGCAGATGGCTTTCGAATTGATGTTGCACATGGCTTAGCAAAGGATGACATTCATCAAGATCATTACGATCCTCAAGGATTGAGTGATTCGCTGCGTCTAGATGTACTCATGGAAGTTGAGAAGCGAAATAAGTACCTGGCTAATATCCCATTCTTTGATCGCGATGGTGTCCACGATATTTATAAAGAATGGCGGAAAATTTTTGATTCATATGGTTCAAGAGACATTACGGCGGTCGCTGAAGTTTGGGTTCATCCGCCAAAGCGAGCCACTTTATATGTACGCCCAGATGAACTTCATCAATTCTTCAATTTTGATGTAATGAATGCGCCATTTGAATCAGAATATTTATACAAAACTATTTCAAATATGTTGGCGCTCGTAAAAGAACAGAACGCTTGGCCAACTTGGTGCTTATCAAATCATGATTGCGAACGAGTTGCCTCTCGCATTGGTGCTGATGCCGCGCGTGCTATGGCGCTCTTTATATTTGGACTACCTGGTTCTGCTTACATTTACAACGGGCAAGAACTTGGACTGCCATCCGGTGAAATGGAAGATCAAGATCGCCAAGATCCAATATTTTTCCGAACTGGTGGCAAACAAAAGGGGCGTGACGGTGCCAGAGTGCCGATGCCATGGAGCGGAACGCACGCACCATTTGGCTTTACCACTGGCAAGTCTTGGCTACCGATGCAAGATTCGTGGCAGGAATTCACAGTTGAATCTGAATTAGCTCATCCGGGATCTTCGTTAAACCTTTATCGAAAGGCGCTAAAGCTTCGTCGTGAGAAATTTGCCGGAAGCGGTGAAATTACCTGGCTGAGCACCACTGGCTTACTTTCATATAAGCGCGGCGAAATTACGGTGGTAATTAATATTTCAGCGCAAGCCCAACCAATCTCTGGCCAAGTTTTACTAGCTAGCCAAGAAATTACCGATTTGCTGCCGCCTGCGACAGCTGCCTGGTTACTTCCCTAAATTCTTTATTGAATCACGAGAATGATTTTTGCTCTTCTCGTGAATCTTTCGTAACTGCAATTCAAAATTCTCAACTGCAGCATCGAATGCTGCCACATCATTAAATTCTGAAGCTTCAGCACGCACTAATGGGCCAATACCTTTAGCGGTAATTATCACCTTATGCGAATTCTTCCCTTGCTTGGGATTTTGCTCGTGAATGATTTCAACTTCCACGCGATCTAACATCACATTAAAGCGACCTAACGCTTTTAATTTTTCAGTCGCTATACCTTTGAAATCTTCGGCTAAATTTGCTTGACGAGCATGAAAAAGAATTTGCATTTTAAAACCCTTCTCTTTTTTTCAGGGTGGCGGTACGAAATAATTCTAGACTTAAGCGTCTTCAAATTCATCATCATCTGCCCAAACAGATGCTGGTGAATCTTCTTGCTTTTCAACCCAAGAAAGAAAAGATCCGACTGCTCTAAACGCAAGCACGACAAAAGTCGCAATAGCTGCGATACGTCGAAAGAACTTCATGAGTTAATTATATCTAAATAACTTCCAACGCTTGTTGAATATCGTCCCAGAGATCTTCGATGTTTTCTAGACCTACACTCAGACGAATTAGATTCTCAGGAACCACTTCACTCTCAATAGGCCAACGGCGTCGGCGCTCCCAAAGCGATTCCACGCCTCCTAGGCTGGTGGCATTGGTAATTAGCTTTGCCGCAGCGCAAACTTTGTCGGTCTCTGCACCACTTCCTTTAACTTCAAAGGCCAAAACTGCGCCAAAACCTCTCATGAAGCTCTTGGCTCTTTGGTGTTGCGGATCTGTTGGTAAACCTGGGTATCTAACTCTCGATACCTTCGGATGTCCTGATAGCCGTTTTGCTAATTCAAGTGCATTCTCTGAGCTGCGTTGCACTCGAATCGCAAAGGTTCTAATTCCGCGAAGTGCTAGCCAGGCCTCAAAAGGGCCAGCAATTGCACCGCCAAGTTTGCGTTGAGTTTCAATCCGAGTGTAAAGGGCTTCATCATTTGTAGAGATCGAACCCATTAAAACATCGCTATGCCCGGCGATAAATTTTGTAACTGAATTCATCACAATATCAGCGCCCATTGCCAACGGGTTCTGATTTAAAGGGGTTGCAAAAGTATTATCAACTGCTACCCCGATACCGGCATCTTTTGCCGCTTTAATTACTTTAGGTAATTCCACAACTTCAAGACATGGATTGGTTGGTGATTCCAACCAAAGCAATTGAGTACCAGAAATTGAACTTAGCACTTCATCTGTATTTGCCACATCAACGAATCGAACTTCTAATCTGCCACTTTCATTTAGCATTTTTAAGACAGTCATAGTTCCGCTATAGCCTTGATTTGAGGCTGTAACTACCGCTCCAATTGGCAAAATATTAAATACCGCATTAATCGCAGCCATGCCGGATGAGAAGATTAGAGATTTGCCGCCCTCTAAATTACTGATTGCCTCTTCAACTGCGAGCCAAGTTTCATTTCCATATCTTCCGTAACCAAGTGGTCCGCCGGCATGGAATGTCGAAGTTAACTGAATATTAGGATTTAACGGCGCATCAGGTTGGTGTGCTGGTCTACCCGATGTAACCGCAATGGTCTCAACTCTCTTCATGGGAAGAGGTTATCTAGAGTTCTCCAATACCGCCATTGCCGCATTGTGACCAGGAATACCGCTCACACCGCCACCTCTTTTTGCGCTAGCGCCACAGATAAAGACATTAGGTAAATTGCTCTCTACACCCCATTTACCAACTTCTTCTGATTGTTCAGCAAAAGGTAGCACTAAATCTTTATGAAAAATATTTCCTCTAGGTAAGAAGAGATCGGCCTCTAGATCAAGCGGTGATTTTGCTTCGATGCATGGTCTGCCATCTTTTGAAATTGCTAAGACCTCTTCAAGTGGTTCTGCTAAATAAGCATTTAAACCTTCAATCGCCTTCTGCAAAACTAATTTAGTCGTTGCTTTATTGCTCTCCTCAAAGGCAGTTGCCGGAGTATGAAGTCCAAAAAGGGTTAATGTTTGGAAACCCTCCGCTTGAAGCTCTGAACTCAAGATAGATGGATCGGTAAGGGTGTGACAGTACATTTCAGCTGGAATCACAGCCGGAATATTTCCCATTACTGCTTGATCGTAAGCCCGCTCAAGTTCGGTAAAACTCTCATTAAGGTGCAGAGTTCCCGCAAAGGCTAGTTTTGAATCAATTCCAGATTTAAATTTTGGAAGGCGTTTTAATAACATATTGATTTTTATTTGAGAGCCTTCCAGGCTACTGCGGTTCTTAATTTTTTCACTGACAAATTCCGGTGCCGCATTACTTAAAAAGTGGCTTGCTTGAAATTTACGATTATTAATATCAATTACTTGTACGCCAGATTCGTCGGCATCGATATCAATCACTTTGGCGGAGCAATCAATTTCAACACCATTTGTAATTGCTACCCGATGAAGTTCCGCAACAAATGCGCCCATGCCTCCTTGAGGTACCTTCCACTCCCCGTTTCCATTTCCAATTAAGTGATACAAGAAGCAGTTATTAGCTTGCATTCCGTAAGCAGAGGTGAGCGTGCCGATTAAGGCATCAGTCAGCACAACTCCTCTGACTAAATCGTGTTTGAATTTCTCCGTAATTACATGCCCAATCGGATTTTCGATTAGTTGTTCCCACATTTGTGGCATGGCAATCTGGGTATTTAACTCAGCTCTAGATTTGAGTGGTTCCAATAATGTTGGCGCGATACGCGCTGCGAATTTTTCAATTTCACTGTAAAACTCCTGCCAAGCTTGAGCTTCCCGGTCATTTCCCGTCAAAGACCTAAATGAGTCTGCAGTGCGTTGATCCCATTTTCTTGAAACCAATAGTCCACTATCTTCAAATGGTGAAAAGGATGAGATATTTCTAGATAGATTCGTAAAGCTTAAACCCAAATCTCTAACAATCTTGTCTGGTAAGAGCGCGATTAAATATGAATATCGAGAGAGTCGAGCATCGTAATCTTCAAATGCTTTTACGCTTTGAGTCGCGCCACCAATCTGTTCTTGCGCCTCGAGTACAAGTACTTTTTTACCAGCTTTAGCTAAATAGTTAGCTGCGACTAAGCCATTGTGACCTGCGCCTGCAATGACTACGTCATATTTATTCATAGAGATTTAACCATCCGATTTACCGCTTCGGCTAAAACTGATTCGCTAGTTGCTAAATTAATGCGAATAAATTGGCTTGCAGTTGGGCCGTAAATCTTTCCGGCATTGAAAGCTACGCGACCCTTATCTAAGAATACTTGGCAAGGATCTTCACCCAATGAGAGCGCACTGACATCAACCCAAGCTAGATATGAGCACTCAGGAATTTTGTACTTCGCTGCAGGCAGCTGGGTCTCAAATAAGGTTTTTAGGTAATGTGCATTGGATTCAATAGTTGCAATCGCTCCATCTAGCCATTCATCGCACTTATTAAATGCTTCAACCGCGGCAAAAGCGCCGAGAATTGATGAGCGGAAATGTACCGACACTGGCATCTTGGCAAGCAACTCATGTTTCTCTTTGGTTTGCGAAACAATTAAGGCAGATTTCAAACCTGCAATATTAAAAGCTTTACTTGCACTGGTAACACAAATTCCAACTTCAGCCGCGCTCTGGCTTACTGCCAAGAATGGCACCAACTCTTTTCCTGGAAATTTAAGTGGGGCATGGATTTCATCGCTAATTACGGTAACGCCATATTGCTTTGCCAAGTCTGCAATTCTGGTGAGCTCTTCGCGAGAGAAAATTCGACCAAGTGGATTATGTGGGTGGCAAAGAGCGTGCACCTTTAAGCCAGATGCGTAAACTCTTTCGATAGCTTCAAAATCTAACGACCAATTTAATCCATCTTGAATAAATGGCACATCAATTAATTCGACCTTGGTCTCTTTAATCCAATTATAAAAATTCTGGTAGATCGGAGAATTGATAAGTACTTTGTCGCCTGGTTGGGTGGTAACTCTAAGCACTTCCACCATTCCCACTCCAACATCAGTGCATAGTCGTACCTGTTCGGGAATCACATCCCAATTCCAACGACGTTTCGCAAAACCAGCAAAAGCGATACCAAGTTCAGGAATCGAACTTAAATAACCCATATCCGAATGAGAAACCATCTCAATTAAAATATCTTGAATTGGCTTGGCTACTGGAAAATCCATCTCTGCCACAAATAACGGGAGCACATCCGAAGGGAATCCACGCCATTTTTCCGAGCGATGGGTACGCATCTCCGCAAGGGATAGTGCCTCAATTTTCATAATGGCAGAGTAATACAGAGCAACTTAATCTGCAGTAATTTTGCGGGTCGAATTACGCACAATCAACGAAGTCGGTAAGGTTAAATCAGGTAGATCTGATTCGGGCTTCTTTAATTTCTCCATAATTGACCAAGCTGCCATTTCACCCAACATCTGAACCGGCTGCTCTATAGTTGTTAAATCAAAGTACTCCGCCGTTTCATGATTATCAAAGCCAATGATTGAAATATCATCAGGAATTTTCAAACCATGTTTCTTTACCGCTTGAATTGCTCCAAATGCCATCTCGTCAGATTGGCAAAAAATTGCAGTTGGTCGATTTCTACGAGCCAATAATTCATCCATTGCCTGCATAGCAGTCGCTGCTTGAAAATCACCGATAACTTCATGCATTGGATCGAACTCAATTCCATTTTCCTGTAAAACCTGCATAAACCCAATTCGGCGATCACGTGATACTGGAAATTTATATTGATCATTGTGCAATCCGCCTATTAGGCCAATGCGCTTGTGACCTTGATTTACTAAGTGTTGAGTGGCAACTCGTGCTCCCGCGACATCATCAATTCTGATGCTAGAGACTCTCTTATCTGCAGTTCCAACAAGTGCAGTTGGAATATTCAAATTTAGAATTGATTGAAATTCCTCTTCACTTAAAGGAACGCCAATTGAAATCAGAGCATCGATACGGCCACGTAAATATTCATCTTTAAAAATGCGAATTCGATCTTCATTCTTATTAATGTTGTATACCAAGAGATCAAGTCCAGCTTCTTGCAAAACTTGTTCGGCGCCTTGGATAACTTTGGCAAAATACCAACGACTAATATATGGCGCAATAATTCCGACGCTATTTGCGCGCTTGGGTTCCTGTTTATTAACAGTGTTTAAGGTGTAATTTAATTTTTCGGCAGCTGCTTCAATCTTGGTACGCGTCTCTGGATTTACATGTTGCATGGCGCGAAGTGCGCGAGAAACGGTGGCGGTTGATACCCCAGCTTCCTTCGCTACATCCTTTATTCCAGCCATTGCTTCTCCTATGAAACTATGTAAACTTTCACGTCTACATGTAAATCTTATGTAAACGTTACATGGTTATGAAAAGTTTCATAAGGGCCAGGAGGTAGATTCTTTGATTACGCAGGCGAAGATGCGCAAGATTGTTCGCGAGATCGCTGATGCGGATAAACGATTTGCAACCGTGATCGAAAAATCAGAGCTCTGCGATATCGGAACTACCAACCCGAAGCGGAGCCACTTTGAATCGCTGGTCTCCTCGGTAATCTCACAACAACTTGCGACTGCAGCCGCACAAACAATTAAGCAGCGTTTCGCATTAGAGTGCGGAAAAGTTACGCCAAGAAATGTGGCAAAGATAGATTTAGATCAATTACGTGCAACTGGATTATCAGGTGCTAAGGCCAAAACTATTCAAGGTTTAGCAGCGGCAGCGCTAGATAAAAGTGTAGATTTCAAGAATTTGCATGAACAAGATGATGAAGATGTGTATGAAGGCTTAACCAAACTCTGGGGAATCGGACCATGGACTGTTGATATGTTCATGATGTTTCAATTGGGGCGATTAGATATTTGGCCGACCGGAGATTTAGGGGTCCGTAGAGGTTGGGAGAAGAGCCATAATCTAAAAGAGGAAATCGCACCCGAAGCGCTTCAGAAAAAAGGTGAAAAATTTCGCCCGCACCGAAGCGTTGTGGCTTGGTATTGCTGGCGCGCGCTAGATATTTAACTTATTTATCTTCCAGAATTAAAGATACTGAATTTATACACCAACGCTGATCTGTAGGGGTATCAAAACCTTCACCTTCAAATACATGCCCTAAATGCGAATTACATCTTGCGCATCGAACCTCAGTGCGAACCCGCGGTGCCAAGGAGCGATCTTCTAAAAGAATTACCGCATCATCTTCAGTGGGAGCATAGAATGAAGGCCAACCACATCCAGAATGAAATTTAGTCTCACTTTCAAATAGCACTGAGTTACAAGCCTTGCACTTATAAACGCCTACTTTATCGGTGTTTGTATATTCGCCGGTAAATGGTCTTTCAGTTGCACCATTACGTAAAACTTCGTAAGAAAGTGGGTCTAGTTTCGCCTTTAATTCTGCTTCATCAATTGATGGATATTTAACACCAGTAGATGAATGGCAATCATAGCCATTTGGATTTTTTTCAAGGTAGCGTTGGTGATACTCCTCCGCCAACCAATACTTATGTGGCTTTGCATCAACAATCTCAGTGACGATTGGGCCGATGCCCTCTTTGGCAAGTTCTTTGCCATATATCTTGGCTGCATTAAATGCGAGCGCTTCTTGTTCAGAATTTGTGTAGAAAATTGCGCTGCGATACTGCGTTCCGATATCGCCACCTTGTCTATTTAGCGAGGTCGGATCATGCATCATAAAAAATTCTTCTAATAATCTTTGATAAGAGATTTTTTGCGGATCAAAAATTACTTCGACCGTCTCTGCATGATTAGTGCTCTTGCTGCAGACTTCTTCATAAGTTGGATTCTCAGTGTGACCACCCATGTACCCAACCGAAGTTTTAACTACTCCCGGCAGATTCCAGATTCGACGTTCTGCTCCCCAGAAGCATCCAGTTGCAAAATATGCGCTCTCCATATGCGATTAATTCTTTCATCCAATACGATTAGTCGCGAAATCCTTATTGCCCTCGTAGCTCAGGGGATAGAGCACGGCCCTCCGGAGGCCGGTGCACAGGTTCGATTCCTGTCGAGGGCGCTCTAAATCACTCTCGTTTAATCAATTGATCGCAAAATGCTCTTGTAACGAATTAATAACTATTAGAGAATACGATCTTGCCTTAACTCAGGTCGAGTTACTGCAGTTTTATCAGTGAAAAAATTCTAAGGAGGGTCACGCATGGATTGGCGTCATCAAAGTGCATGCCGTGACGAGGATCCAGAGCTCTTCTTCCCGGTTGGAAATACTGGCCCTGCAATCACCCAGATTGAAGAGGCCAAAAAGGTCTGTATGCGTTGCAGCGTCAGAGAGCATTGTCTGGCGTGGGCCTTGGAATCAGGTCAAGATGCTGGAGTTTGGGGTGGACTTTCAGAAGATGAACGTCGCGCTATGAAGCGTCGTGCGGCGAGAAATCGCGCCCGCATGGCCGAATTAAATCGCCAAGAAGATAATTAACGAATCTCAAAGCGCAATTGCGCAGTAGTTCCCTTTTCGCTGCCAGAAATCTCAAGTGAGCCTTTTAACTCACTCTCCGTTAAGGTGCGCACAATTTGTAAACCTAAATTTGATGAATCTTTTAGAGTAAATCCCGCCGGCAATCCAACGCCATCATCTTCAATTTTCACCACACAACTATTTCCGGTACGACTAAAAACTAAATCCACCTTACTGCCTTTAGTGGTTAGCCCATGCTCAATGGCATTTGCAACCAATTCTGTAATTACTAAAGAAAGCGGTGTAGCTACTTTGGGATCAACCGACCCGAGCGCGCCTAGGCGCTTTACCGAAATATCAGTTACATGATTGGTTGCTCTTGGAGCTAAATCCACTGCATGTGTAATTAGAGAATCCACTACCGAATCAAAATCAACTTCATCTTTGCCGCTAGCAGAGAGCGTTTCATGCACCAGCGCGATTGATGAAATTCTACGCACCGCTTCATCAAGTGCTCCGCGCGCCTTTAAATCTTCAACTCTACGAGATTGTAGGCGCAAAAGTGCGCTAACCGTTTGAAGATTATTCTTCACTCGATGGTGAATCTCTTTAATAGTCGCGTCTTTTAGCAGCAATTCTCGCTCTCGGCGACGAATTTCAGTCACATTATGTAGCAAGACCACACTTCCCAATCTGATGCCACTATTAAGAAGTGGTAGCAAAGTTAATTCAATTGACCCTCCGCGAGATTCCAATTCAATTTGAGTCACATCAAGATTGTTAATGCTCTCCTGATGTTCACTAATAGGTTGTTTAGAGATCTCACTTACTACCGTTGCAAGTGCTACACCTTCAAGTTCGCTCTCCCAACCAAGTCTTGAAAATGCAGATCTGCCATTTGGGCTGGCGTATAGAACTAAACCACTCTTATCTAAATGAATAAATCCATCACCAACGCGCGGAGAGGGATTTAATGAACTAATTGGCGTTGCAAATGGAAAGGTGCTCTGTCCCACCATATCCAAAAGTAATTGTGCGATTGCTTGATACTCTCCCTCTAAACGACCAGAGCTTCTAGTGACTTCAGAGTTTCGATGTCTAGCTATAGTTGCAATTACTTGTTTATTTAAACGAATTGGAAAGTAATCAACGCCAGGTCCATTAAATAATTCACTTACTTCATCGCCGACAAAATCTTGCGGAAATACGGTAGCTGCGGTTGCTGCGCGCACTTGTGCGACGGCCAATTCCTTACCGGATTTACTTTTGACCCAGATTGCTAAGTCAGCAAAACTTAAGTCAGCGATTAGCTGCCAATCACTTGCTGCGCGCTTGATATGCGCGATTTCTTCTGGAGTTAAATTACTTTTGCTTTTTAGTAGCTCATCAATCTGCAACATTAGAGCCATTCATCAATCTGATGCAGGATCTCCTCTGGTGCAAACCATGAGAGTTCTTCGCCATCTTCGGATATCAGTAAAGATGCAATTTGGTTAAATCTTAAAGTTATGGCCGCGCCATTTAATTGTTCATCAGCTAAATCTGCCGCCAGAACCAAGCCAATCTTTCCACTCGTTAGTTCCAGCGCATCATCTGCAGCTAGCAGGCTTACTAGATGCTCCCGCTCCTCTTCATCAACGCTTTGATCAAATTCAAATTGGTCTGGGGCGAGATACTCATCGAATGTAACTTCGCCCGAAAGCAGGCTTATAACCACTTCTGGTGTCGCAGCTACATATACGCGCATTAGGCAAGAGTAGCGATGGATTTTCGAGCAAGCGAATTTGCCGCTACCTCGATCAAAGCGCTCTTGCTTTCGGCTGCACTTTCAAAAGATTTAAGGTCTAACGGAACATTAATAAATTGCACTCTAGGAAATGATTCTTCAATCTGGGCACGCCAACGCTGTTGCGCCTTAGTGCGTTCGGCAAAATTAAGTATCACTGCACTTGGAGAGATGTCCAATTCTTGAAGTCTGGCGTTGGTGTTAAATCCAGCTCTAGTTACAAGGTAGATTTGATTAGCGCTATCTAATATTGGATGATGCAGATTGTTTCCTAAATCGAAAACATATTTATCACAATGCGCTGCACTTGGAACTCCTTGGGAAGCAGATAAATTTCTAGAGATTTTTTCATTCCGACCTTCGATTCGATGTAATCCAAGTGCCCGCGCCACATCTGGATTACGATTATCTAAATCTGAAATGATAACTTGAAACTCGACTGCCTGCTCAAAGGCATAATTGACCGCCATAGTGGTGGTACCAACTCCACCTGATAGGCCAACAAAACATATTACTTCTGCACTCCCAGGATCAAATTTGAATTTATCTACTTTTGCTTGTGGTGATAGAAGTTCTGAGATCTCTTCTAAACTCATAGATTTATCAACAATGACTCTCTTATAAGCAAAATCAATCTGGCGAGTACAGACCAAGGTAATATCTTTTGATTGCTCCGCTTGTCGCACCTGGTCTAAGGAAACACCTCTAATAGTAAGCTCGCCATTTATCGAAGCAATTGCTTTTATGACCGAAGATTCAAGTTCGGGGTCTGCAATAAAAGTTACGAATTTAGCCATGATTTACCACAACCACGATTCGCCCTTTGCGAGTGGCATTAAGCGCTCTCTCTACAAAATCGTTAGGAATGGCAACGGTGACTATCGAGCTGCCTCCTAAATTCTCACTCTTTCGATTTAAATCAACAATATAAACGCCTTCAATAATCAATTCACAAGGAATTTCCTTTCCATCACCAGTGTCATTTACAACTTGATAAAGATTTACTAAATCTCCAATACGCACTCTGGTAGGAAGATCAGCGGCGCTAGCGGCAAATGACAGTAGTTTTACATTGCTCTCCCCACTGCTTTCCAGCAAAGAACTTTGATTTAAATACTCGCCTGCAGCTAGAAATTTGGAGATTGAGTAGCCAACTGGACTTTGATTACTTGAGATATAGCCGCTGGCACCTTTACCAAATGAGCCTTTAACTTCTACAAAATCAGTTGAATCGATCATGTGGCCGGGAGTCAGATCCTTGGCTGCTACCCAATAGCTAGCTCGGTTATTAGCCAGTAGCGCTAAGCCAATTGCCACTAGAAATGAGGCGATAATTACGGTAATTGCGATTGCATTCTTGATATCTATTCGATTTTTCATAGTGGCAGGCTAAAAAACTGTGCATATCTCTGCTTAAGCTTTAAACAGTCCAACTTAAGTATTAGTCAAAATGGAATTTAAGTCAGATGGGTTCAGTTAATTTTTGTCACATGTTAGGGGCATGGAAACTGAATTTAAACAAGAGCCTTATCTATACAAACTTTCATCACTTTACAAAGAAGATTACGTTCCAGGTTTCGCACCTGAACCAACTTCAGCTAGCGAACTACCTGCAATTGAGAAATTCGCCGCGAATTTCGCAAAAAGCGTTCTGGAAATTTGGGCGGGCAAGAGATCCGCAGCGCAATTGAGTAAATTTTGTCATTCGTCTGTTTACCAAGAATTAGTAACTTCTATAGGTTTTCAAAAAGAGATTGGTAAATTTAGAAAGATTTATATTAACGAACCGTTAGATGGTCTATGCGAAAGCACCGTAACAGTGCGTTTTAAAGATCGGTTACGTTCGATGGCGCTACGGTTTGAAGGAGTTGATCACAAATGGGTTTGCACCAGTTTGGATCTAATCTAATTAGCCGCTCCATGGCATCGCTTGTACTTCTTTCCAGACCCGCATGGGCAGAGCGAATTACGCGATACCTCGCCGCTGCGCGCCACACCCGTTTCATCTGCTGAAGAGTAGGAAAGTTGCTGAGGCTTTGGCGCATCTAAGCCACCGCCATGAACATGCTCGGTCTCAATTGAGACTTCCACGTTGAAGATAAATCCTGCAATCTCTTCTTGGATTCCTTCCATCATCGCTGCGAATAAGTCATAACCTTCGCGCTGATATTCAACCAATGGATCTCTCTGCGCCATAGCGCGAAGCCCGATGCCTTCTTGTAGATAATCCATTTCATATAAATGTTCGCGCCACTTTCGATCAAGTACCGAAAGCAGGACTTTGCGTTCAAGTTCGCGCATTACCATTGGAGTCAAAGTTTCTTCGCGCTTCTTGTAGGCCGAAATTGCATCATCAGTAATTCGTGCGATTAGATAATCGGTATCCAAGGCGCTTCGGCCGCCGACCTCTTTTTCTAAATCAGCCAAGGTAAATGAGATTGGATAAATCGCACCAATTGCCGCCCAGAGCGTGTCTAAATCCCAATCCTCTGCATATCCATCAGAGGTAGCAGCAGTTACATATGCAGTAATGGTTTCGGATAAGAATCGCTGAACCTGTTCGGAAATATCTTTACCTTCAAGTACTGATCTGCGTTCTCCGTAAATAACTTCGCGCTGACGATTCATAACATCGTCATATTTCAAAACATTCTTACGGATTTCGAAATTCTGTGCTTCTACTTGAGTTTGGGCAGATTTAATTGAGTTAGAGACCATCTTTGATTCAATTGGCTGATCATCAGGAATACCTGCGGCAGTTAAGAATCGCTCAACCATCGCGGAATTAAATCGACGCATCAAATCATCTTGAAGTGATAAATAGAAACGAGATTCGCCAGGATCGCCTTGGCGACCAGAACGACCTCGCAACTGATTATCAATACGTCGTGATTCGTGGCGCTCGGTACCTAAAACGTAGAGACCGCCAAGAGCGATCACCTCTTCGTGGCCTGCGGCAACTGCTGATTTCTGTTTTGCAATCTCTGCTGGCCATGCCGCTTCATACTCTGCAGGATTATCTACTGGCGAGATGCTGCGCTTTTGAATTTCAAAATCTGCCATAAATTCTGGATTGCCACCCAGCATGATGTCTGTACCACGACCGGCCATATTTGTCGCAACTGTAACTGCGCCTTTAACACCTGCGCGAGCAATGATGGCAGCTTCGCGTTGATGTTGTTTAGCGTTCAAAACTTCGTGAGGTACTCCGAATCTCTTGAGAGTTGCGGAGAGTTCTTCCGATTTCTCAACTGATACCGTACCAACTAGAACGGGCTGGCCTTTGCGATAGCGCTCAGTAATATCTTTTGCAACTGCTTCAAATTTTCCAGCTTCGGTTTTATAAACTAGATCTGATTGATCCAATCGCTGCATTGGACGATTAGTGGGAATCGGAACTACGCCTAACTTATAAATCTGATGGAATTCAGAGGCTTCAGTCATCGCAGTACCGGTCATACCCGAGAGCTTTTCGTAGAGTCGGAAGTAGTTCTGCAAAGTAATAGTTGCAAGGGTCTGATTCTCAATCTGAATTTCAATGCGCTCTTTTGCTTCTAGCGCTTGATGCATACCTTCGGAATAGCGGCGGCCAGCCAAAATACGGCCAGTGTGCTCATCAACTATTAAAAGTTCGCCATTCATAACCACATAATCTTTATCGCGCTTAAATAACTCTTTGGCGCGAATAGCATTATTTAGATAGCTAATTAACGGGGTATTTGCAGATTCATAAAGATTACCGATTTGCAGTAACTCTTCTACCTTTGTGATACCTGCTTCTAAAATTCCCGAAGTGCGCTTCTTCTCATCTACTTCATAATGAACATCACGTTCTAACTTCTGAACAATATTTGCGAATTCTACGTACCACTTGGTCGGCTTATCTGCAGGACCGGAGATAATTAGAGGGGTTCGAGCTTCATCGATCAAAATGGAGTCAGTTTCGTCAACTATGGCAAAGTTATGGCCACGTTGTACGCACTCTTCAAGCGACCAAGCCATGTTGTCACGCAAGTAATCAAAACCAAATTCATTATTTGTTCCATAGGTAATATCTGCGTGATATGCCTCGCGACGTTCTGCAGGTGTCATTGATGCCAGAATCACGCCGACTTTTAATCCCAGGAAGCGATGTACACGTCCCATCCATTCAGAGTCACGTTCGGCTAAATAATCATTCACTGTAACTACGTGGACACCTTTGCCAGTTAACGCATTTAAATACGCAGGCAAGGTTGAGACCAGAGTCTTACCTTCACCAGTCTTCATTTCTGCGATGTTGCCCTTGTGTAACGCGGCACCACCCATTAGCTGAACATCGTAATGGCGTTGACCCAAAGTACGTTTGGCTGCTTCGCGAACAACTGCAAAGGCTTCTGGCAGCAGATCATCTAACTCTTCGCCATTTGATAAACGGTTTTTGAACTCTGGAGTTTTAGCTGCCAATTCTGAATCTGACAGAGCTGAAATTCTTGGTTCGAAGGAGTTAACTGCTTCGGCAATTTTGGCCAACTCTTTGAGAATTCGACCTTCACCTGCTCGAAGAATGCGATCGAGAATCGACATTTACTCCCCTTCTTTTCTTCTGCACATTAGACTTTTGGAACTTCAGAATAGGCTCATATGTTAGAGGTCTGTGCCACACAGGCGGTAATCGCCCGATTTACTGAGAAACCGCTCATATTTAAGGCTCTTTTCGCCTCTAAAAGGGTTGCACCAGTTGTGACCAAATCATCAACTAAGAGAATCTCTCCATCTATTTTTTGAACAGTTTTCTCGAATGCGAATGCTCCATAGATATTTCGCTTTCTATCCACTGCGCTAAGACCACTCTGGTCTAACAATCTCCTCTCAATATAAATTCCCGAGACCATAGGTACTCCACTACGTAGCGAAACTTCTTTAGTTAAATCAAAGATGAAATCTCGACCGCGTTTTCTTATCGCACGTTTAGATCCTGGGATCGGAATCAGAGTGGCCTTACGTAGTACTTGGCTTGGCAGTCGATGTAGACAATTTAGCAGAGCATCAATCATTAATTCATCAGCAATTGCATATGAATTCTCCTTTGCACCAAGGAGAATTGATCTGGCTACTGGTGAATATCTGATTGCAGAATAAATCTTTAGCTCTTCAATTATCTGAACATAAAAATGTGGATTCCAATATTTACGACACTTAGAACATACTTCGATACCGATTGCCCTGCAGCCAAAGCAATGAACGGGAAAGAGAAGCTCTTTTAATGGGGCAAACACCGTCCCATTATTTCTTTAATTATCTTTCAAAATATAAGCGGAATGATTCGCTGTGGAATTTCGCCGCCTGCTTGCTTCGGCAAAGTTAATACAAAATGTGCACCTTTACCGAGTTCTCCGTAAACCTCAAGCTCTCCGTTATGTAATCTGGCATCTTCAAGAGCCATTGATAGACCAAGTCCAATTCCACCTCTAACTCGAGAACGTGATGGATCTGCACGCCAGAAGCGATCGAAAACTCTTAAGGCGCTCTCTTTGTCTAATCCAATTCCATAATCTCGAACTGAAATCGCAACTGAGTTCTCATCCTGTTTAATGGTTACGTTTATTGGTTTACCATCAGCATGATCAATTGCGTTAATCAACAAATTTCGCAAGATGCGTTCAATTCTTCGAATATCTCCTTTTATATACACCGCATCCGCTGGGCGATTTAGTTCGATGTGGGTACCAACTTCACTCGCAACTAGTCGTAAGTCATCGATTGAATTGGTAATTAATAGACAGAGATCGAATTCCACCGCTTCGATAATGGCGACTTCTGCGTCAAATCGACTGATTTCAAGGAGATCTTCTAGTAATCGTTCAAATCGATCTAGTTGCAGCATCATTAATTCAACGCTTCTTTGTAAGGTGGGACCAAAGTTTGTTTTAGCGCTGTGAATCATGCCCGCAGCCATACGCAAAGTTGTTAATGGTGTACGTAATTCGTGAGTCACATCGCCAACAAATCGTTGCTGTACGTGTGAAAGATTTTCCAATCTACTAATTTGAAGTTGAAGTGAGTTGGCCATCTCATTGAATGCGCTACCAAGGCGCGCAATTTCATCGACACCTTGGACATTCATACGTTTACCTAAATCACCATAAGCGAGAGCCTCAGCTGTTTTCGCTGCCTCGCGAACTGGACGTACAACTTGACGCACAACTAAAAGGGTCACAAGAACTACTAAAAGCACTAAAGCAGTTCCGGTAGCAATCAATGAATTGGAGACAATTTGCAGAGTTTTGCCTTGATTATCTAAATTAAAAAGTAGGTAAAGTTCATATAAGCCGACCTTTGGGATCTCAATTTGATTTCCCACAATCAATACTTCAGATGGTAATCCGAAGGTATTAGTTATCTTTTTATAAGAACTATGTGCGTTGGTATCGCCACGAACTGTTGCGCGCAACTTGGGTGGAATCATGGATCCGGTTAAAAATGCGGAAACGGTGGTGTAGTTATTCTTAATAACGTTTGTGCCAGGGGCCGGAATAAAAATCAAGTACGGTGCGGTACTTGTAGTAGTTCCAAAAACAGTTCCGTTAGTGGAGAGATCATCTATTGCCTTACGAATCGCTCTTGGATTTTCAGCAGCTAGTAAGAATTGATACTGCAAGGCATAAACAGTTGCTTTGGTATCAGAGATGGAAGATTCATATTTAACGCCTTTAATTCCCCGAGAAAGATTGGAATAAAGAGCCGATCCAGAAATTGAAATTGCGGCAAAAGTAAGCAGTGAGGTTGAGATAACTACTCGAGCTGCCAGAGAGTGGCGCAGCCAATTAGATAGCTTCACTTAAGAGCCGTAGAACCTGCTCGATAACCAACGCCTCGAACCGTCAACACAATTTCAGGATTATCTGGGTCAAGTTCTACCTTTGAACGTAATCGTTGCACGTGAACATTTACTAATCGGGTATCCGTTGAGTGGTGGTATCCCCAAACTTCAGAGAGAAGTGCTTCGCGAGTAAAGACGCGGCCCGGCTCTTTAGCTAAGGCCGCCAGTAACTCAAACTCTAAACGAGTAAGTAGAATCTTCTTTCCGCCGCGTGTTACTTCATGTGCAACCATGTCAATCTTCAAATCTCCAATTGAAACTTGACCGGTTGATGGCAAGTTAGAACGACGAAGGCGCGTGCGAATACGAGCCACTAATTCAGAAGGATGTCTAAAGGGTTTAACTATGTAATCATCCGCACCAGCTTCCAGTCCCGCGACTACATCTTGCGTATCGCCGCGGGCTGTCAGCATCACAATTGGAACCATTGATTCTGCGCGAATTAATTTGCAAACATCTACGCCATCAATGCCAGGGAGCATTACATCTAATAAAACTAAATCTGGCTTAGTTTCACGAAAAACTTCAAGTGCTTCATCACCACGACCGACCATCTCTACATCGATGCCGGCACCAGTCAAAACGATGCCCAGCATCTCTGCAAGATCTTGATCGTCATCAACGACCAGCACTAATGTCATTAGCTACCGTGTTCCCAAGAGTTTAGGTATAGCTCTTGCGCCGGTGTAAGCACATCAACTGCGCCACCCATGCTTGCCAACTTCAAACGTGCAACCTCTTTATCAATTTCGGTTGGCACATTATGTACACCAGGCTTTAGATTCTTTGCTTCTTTAACAAGATACTCAGCTGTTAGCGCTTGATCTGAGAAAGATAAATCCATTACCGCAGCTGGGTGTCCTTCTGCTGCACCTAAGTTAACTAGGCGACCTTCTGCTAGCAGGAGCAGACGATTTCCATTCTTCAATACATACTCATCTGTTTGATGGCGCATCTTGGCATTTTTCTTAACATTATTCTGTTCCAGCCAAGCGACGTCGATTTCAATATCAAAGTGGCCAGAATTAGCAAGAATTGCGCCATCTTTCATAACTACAAAGTGCTCTTCACCAAGTACATCGCGATTACCAGTTACGGTAATGAAGACATCGCCAATCTTTGCCGCTTCGGTCATTGGCAAAACACGGAAGCCTTGCATCATCGCATCTAGCGCCTTAGTTGGATCAATTTCAGTAACAATTACATCTGCACCTAAACCGCGTGCACGTTCTGCAACTCCTTTGCCGCAATATCCGAAACCTGCCACTACCAATGTACGTCCTGCAAGTAAGAAGTTGGTGGCACGGAAGACCGCATCGAGAGTTGATTGGCCAGTTCCGTAACGGTTATCAAACATATGCTTGGTGTCAGTGTCATTTACCGCAATCATTGGAAAGGTCAGTGCGCCATCTTTTGCCATCTGCGTCAGACGGATAACGCCAGTTGTGGTCTCTTCGCAACCACCAGAGATATTTGGAAGCAGCTCTTTACGAGTTGTGTGAAGTGTATTTACCAAGTCACAACCATCATCGAAAACTTGGTGTGGTTCGATATCAAGCGCAGCATTGATATGTGCGTAGTAACCATCGCGGTCAACAGCATTGTGTGCAAATACGCTAATGCCATATTCGTAAACTAGTGCAGCCGCAGTGTCATCCTGTGTTGAAAGTGGATTTGATGCGCAGAGTGCAATTTCAGCGCCGCCAGCTTTTAGTACGCGCATTAAATTTGCAGTCTCAGTTGTGACGTGCATACATGCAGCGATACGAACACCAGTAAATGGCTTGGTCTTTTCAAAGCGCTCACGAATCTGTGCTAGCACTGGCATATTGCGTTCTGCCCATTCAATGCGCTTTTTTCCTTCAGCTGCTAACGCAGGGTTAGCGATATCGTACTTAATTGAGGTCGTCGTAGACAATTTGTACTCCTGTAATTAATGAAATTTTGACTAATAAACGGCGAGGCCTCGCGCAGGCCATTAGTTTAACGCCTAATTAGCGCAAGTACCTCATCACGTAAGCCCTCCATTTGGGCTTGAGTCTTAGCCTCTACATTAAGTCTCAATAGCGGTTCAGTATTGGATGCACGCACGTTAAACCACCAAGTATCTCCATCAACAGTAAGTCCATCCAGCTCATCAGTGGTGACCCCTGTTTTGGTGCCATAAAGCTCTTTGATTTTCGCCATTACCGCTTTGCTATCTGAAACTTTGGAATTGATCTCACCGCTTGCGACATATCTGGCATAAGGCTTTAGTAATTCAGATAGTGTCATATTGCTTTGGCCAAGTGCCGCAATTGCATGCAACGCCGCCAACATTCCTGAATCTGCACGCCAGAAATCTGCAAAATAAAAATGTCCGGAATGCTCCCCACCAAAAATCGCACCGGATTCGGCCATCATCGCTTTAATAAAAGAGTGACCGACTCTTGAACGAAGTGGCTTACCGCCATTTTCTGCTACTACTTCTCTAACCGCCCTTGAGGAGATTAAATTATAAATAATTGGTGAACCCGGTTTCTTCTTTAATTCTCGGTCGGCAATTAAGGCCGTTAATAAAGATGGATTTACCGCATTCCCATTTTCATCCACCAAGAAGCATCGATCCGCATCTCCATCAAATGCCAGACCGATATCAGCTCCTTTTCTCTTAACCATTTTCTTTAAATCTTTGAGGTTCTCTTCATCAATTGGATTTGCTTCATGATTTGGAAAAGTCCCATCAAGTTCGTAATACATCTCAGTGACATCTGCATTAATGCGCTCAAAGACTGCCGGTGCAGTGTGCCCTGCCATACCATTGCCCGCGTCAACTACGACTTTTAATTTTCGAATTTTAGAAAGATCAACCAGGGTCAGTAGATGATCTACATATTCCGTAAGCATCTCTTTGCTACTTTCAAGACCAACTGGACGCATACTAACTGGAACGCCCTCTCGAACTAATTTCTCAATGGTGAGTAATCCTGACTCTCTACCAATTGGTCTAGCGCCACTTAGACATAATTTAATTCCATTGTATTCAGCTGGATTATGGCTAGCTGTAAACATCGCTCCAGGTAAATTTAATTTACCTGCCGCAAAATAAAGCATGTCTGTTGAAGCCAAACCAATTCGAATGACATCTAAACCTTGCGAGGTGACGCCGGCAGAGAATGCATCCGCTAATTCTGGTGATGAAGGACGCATATCCTCGCCAATTACAACTGTGGCTGGTTCTCGCTCTAATTCGAGAAATTTTGCAAACGCAACTCCAGTTGAGAAGGCGAATTGTCTAGTTAACTCACTTCCAACAAGGCCACGTATATCGTAAGCCTTAAAAATTTTGGGAATTGTCATAAAATTCAACGATTTACGAATTTGGGACCGAACGTAAGTGTCCCCGGCGACCGATTGCCGAATTGTTAGTTGAAATATTTGACTTGTTTTCAATAACTTCACGTGAAGCTGCTTCACGTACCGCATTAGCAATTGCCATTAAATCTTCATCTGAAGGCCCACTCTCTCCAGAATTAATCTCTTTACGAATTACTTGCCAACCATTTGGTGCCTTTAATTTTGCGCCATGGATTTCACATAAATCGTATGCGTGTGGTTCGGAGTAAGTTGCAAGTGGACCCAAAACTGCTATTGATTCTGAATAAATATAGGTAAGAGTCATCGCTGCTTTTTGGTGACATCCTGAACGAGAGCAATGCCTATTGGTACGAATACTCATACGAGAAAAATAGTCGGCTGGCTCAAAAGATTATGGATTTAACACGCCGATATTGGCAGTTGGAACTGTGCTTCTAGTCAATGTAGAACCATTGACTACAGGTAGATAGCCAGTTCCACTCTGCGAAGTTACTAATAGCGAAGCGGCCGTGTCTGATGAAATACGATCTATGCGGACACCAATTGCACCACTAGGCAGCTTATAAGTTAAATAATCTGTGCCGACAATTCGCTTTGAGATTACCTTCATCTTTGGCATCAGAATCTTTAAATCAACTTCAATTCTGCTTCCGATAAATTGCATATTTGGTTCCAGCCCAGTGACGGCCCAAGTTCCCGAGGCTCCTGGGGTGGCGGCGGTGCTCCATAGAAAATCTGCACCAACCCTGCTAAATACCGAAGCCGCAATTGGTAGATCTGAAGTAATTCGAACTCCAAAACTAGTTTGCTTGCCATCAAAATCAAATGCAATATCTGCAACTTTGCCAGCGGCAATCTTTCGATTATCTAATCCGACTGGAATATATCTTCCATCCTTTGAGAGCACCTCAACTGTAATCATGGTTGCAGCGCCGCCAGGATTAAGAATTCGTAAAACGTGGCTCTTATTTGTGGAGCTATGTGCGATTCCAGGAATCCACAAATTCTTATTCAAACTACTTTGAGAATTAACAATATCCCCACCCAAGACTTTTAGCCCTCGTCCGCGTTCGTCAACCAGATATGAAGTAACTCGACCTGTTCTTGGAATTACTTGCATGGCAACGGATTTTGCACCTGGGGCGAGTGAGACTACGTTTAATGAAAATACTTGGTTCTTGGCAACCGTAATAGTCTTCTTAAATGAACCATTTTCACTAAAAGTAATCACATCCACAGTTGATGAGCTAAGTCCTGCGTTAATTACTATCAACTTGGCTTTACTAGAAACATCCGCGGTTGCACCTACGAAGAATTGTTGTTCTTGAGGTGCTAAACAATTAACTCCGCCAGCCCAGACTCCTGACTTTGAAATCCAAGCCATTGAACTAGTTCCTTCGCCATCAACAATTACCGAGCTGCTATTTGTTAATAACCTATTGGTCTTAGCTGGCACGAACTTATAATTCTTGGCAGGTAGAAAACGCACCAATTTCTTACTACTGGTCAATGAAACTTGAGTTTGTGCCCCACCGATATTTGGACAGACCAATTCAGGATAATTCTCAGAGTATTTGCGGGAATCGCCATCTGCCTGTAGAAAATTTCCAACCAATGTAGCGACTGCAAGCACCGAAATTAAGTAGATCAAGCGGCGAAATTTCATGGCATCTCCTGATCACGTTTGCGGCGACCTGCAGGAGCTGCCATTACGAGTGCAATTAGCAAAAAGATGATTTGAAGCGAGAGCAAAGCACGCCTAGCGGTGCCATCGTGAATTAATAAATAATCACCAGGCTCTTTAATGGAAAATTCTGGAAGATTATTAGCATTTGGTTGCTTCTCTACATATTTACCATTGCCAATTACTTTCCAATTACGATCGTAATTTTCAGCCAATCTCAGTTTTCCAGGTTTAGTCAAGGTAAAGTTTGCGCTAATTTCTTTTGACTCAAGTGAAACCACGGTGGAATTTTCATTTGTAAAGATCAGTCGATCTGAATTGCCGATTACCCGCCAGGTGATGCCATCGGCTGTTGCGGAATTTCGCACGTAACCACCTAATCCATCAATAGTTCTAACTAATGATTCGGGTGCAGGTGCCTTAACAAATAGATACTTAATTCCATATTCAGCCAAGGTCGCACCTGCGGTAACGCCGCTACCATCAACAGTGGCGCGTATGGCCGCAGAAATTTCTGGATTGGTAGCAGGTGCTACATCTGGATCACCTAAAAATATGTCATGTCCACGTGCAATGAAATAATTAAGTGAACCATCTGCAACTTTTCTAATTACCACAGTCTTTGTCCCAGGCGTTACACCCAAGAATTCTGGTAGCACGCGATAAGAAATCGTATGCAAAGGTGAAGTTGTAACTAAACTCCAGACGGCAGCGCCTGCGGTGTATGCGATGGAACTAGCGACAAGTAGCGCTGCCAGTATGTGGCGATAATTAACGGCTGCCTTCTCTAAATGTTTACGCAATTGGTCAAGAACTATTGCACCTGAAGTGATTGCTGCGATGGTCGCAACTGAGATGAAAGTTCCAGTCCACAATGGATAGCCAATAGAGGTGCCATGCGCTGGAAATGATAATCCGGATAGCGCAACTCCAAGAGTTAAGAAACCAGTTCCTACAAATGCAAAGTAGCGCGCATTGGTTCTTGAGATGATCGATACCAATTGCAGTGCGCTAATTGGTACCACTAACCACCAAGGAAGTGAACCAATACCTCCTGGATTTGCTAGCAGAGCTAAATCGGGTCCGCCGCCAGAGAGAGCCAAACCTGGTTCAAGTAGATATCGCGTTGGATGCAAAACCGCTTCCGTTGTAAATGGCGAATTTACTAAAAACGGAATTGCTAATAAAAGTATTCGAATTTGAATTCGTTTTTTGAGAAGATCTCGCGAGATGTGTAGGTAATCAAAAATAGTTAGTCCTACATAGAAAATTCCAAGTGCTAGTAAGTAAGGCAGCGAGAATGCCACTGCAAAGGCAAGGAAGAGCCCGAGTTGAAAAATCTTGCGGATTGCTAATTTCTCAATCTCAAGAGTTCCGCTCAATAAATGCAGCGTAAGTGGCAACGAGATCATGACAATTAAAGTGCCAAGTCGTCCAGAATTAATAGTGGCAAGCGCCACCGGAGACATGGCATATAAAGCGCCACCAAAAATCGCTAACCAAATATGGCTAGTGATTTTTCTTAACCAAATAAAGATGGCACTAAATAAAATAAATGGCGCAAAGAAGAAGAGCGCAGAGACAAATAGTTGCGCATTACCAAAGGTCAAAGTGCCGATAAGTGCAATGACCGCAACCCAAGTCGGGGTCGCGCTAGAACTTCCCAACCCAACTTGATGCCACGACTCGGCGTATAACTTCCATAGTTCAGAGACCCCTTTAGGTGTTTCCGGTAACGCCCCACCGGCTATTGAACCTATGCGAGAGCGTGACAAAATAATGGAGAAAATGAATGCGGCTAAGAAGGCCAATAATTCAGGGCGTTTTAGTAGCGCCTTGAAATTTCTAGCCGAATTTGGAGTTAATAAATCTTCATCTTCTGAAATTTCGGATTTGATACCAGTTAAGGTTGGAAAGAGCCGCTCTTGGATGCGATCGGTAACGGCATCTATCGCACTTCTAAATTGCGAGATTCGCGATGGCATAAACCTAGTGACCACGCGAGGTGAAACTAAGCGATCTTCCTTACGCCATTTGCGCCCAGCGCGCACTAAATCTGGACGGGTAAATAATCTAAGTAGTGCGAGTAATTCATCTGAAGCATAACCTGGAAGCTTCGCAAACAAGTATCCAATTGCGCGAGCAAAGGCCGCGCCAATTACTTGCAATGAAATAAATGGCAACATCCACCAAGTGGAATTTGTTAGCAATACATATGCTGCATTACGGCGATCAAGTAGATGCGGGCGATGTAAGAAGGCCTCATCGACATCAACATTGCGACGTTCGGAAGCGGCCGCTTCTGCGTGGTAAATAACGGCATCGGTATTAACTAGAACTGATTGTCCTGCTGTATAAATGCGCCAACCAAAATCAACATCATCGCGGAAGAGATCTAACTTTTCATCAAAGCCACCCAGCTCTTCAAATACCGAACGCCTGATTAACGCACCCGCGGTGCTAACCGAGAGCACTTCAAATATTCCATCATGCTGACCCTGGTCATATTCATCTTGCTCTAGCCCAGTCCAGCGAGCGCCATTTCGAGCAATGCTGATGCCTACTTCAAGTAGATGCGAACGATCATTCCAGCCAAGAATTTTTGGACCAACCATTGCAATATTTGGTCGATCGGCAACTGCTTCAAGTAATTTCTCTAGAGCTTTTGAATCAGGAGCGCTGTCATCATGTAATAACCAGATCCACTCATCTTCGGATTCAACTGGTGGCAAGGTAGCCACTGCTTCGGCAACCGCGGTTCCAAAACCTTCGCCGCGATTGATAGAGATATTCTTAATTCGCGCGCCACTTAATAATTTGGTGGAGCTATCAACGGAACCGGTATCGACGGCGATAGTGCGATTTGGGGTTCTAGATTGAGATGCGACCGCTGCCACTACCTGTGGCAGCCAGGTCGCACCATCATGTACGACCAGAATCGCGGTTACCTGAGACATCAGGTGTAAGTCTTAAGGAATCCGGTCGTTTAGGGAAATTAAGCTGAGCGGCGCTTTAGGCGGCGACGTTCGCGCTCTGAAAGGCCTCCCCAGATGCCAAAACGCTCATCGTGTGCCAAGGCGTATTCAAGGCACTCTGTGCGGACATCGCATGAGGTGCAGACGCGCTTCGCTTCGCGGGTTGAACCGCCTTTTTCGGGGAAGAAGGCCTCTGGATCGGTCTGTGCGCATAGAGCGCGCTCTTGCCATGATAGCTCGACGACCTCGCCAGTTTCCAGCTGAATGCTTGGACCTTCTTGACGCATGAATCGACTCCTGTGTCGTTTGGGCTCGAGGCTCTCCCCTCAAGTCATTGGGTGAATTACACGCGTGTAACTTAAATAAGTCAAGTGGGATTTAGCCATTTAGGGGTGAAAAATGGTCAAATATCAATAAATTTCAAGATTTTTAATAATTTATTTAAAAATCGGAGAAATTTCGCCGTCTGGATCCACAAATGAATTCTCAATCACAGAACCTGGCAAAAGTTTGGCACCGATTTCGATAAATGAATTCTTGATTATGCAGTTTTCGGCCTCTACTCCATCAGAGATGATGGAACCATCGATCTGGCACTCGGTTAATGTGCAATGTGCACCAATCGCGCTGCCTCCAACAAATTCTCCTGAAATCTGCTCGCTTAAAGAGACGAAATTATTATCGCGATGCGAAAATTTATACATATCTAGCGCATCTGCATCAGCCAAGCCGCTAACTAAGTCGCGCGAACCTTTCATGAGTGCATTTGGGGTACCAATATCTAGCCAATATGCCTTTTCAATGTAACCCATTACTTTCATATTCTTTGAAATTAAATCCGGAAAAGTTTGGCGTTCCACACTTACCACTTCATGCTCGGGAATCAGAGCGATTACCGATTTATCAAAAACATAACAACCAGCATTAATAGTGTTAGTTACTGGGTTATCCATTTTTTCTAAGAATGCTGTGACTCGTCCTGCATCATCGGTTGGTACGCAACCATATGCGCGGGCATCATCGACAGGCGTTAAGTGAAGCGTGACATCTGCATTTGAATTTTTATGTAGTTCGAGCTGGCTCTCTAAACGATGAGAACTTAAAACATCGCCATTAAAAATCACTACCTGCGCATCACCTGCTAATTCTTTAGCTGCATTTCTGATTGCGCCGCCGGTTCCAAGTGGCTCTTTTTCAACAGCATATTTAATCTCCATGCCCCACTTAGCGCCATCACCAAAATAAGGAATAAAAACCTCTGATAAATAAGATGTTGCCAACACAATTCTTTTAATGCCCGCCCTACGCGCCATTGCTAATTGATGTTCCGTGACTGGTAAGGATGCAATTGGCAGCATCGGTTTTGGTCGATGGTTGGTAAGTGGGCGTAACCGGGTCCCAAAACCGCCTACTAAGAGAATAGCCTCAGCCATTAGTTAGTCGATTCACCAATTCATCAATTTGCGCATTGGTTGCGGTCATGGCGATTCGTACGTGTTTTCCGCCCTTTTCGCCATAGAAATGGCCAGGTGTAACCAAGATGCCGCGCTCTGCAAACCACGCAACGCTATCCCAATCGCTCTCGCCTCGGGTTACCCAGAGATATAAACCAGCTTCAGAGTGCTCAACTTTGAAACCATGTTTTTCAATTGCACCTTTTACCTTTGCTTTACGCGCATTGTAAAGGGCTCTCTGTGCTACAACATGTTGCTCATCGCTAAGGGCCGCAATCATGGCCTTTTGTACCGGTAGCGGCACCATCATGCCGGCATGTTTTCGTACCTCTAAAATTTTGGCGATTAAATCTCTATCGCCGATTAACATGGCAGCGCGATATCCAGCCATTGAAGAGCGTTTTGATAAGGAATGAACTGCCAAAATATTCTTATTGTTGCCGCCAGTTAATGAGAGAATCGACTTTGGAGTGATTCCGTTTCCAAATTCTAAATAGCACTCATCGGCAACTACGATGCCGCCTTTGCGCGCCCATTCAATGGCATTAATTAATTCAAGATCACTATGCACTCGCCCGGTTGGGTTGGATGGTGAATTCACCCAAGCTAGATCCGCAGTTGGCCAAGAGTTGGCATCAAAATCAACCGCAGTTGCTTTAGTTTTGGCAATCATCGAACCAACTAAATAAGTTGGATATGCAATCTCTGGATATAGAGCATGGCTACTCTCTAAAATAGTTGGTAGCCAAGCCACCAACTCTTTGGAGCCAATTAGCGGCAAAACTGCGAAATCACCTGTGGCGCCTAACTTACCTTTAGCCCAGTTGGTAATTGCTTTACGTAGCTCGACAGTTCCGGCTGTTAATGGGTAATTCGGTGAATTGGAAGCCTTTCTAAAGGTCTCTTGTATAAATTCTGGTGTTGGATCAACTGGCGTACCAACTGAAAGATCTATAAAACCAGAAGGATGCGCTCGCGCTTTCTCACCGAAAGGCGCTAACGCATCCCAAGGAAAATCTGGAAGCTTCAAATTCTTAATTAATCGTTCTTAGTTGGCAAAGCTTTAACAAACTCTGGATCAAAATCCTTCTTGCCTACTTTTGCAGCACCGCCTGGCGAACCTAATTCGATAAAGAACTGTAGCGCCTTTTCGCGGAATTCATTTAAATTCTCTGGGACATCATCTTCGTAATAGATTGCTTCTACCGGGCAGACTGGTTCGCAGGCGCCACAATCCACACATTCATCTGGGTGGATATAGAGCATGCGATTGCCTTCATAGATGCAATCGACTGGGCACTCGTCGATACAAGATTTATCTTTGACGTCTACACATGGCTCGGCAATTACGTATGTCATGGCTGGAATTCTACCCAATCACCCACGCTTTACTATTCCTACATGGGCCAGATTTCAGAGAGTGATATTGGCAAAAAGGTAACCATCCGCCTGCAAGATAACCCTGGTTACCGCGACATTGTGGGACTGCTACTTAGCCCAACCAGTATTAAGAATCGACATGGAGAGATTGTTAACTTTGATCCGGCCCTGATTTATATCTGGCGCGAAATTAAAGAGGTACCAAGAAGTGCCACCAAAGGAGCGCCGTTATCTATTCGAGTTTATGACCTAGAGCGAGCAGCAAGTAAAACTTGGAGAGCAAGAGAAGAGGCGATAGTTGGCAATTGGTTACTTCGAGCAGATATCGGAATTACCCGCCGAGCAAATTCTGCGTTAGTACTTGGTAACGATAACCATATTGATGAAGTTATCTCCTGGTATCGCGAGCGCGATTTACAACCAACTATCTCAATTGTGCCTGATTTATTACCTGAGTTAGACCAAGAATTTGAACGACGCGGTTTTGCTAAATTGCTAGATGTACATGTGATGGTTAAAGATTCAGGCAGCTCAAAATCAAATCTAGACTTTGAAAATTTAGCGCAGCCAAATGCGGAATGGCTTGCAGTAAATAGCGATGAGAAAATTGAGCATCTGCTAAAAGCATCCCCTGCTAAATATCTAATGATGCGCAGAGATGGAAAGGTAGCCGCCATCGGCAGAATTGCATTTGCCGATAATTGGGCGATGCTCTCCCGAATCTGGGTTGATCCAACACTTAGAGGCCAAGGTTTAGGTAGAGAGATGTTAAAAGCACTGGAGAGCCACTCTCAAGGCGCGAAATTAGGATTGCAAGTATCGGTTGAAAATGAAATTGCAATAGAACTATATAGATCGGCAGGTTACGTAATCCACCATACCTACCGGCTTAGATCTCAATCCCAGCAAATAAATCTCTCTCAAGATTGTCAGTGTTAAAAGGCCCTGCCTTCTTACCTTTAACTAGCATGTAGTACTCATCTCCAAAGACTTGCACGCCTAAGTTATTGGAAAGAGCAAAAAACGGCCCATCTAAAGAGATCTGAGTAGCATGGGCTTTCATTGCTGCCATCTTCTTATCAACTTGATTTGGTGCATGTACCACTGCGCTAACAAATGAATCATCCTTTACAAAGGGCAGCTCGTCTACACTCTCTGCGCCAAAGAAATCACTGCCCTGGGCGTTCATTGCATCCATTCCTCGTTGCACAACTGATTTCGGCATGATGTTCCAGTAAATCTTCTGAATCTGCCAAGTAGCAATTTCGGATGCGCGCATTGCCACCCGATGAGTTTGAATATGATCGGGATGGCCGTAACCGCCGTTTTCATCATAAGTAACCATTACTTGTGGCTTAATCTCATCAATAACCTCGGCTAATTTTTTAGCTGCCTCTTCAACATCTGCGCGCCAGAAACAATTTGGGTGCTGATTCGGGGGCGTATCTATCATTCCGCTATCTCGATAAGTTCCAAGGAAGCGATGATCTTTAACGCCAAGTTCTTTCATAGCGTTAGCAAGTTCAGTAACTCGGTGAGCACCTAACTTATCTTCGGCGCTACTTGCCAGGTGGGATAGTTCTGGCACCAAAACTTCGCCCTCTTCGCCGCGAGTACAGGTAATTAAAGTAACCGCAACGCCATCCTCAACCATCTGCGCCATTGTTGCGCCATTGTTAATCGTTTCATCATCCGGATGTGCATGTACAAATAGCGCGCGTCTATTCATTAGCTACTCTCTTCCCAGGCGAGGATTCCACCTTTTAAGTGGGTGGCATTTGTAAAACCAGCTGATTTTAATATTGCCAAACATTGCGCAGATCGGGTGCCACTTCGGCAATGCAGAACTATCTGCCGATCTCGGGGCAAATCTCTTAGTGCACTACCATCTTCAAACTTATCCTTAGGTATAAGTACTGCCCCTGGAATCGCTGATGCTTCATGCTCTGCCGGCTCACGAACATCTATCAAAAGAAAATCAATCATCTGTCGCAGCTCTTCTGATGTGATGGATTCAGATAGACCACAGAAAGCGTCATAATCCGGGAGCAACTCAGGCTGCGTTCCATTGCAAATTGGGCAAAGCGCGCTCTTCTTGATTGAAATCTTTGTATGAGAAGTCTCTAAAGCATTAAAAATTAGTAAATTTCCTAAGAGGCTTTCGCCAATTCCAGTTATTAACTTAATCGCTTCACTTGTTTGAATTGAACCAATTGCTCCACATAGGACTCCCAAGACTCCGCCTTCGGCGCAACTAGGCACGCTTCCAACAGGTGGCGGGGTTGGATGTAAACATCTATAGCACGGACCTGCTGCGCTCCAAAATACCGAAACCTGACCATCAAATCGATAGATGCTTCCCCAAATATAAGGTTTACCTAATAGCGCCGCTGCATCATTAACTAAATAGCGCGTAGCAAAATTATCAGTGCAATCAATTATTAAATCGTAGTCTTTGAATATTTCTAGCGCATTTGAAGAATCTAATCTAACTTCATGCAAATTGACTTTGATCTTTGGATTTAGCGCTAACGTCTTCTCTTTCGCACTTTGAGCCTTGCTCTTACCCAGATCAACTTGGGTATGGATAATCTGCCTTTGTAGATTGGAAATATCTACTCGATCAAAATCTACTATTCCAAGTTCTCCCACACCTGCGGCGGCTAGGTACATAATTGTCGGAGAGCCCAATCCGCCTGCACCAATACAGAGTACTTTTGAGTTCACAATTCGCATTTGTCCAATTGCATCAATCTCAGGAATCAAAAGATGGCGAGAGAATCTCTCTTTCTCATCTCCAGATAATTCTCGCCCTGGTTGGACAATCGGCTTCATATCGCGCAATTCTGCCATTAAGATTCGACCAATGAGTAACGATAAGGCGAGACTTCCACGTGATGAGCGCCGCGCACAATTGTTGGCTGCTGCACTGGAAGTATTCACCGCTGCTGGATATCACTCTGCAGCTATGGATGAAATTGCAGATCGCGCTGGCGTTAGTAAGCCGGTGCTCTATCAGCACTTCCCTTCAAAATTGGATTTATATCTAGCGGTACTAGATACACATATTGATTCATTGGTCTTTGCAATTCAACGCGCAATTCAATCAACGCCAGATAATGCAAAGCGCGTACAAGCCACAATCGGCGCCTACTTTGATTTTATTGAGGCTGAGGGTGAGGCCTTTCGCTTGCTTTTTGAAAGCGATATGAATGTTGAACCAGCAGTTCGCGAACGATTAAATCGAATGACATACGACTGCGCTGCTGCAGTCAGTGCAGTGATCTCACTAGATACTGGTTTGCCACAAGAAGCAGCAATGTTACTTGGCGTAGGTTTAATTGGTAGTGCACAAGTTAGCGCCCGTCATTGGTTAGAACGTGATTCGAAATTAACTCGCGAACAAGCACAGGTTTTGGCAACTAATATTATTTGGCGAGGCATCTCAGGCTTTCCCAGAAATGAACACTAGAAATGAAGGTTACTTAAATGGCACATGTACGTATCGCAGTTACTGATGTAATTTCAGAAATTTCATTTGAAGCTGCAGATAATCCTAAAGAAATCAAAACAGCAATCGAGAAGGCCTTAGCGGCTGGAACCGTGCTTGCTCTGACTGATACCAAGGGACGCGAATATGTAGTGCCAGCGGCAAAGATTGGTTATGTCGAAATCGGCGAACAATCTGAACGTCGCGTTGGATTTGGCAAATAGTTGAGTAAAACTTTTGCAAGTTTGGGGCTAGAGCTTGCCCTATTGGATTCACTCACAAGTGCGGGATTTGTAACACCTTTTCCGATACAAGAAGCGGTAATTCCACTTGCCCTAACTGGTGCTGACATTATTGGCCAGGCAAAAACTGGCACCGGAAAGACGCTGGGCTTTGGACTTCCAATTCTTAATAACGTTAAACCGGGAAACGGAAAAGCAGTAGCGCTTGTTGTAGTGCCGACCCGCGAACTTGGAATTCAAGTTGCCGAAGAGTTAATTAAATTAGCGGATGGTTTAGATTTAAGAGTGACTGCAATTTATGGTGGCCGTCCGATGGAGCCACAGATCGCTGAATTAAAGAAGGGTGTCGATATTGTGGTGGGCACACCTGGTCGATTACTTGATTTACATCGCCAGAAAGCACTGGATTTGAGCGAAGTAAAGCATTTAGTGCTCGATGAAGCAGATGAAATGTTAGATCTAGGTTTCATGCCAGATGTTGAGAAGATTTTTACCTTGACCTCTAAGAGAAACCAAACCATGCTCTTTTCGGCAACCATGCCCGGTGATGTGGTTACTTTGGCGCGTAAATTCTTAAATCAACCAACACATATTCGCGCTGAAATTGAAGATACCGGCGCGGTTGTTAATCGAATTAAACAATATGTATATCGTGCACATGCACTTGATAAACCAGAGATGTTGGCCCGAATTTTGCAGGCGGAGGGGCGCGGCCCAACCATGATTTTCTGCCGCACCAAACGCGCTTGTCAGCAAATTGCCGATGATATGAAAGAGCGCGGCTTTAAAACTGCTGCGATTCACGGAGATTTAAGTCAAGGAGCTCGCGAAAGTGCGCTGAAGGATTTCAAATCTCTCAAACGAGATATTTTGGTGGCAACGGATGTTGCGGCGCGCGGAATTGATATTGATGGAATTACTCACGTTATTAATTACCAGTGCCCAGAAGATGAGAAGACTTATGTGCATCGCATTGGTCGTACCGCTCGCGCCGGAGCATCTGGTATTGCAATTACATTTGTAGATTGGGATGAATTAACTAGATGGTCCCATATAAATCAAGCGCTAGATTTAGGATTTCCAGATCCTCAAGAGACTTACTCTTCATCAGAGCATCTCTACAGCGATTTAGGAATCCCTAAGAAGAGCGCAAGTAAAATTTCTACTGTAGAAAAAGAATCGCGACCTGTGCGTGAAAAACGCGAACGTACTCGGACTAAAAGAGTGCGTTAATCGCGTTTACCAACATCTGTACCGCAATACCGGCCAAGACTAATCCTGCAATTCTGGCTAATAAATCAACACCAGATTTACCAATAATTCGCAAAATAAATGTAGAAGCCATTAGGGCAAGCGCTACGCAAATATGTACTGCAATTACCGCCGTCCCAAGGGCCAATCCCATCTGAGTATTTTCAACTCTTTGTGCAAAGATCATAACCGCGACAATTGCACCAGGCCCAGCAAGTAGTGGTGTTGCTAGGGGTACCATCGCTACATTCTTCGCACCTGAATTAAGTTCGTTATCTTCTTTTCCGGTTAGCAAATTCAAAGAGACTAATAGCAATAAAAGGCCGCCGGCGGCCTGCATCGCACCAATAGAGACATCCATGTAATCAAGCACAAACCTGCCAAAGAGTGCGAATCCCGAAATAATTAAGAAAGAAATCGCAGCTGCTTGCATTGCCAATGAACGTGCGACTTTAGTGCTTTTCTCACCTACTACAGAGAGAAAAATTGGTGCCAAACCAGGTGGATCTAGAATCACAATCAACGTTACAAATGCCTGAAGCGCAAAGGTAAGCGTGCTTACATCTTTCACTTTTGGACCACCCTTCTTTGATTCGCCTGCGATTCTAACTGCTGCCAATGCTCTGGGGAGGTCACATTCTCGCCAATTAAACTGAGTTTTCCAGTTCCGTGAAAATCACTAGAACCAGTAATTACCAAATCCAACTCAGCAGCAATCTCTCGAAGAATATTCCTTTCATGGGCTCCATGATCTCTATGATCGACTTCAATTCCATTTAAACCTGCGCTTTTCAAAGCTAAAAAGCGTTCGGTGGTCATTTCCGTGTTTCGCATCGAAGAGTATGGATGCGCAATTACCGCTACTCCACCGGCGGCCCTAATTAATTTAATAGCCTCGACTGGAGTGGGTGCAATATGTGAAACATAATATTTTGAATCGTTAGCTAGGAATTCTGCGAATGCTTGGTCGCGATTTTTCACAATCCCTTTAGCTACCAGCGCATCTGCCAAATGTGGTCGACCTAACGTTGCGCCTTCAGGTTGAAATTTTAAAACCTCTTCAAAGGTAATCTTGATGCCATCTGAAGACATCAATTCAATCATCTTCTTCATGCGCGGAATGCGATCATCACGACTGGCCTCTAATGCTTCTTGGAGCGGCTGATAATTGTGGTCAAATAAGAGACCCAACATATGAATACTCTGATGTGATTCGGTTAAACAAGAAATTTCTGCGCCAAGTACCAATTGAAAATCACCACGAACAGAAGCGATTGCTTCATCCCATCCTGCTACCGTGTCATGATCAGTTAACCCAAGCACGGTAATGCCATTAATAATCGCGTGCTGCACCAACTCAGTTGGTGACATAGTGCCGTCACTTCGTGTGGAGTGTGTATGTAAATCAATTTTCATCGGTTCGCCCCAATATCACTAATGCGCTACCAGCCATAATTACTAGAATTCCAAACCAAATACCAATATGAGGCTGCTGGCCTAACCACCAGATAGCTAAAAGCGCGCTAATTGGCACTTCGAAGAAGACCACCATTGACACTATTGCCGGTGAAACGCTTTTTAGCACACTGTTAAACATTGAATGTCCAAGTAGCTGTGCGCCCACAATTAAGCCAACCACAATCCACCATTCACGAGCGGTAAACTTAAAGAAATTCCCTTGTAATAAAGCAAATGGTAAGGCTGCTAGCGCGCAGAAGAAATAGCAAATTGTCGTATACGTAGTGGCAGGAATGCTGCGCTGCGCTTTGGCACCAAGATTTACATAAGTAGCTGCTAAAGCTGCACAAACTATGGCAGCAAGATCACCTTGAAAGGCGCGCCAAGAAAAATGTAAATCTACGCCAGAGATAAAGAGCACACCTATAAAGCCAACAAACATGCCAAGCCATGAAGTTTTTGAAACATGTACCCCAGTGAATACTGCAAAAATGGTGGCAAAGACTGGTTGTAGTGCAGCTAGCGCAGTACCAGATGCAACTGAGGTATATCGCATCGCTAAAAAGAATCCCGCAAAGTGAGCTGCCAGTACTATCCCTGCAACTGCAGACCACTTAAAACCTTCGCGATCACGCAATTGCAATTTTTTAAAATTAATTGCATAAGTTGCAACAGCACCGCCCAGATTTCTCCAGAAAATTAGAGTCAAAACCGGCATCGTGCTAAGCGCAATTAATGGTCCCGAAGTTCCAATTCCCAGTACTCCAATGCTTAAACGAATAGAGTCAGCTTTATTAGGAAAAGCTAAATGTTTTTTCTGAGTCATCTAGAAAGCGTTAACCAAAGAAGAGTTGCAACACAGATAAAGATAATTGCAATTATGAGTGCATAAACAGTCAACATTTTTGAGCTTGCTTTAAATTCACCCATTAAGCGAACATCTTTAGCTATGCCAAACATGTAAAGCAATAGCGGCAATAAGAGCACCGCATTTAAGATCTGAGTTAAGACCAGAATTTTGATTAATGGAGCACCAGGAATCAAAACTAAGGTCGCCGCCACAATTGTGATTGCTCCAAAGGTGGCATAGAAAAGCGGCGCTTCATTTGCCTTGTCATCCAGCGCTGCAGGACGACCAGTTAAATCAGTAACTGCGTATGCAGTTGAGAGCGGCAGAATTGATGCCGCTAATAACGCAGCGCCGATCAAACCAACTGCGAACAGTTCTTTGGCCATGGTGCCCGCTAACGGTTTTAGCGCTTCCGCAGCTTGCGCGGCATCATTGATATTGGTTTTGCCGCTGATATTTAAAGTTGCTGCGCAAGTTATAACTACAAAGAAACCGATGATGCCGGTCAGAAGTGAACCAGTCCATACATCAACCCGAAGTAATTTGAGATCCTCTTTTGTTAAACGTTTATCAACTGCGTAACTTTGGATAAAAGCTAAGCCCCAAGGTGCCAACGTGGTACCTAAAGTAGCAGTTGCAATAAATAGCGCTTCTTGATTTAAGGGCATACTTGGAATTAGCAAACCTTGTGCTGCAGCTGACCAATCTGGTTTGGCCATAAATCCCGCAATTATGTAGGCAATAAATACCGATGCCAGTAATAAGAATACTTTTTCTACTCGCGCAAAGCTGCCGCGCAGAACTAAGAAAGAGACAACAAATCCGGCAAGCGGCACTGTGATGTATTTAGAAATCCCAAACAGATTTCCCGCCGCTGCGATTCCGGCAAATTCTGCAGTCATAGTTCCAATATTTGCAATTACCAAAGCTAGGGCGCTCAGCATCCCAGATCGAGCACCATATTTTTGGCGCACCAGACCGATTAGACCTTGGCGAGTTACCACGCCGATTCGTGCACCTAAATCTTGAAATAAAATCAGCGCGATTGTTGAAATTCCTAATGTCCAAAGTAATTGATAACCAAATTGCGCACCTAATTGCGAGTAAGTAGTGATGCCAGCTGGATCATCATCTGAAAGTCCCGCAATAATTCCTGGACCCATAACAGCAAGAAATGCGCCTAAGCGCAATTTTCTAGAATCTAATTTGCTAATCATGAAAGCGCACCTGTGCCTTGCGCTAAACCTGAAGATTCCGCGGGAACCATGGCATCGATAATGTCGTCAGCCAAAATTCTTCCTACCGGTTTACCTTTGTCATCAACCACGATTACCGAAGAGCCACGGTTATTTGAAAATTCTTCAATTACATCATCTAATAAGGTTTCAATTCCGACTGCAGTTGGAAATGGCGCTTTAACGAGCGTGGTTAACTTATCGGACGGTTTCGCCGCTATTAATTCAATTATTTGAATGTGATCAAGCAATTTACCCTTGGAATCGACCACTGTAACGCCATCGGAGATATCGCGTTCTCGGTGTTCGACTAATAATTGGAGTGCATCTGCCACGGTATCGCTCTCTTTAACGATCAATAAGTGGGTCGTCATAATTCCACCCGCATGTGTTTCATCAAATTCAACTAAGCGACGAAGTTGTTTTGCCATCGCAGGTGCCATCTGCGCCAAAATACTTTCTGAGTGCTCGTCATCTAAATCACGTAGTACTTCAGCCGATTCATCAGGTTCCATATGTGAAAGCAATTCTGCGGCACGTTCATCAGAGATACCGCGCAACAAACCTTGTAGTTCGTCATCTTCCATCTCTTCAAGTGCATCCGCTGCTAAATCTGGATCCAGCAATTCAATTAACGCGCTCTGTTCGCGACCTTCTAGGTCTTCAATGATGTCTGCAATATCGGCTGGACGTAATTTGCTAAGAGCTTCTCTAGTTGCGGTTGTGCGTACTACTCCACCGTCATCGGCCAACGAGGCCACACTCGCCCAATCAATTACTTGATCTACGCCTGGTTTACGACCAAAAGTTCCTGGGAAAATTCGACGCACAAAAGAACGGAAGGATACGTCTACGCCTACTAAACGAATCTCTTTATCTAGAGGCGCAAGGTAGAGATCTGAAGTACGAACTACTCGCAAACCATTAACGTCAACAATTTGATGATCAAGTACGTCACCATCAAGAAGTTGTTCTCCGGTGCGACGTTGATATTCACTTAAATTTACTTTGGCAGATGAGAGTGTGACTTCATCATTGGTAAGTTTGGCAATGCGAGCGCCATCTATATATGCGCGACGTCCGGCGACTTTTACAATTAGCCCAGATACTGGTGGATAGGTCTCGCCGCCATGGCGAACCACAAAATCAACTAATCTTCCTAAATCTTTTCCATCTTGATCTTTAACTGGGCGTCCAATAATTCCGGCGACTGAAACCAGTGAACCTTGTATGCCTTTGCGAGTAAGGACCGCTTTTGAAGTCGTAGCAGCCTTTGTCATACTGCGAATTCTAATTGAGGCTTAGCTAATCAAACGTTTAATTTAAGTGGAACACCTATGAGTGAGCGCTTGCGTTCTGTTAATTTAGCGGCAATTTCTGTAATTGCCTTTGCAGATGGATCATTTGGTGATTCCAAAACCACTGGATTACCACCATCGCCACCACTTCGCAGATTCTGACTAAATGGAACCTGCCCTAAAACTGGTACCTCAGCCCCAACTAATTGGCTCAAGCGCTCTGCAGTTGCTTCTGCGCCACCACTACCGAAAAGTTCAATTTTCTCCCCACACTTTGGACATGGGAATGCAGACATATTTTCAATTACTCCAATAATCTGCTGTTTTAATTGATGTGCAATTCTTCCAGAACGCTCTGCAACTTCTGCTGCCGCTACCTGTGGAGTAGTCACCACAATTAATTCAGAAGCTGGAATTAATTGTCCAAGTGAAATCGCCAAATCTCCGGTACCTGGTGGCAAATCCAAGAATAGAAAATCTAAATCTCCCCAATAAGCATCCGTGAGTAATTGTGAGAGTACTTTATGCAAAATTGGCCCTCGATAAGCTACCGCTTCTGCACGATCAGGTTTGAACATCTCCATCGATACACATTTAATGCCATGGTTTTCTAGCGGAATAAACATGTCATCAATTGCAGTTGGTCGCTGGCCAATCAAACCTAAAAGTCTTGGAATTGAATGTCCATAAACGTCAGCATCTAAAATGCCAACTCGCATTCCTTGCTTTGCTACTGCAATCGCCAAATTAGTGGTTAAAGATGATTTGCCAACTCCACCTTTGCCTGATGAGACACCAATAACTCGAGTTAAAGAATCAGGTCGGGCAAATGGAATCTCTTTCGCTTTTCCACCACGAACAATGTCGCGCACTTTTTCACGTTGCACTTCGGTCATTACGCCATATTCCAAAGCGATTTCTTTGACTCCAGCGACCTCACCGAGCGCTTTTTTAATATCGTTAGTTAGCGTCTCTTTCATTGGACAGCCAGCAATGGTTAGCAGCACTTTAATTTCCGCGCGACCGTTATTTAATTCAGCTCGTTCGACCATTCCCAATTCAGTGATTGAACGACGTAATTCCGGATCAATTACTCTGCTAAGCGCATCTAATAATTGGCTCATAGCATTTCCGGATCGATTTTGGCATTACCAAGAGTTCGCTTAGTTTTAACATCATCTTTCAGCGCATCATTTAATTGCTTTTTGATAAAAGTTTTTGGATGTAGATCCTCTGGTTTTAGATCCTCATAACCTGGGCCTAATGAATCTTTAATCTGATCCGTCGCAGTGACTGCATATTTGCGCAATTTTTTAACTAATTTGGCGGCATCTGCAGCTAAATTCGGCAAACGATCTGGACCTACTAAGAAGAGCGCCAAAATAGCTAGACCGATTAGCTCTCCAAATCCGATATCTCCAAACATGTGGATAGCGTATTTAGAGTTTGGTCGCTAGTAAAACTGCGTCGCCAATTGGGTTAAGTGAAATAGCCCAAATCTCGCTCTGGCTCTTTAAAAATTTACCAGCTTCTCTTAGCGCTACGGTCTTCGGGTCACGTTGCGCTGGATCTGGCACTTTCCCGCCACCATAAAAATGATCAATTGCCAAGATGCCGCCGGTTCGAAGTATTCGGTGCGCCTCATCAACTACATCCAAAATATCTTCGGGGTTGCCGCGAAATACCACTAAGTCATAAGCACGATCTGCCAGTTTGCGCATCACATCTAAATATTCGCTAGTAATTAAGCGGTAACGATTCGCCGGAATATCTGCTTCTGTTAATACTTGTTTGGCAATTTGAATATGTTGAACTTCAGGATCAATTGTTGTTATTACCCCAGAACTCATTATTCCTTTAAGTAACCAAAGAGTTCCAACTCCTGAACCAGTGCCAATTTCAACTACCGATTGCGCTGAAATCAAAGAGGCAACGTAACGAAGATAGGCACCAGATCCGGGAGTAGCATCTAAAACTCCTAGTTCGATACCTTTTTCACGAGCTAAATTCTGGTGTGGATCTTCTGGCAGGTAACTATCTGCAAATTGCGCTACATCAAATTTCACTTAAAGGTACCGATCCAATCCAGCAGTAATCGGACACCAAAACCCGTGCCACCTTTCGGATTTTCACCGGCATCAGCATCCGCGCGACCTACTCCGGCAATATCTAAATGGGCCCAATTAACTCCATCAACAAACTGCTCTAGAAATAAGGCTGCAGTTACAGAGCCAGCGCTAAATGATGCAGCTGCAGCATGGTGATTGAGATCTGCGATGTTTGACTTTAATGAGATCACATAATCATCTATCAATGGCATATGCCAAACGCGATCCCCTGAATTTTCACCCGCTTCGCGTAGCTCTTTTACCCATTTATGATTTCGTGAATACAAAGCCGCATATTGTCTGCCAAGTCCCAGGGTGGCGGCACTAGTTAAAGTTGCAATATCCACCAGATAATCGGGATTTAAATGCTTAACTGCGTAGGCCAAACCATCTGCTAAAACTAATCGACCTTCGGCATCAGTATCCAACACTTCAACGGTTTTTCCACCGTAATGTGTAATGACATCTCCAGGGCGTTGCGCAGTACCAGATATGGCATTTTCCGCGCACATTAAAAGCGCGGTGACCTTTACATTTGCATTCAAGTCTTTAAGTGCGCTTACAACTGCAAGACAGGCGGCCACACCAGCCATGTCACTCTTCATCGGCGTCATGATGTCGTATGGACGTTTTAGTGAAATTCCACCAGTGTCATAAGTAATGCCTTTACCAACTAAAACCACATGCTTGGCACCTGCTTTGCGCGGGGTGTAACTCATCTTTATAAACCGTGGCCCAGGTTTTGGCGAAGAACCGCCAACTGCACGCAGGCCACCGAACTCTTTCAAAGCAGCACCGGATTTAACTTCCACATTGGCGCCATTGGCATATTTCTTCGCTTGTTTAGCGATCCATTCTGGATTCTTGATATTGGATGGAGTATGAATCAAGATTCGTGCGCGATTTACCGCATCGGAAATAATCTGCGCACTCTTTACAGTTGCCTCATCAACATTGGTAACTTCAAGAGAGGCAGTTAAAACTTTAGCGCCACTCTTTAGGTTCCAGGTGAAATTTCCTAAATTTGCAGAGATTAAGAAGTTCTTAGCGAGCGCATTTTTTAAAGAGAGCTCAACATGAGCTAAATCATCTTTACCTCTTAATTTTCTACCTACCGCCGCGGCACCAAGTCGAAGCTCGGTATTTGTCTGCTTTCCTAAAGAGACAAAACTAAGTCGTTCGCACTTATAACCGTCGGCGCTAACTGGAATTTCAAAGATTTCGCCGGCCTTAATTGGCTTATCGCTAGTTACGAAGAATGCTAATTCATCTTCTAGATCTAATTGGAAAATCTTGGCAATCTCCGGCGCGGAAACTTTGCCATCAATTACTGGTAGGAAAATCTGTTTAACTTTTTTAGATAGCTGGTCTGCGCGCTTAAAAGTTAACATGCACGTAAAACTACTACGAGTTACTTACTTTTTGATTAATTGAACTGCAGCTTGTAAGCAGCTACCAAGATTGGCTGCTTCCTCAGCATTTAATTCGACGACTAGACGACCGCCGCCTTCTAGAGGGATACGCATCACTAGGCTACGAGCCTCTTTGGTGACTTCCATCGGTCCATCACCTGTGCGCGGCTTCATTGCTGCCATTTTCTTACCCCCGTATTTCAAGAGCGTAATTATCTCGCATGGGTGGCGCACCTACAAATCGGCGATTACAAGCCTAACTCCCTCGCTAGGGCCGCCTTCCCAGCTTTAATGATTCGCGCCACAGATTCGGTTGGTACGCCAAGAATTTTTGCAATCTCTTCTGGACTCTTGTTGCCAATGTAGTGAGCACGCAGGACTAATTGGTACTCCTCAGGGAGCGATGCGATGACTTCAGCAATTAAACGCTCCACAGTTGCTGAGTTTACTAACTAGCTATGTGATTGAGCGCTTCATCAACCGAGCGCGCCCAGAAAATTAATTGCTGCATTCCTGGTTTTACAAAATTCTCGCCCTCTAAATGATTGATTAATTCGACTAAAGGTTTATATAAATCATATGGATCCAAAATAACAATTGGTTTGTTGTGGAATTTCAAAAATCGCCCTACCCAAATTTCAAATAACTCTTCTAATGTTCCTGCACCGCCAGGCAGTACGACAAAGGCATCGGAGAGCTCTTCAATCATTCCTTTACGTTCTCGCATATCTTTAACAACATGAAGTTCATCAGAATCGTGATCTGCAAATTCAATTTTCACCAAAGACTCTGGAATGACCCCGATGGTCTTTGCACCACCCGCTCGCGCCGCACGCGCAACTGCGCCCATACATGAAACTCGGCCACCGCCTGAAACCAAATTCCAATTCCTAGCTGCGATTGCAGTACCTAAATCAGAGGCCAGGAGAATATGTTTCTCATCAATTGTCGGTGACGAGGAGCAGAAGACGCTAATGTGCATTCGCATATTCTATTCAGAGCCTATTATTCTGCTATGACGATTGCATCTGGCCACGGTATCGCGACTATCAGCTCAGGCGGCGCGGTATTAGATGTTTGGTATCCAAGCCCAACGCTCTCTCCATTAAGCGCAGCGCCATCTGCCGAACTTGCCTCGCTCGTTGGTAGAGATGAAATTCGCGGTGTCACGCGCGAGTTAGTTTCGATTCAAATTGATACGGATAGCGCCCCAGCTGATGCTAAAGATGCATATTTGCGATTACACCTACTCTCCCATCGTTTAGTTAAACCGCATGGCCAATCTTTAGATGGCATCTTCGGCTTACTTACAAATGTAGTGTGGACCAATTTGGGTCCTTGCGAAGTCGAAGGTTTTGAAATGGTACGTGCAAAGTTACGCGCTAAATATGGACAGGTTACGGTTTACTCTGTCGATAAATTCCCAAGAATGGTTGATTATGTAATTCCATCTGGCGTTCGTATCGCGGATGCAGATCGAGTGCGCCTAGGTGCACACTTAGCTTCCGGTACCACTGTAATGCATGAAGGTTTTGTAAATTTCAATGCGGGCACACTAGGTACCTCTATGGTCGAAGGAAGAATCTCTGCTGGTGTAGTAGTTGGCGATGGCAGTGATATTGGCGGTGGCGCTTCAATCATGGGAACTTTATCTGGCGGCGGCAAGCAGGTAATTTCGATTGGAGAGAAATCATTATTAGGTGCAAATTCTGGATTAGGAATTTCACTTGGAAATAACTGCGTAGTTGAAGCCGGAACTTATATAACTGCCGCGGCAAAGGTAACGCTACCAGATGGACAGATTGTGAAAGCAGCCGAATTAAGTGGTGGAGATAATTTATTATTCCGCCGCAATTCTCAAACTGGTGCCATTGAAGTAGTTTCAAAGACCGGCACCTGGGGTGGCTTAAACTCTATCCTTCACTCAAATTAAAAAATGGTGAAGGTAGCCCTGCTCTAGATCTAAAAGTCTCAAGTCTTAAAGAGGCTTTCGCGCCATTTAGAGCGGTAGCTTCAATTCGTTTCTCTTTAATCTCTAACTTCTGCACATCATTTAATCCGAATGCTTTCGCAATCACCGCGCTACTCACAGTGCGCTTCCAAGTTGCATAATTTGGATTTCGCTTCGGATCTAGACTCACCGGATCTGCCACCGGTTGCAGGTAATTAAAGGCAGTGCCGAATGCATTTAGAGAACTTTCAGTCGAGCCACCAGTAGAAGAGGTGTAATAAGCATTAATCGGAGCGCCTTGATAAGTGATTGCAAGGCCATGCATCTCATCAACGCTCGTTGAATCAACTGCAGCTTTCCAGATTGCGCCATATTTAACTTCGTTTAGCTTGGTAGCGCCGACAAATAATTGATCTTTAATAGTGCCATAAAGTTCGCAATCACAACTTGGTCTATAAATACCGGCTTTTGACATGGCATACGAACGGGCTGCAATCGCCTGGGCGCGCAACATCTCAAATGGCCAGGCACTTGATACCTCTGAAACTCCATAAAGATATTCATCTTTTAAACGCAAAGTATTAGTCGCTTCAAAATACTTACCAACTATTAGTAAATTCATCTCGCCATATTGATAACGAAGTGATTTTCCAGGATTAAATGCCACTACTGCCGGTGGCCCTTCTAGAGTTCTGGTGCCACTCCAGTGAATTGAAATGGAATTAGTTGCCGGCAATGTAGCTAAAGTGGTTTTCTGCTTTCTAATTATCGTAACAATTCCAGCGCTGCTATATCGAAAATAGGCAATCACACCTCTTTCTTTGATTTGATAATCATTAATTTTTAAAAACCCAGAGTTACTAACCAATTGCAATGTGGCGCTTGTTAATTCGTGGCCTATATTTATTCGAACTTCATACCAATCAGAAAGTGGTTCAACATTTACGCCCGTGTAATAATATTTCAAAATCTCTTCAGCGCTCTTGCCATCCAATGCCATGGCTTTGCCACCTATTTGGCTTAATCCAACCCCATGTCCGTAGCCATTTCCGGTAAAGGTAAATGAATCAGCAGCGTTTGCGGAATTGGCAAATATTAAAGACAAGCAGAGCGCAATCGCGCTTTTAGACATCCTCATTAATGACTGCGCTCTTTCCGACCGCAAGGAAATCCTGGTAGGCATCAACTACTTCATTTGGTTTGCCGCGTTGGATTAATTTTCCTTTATGTAACCATGCAACATCGTTACAAACTTCGCGAATGGTGCCAAGTGCGTGGCTAACCAGAATTAGAGCACGATTATCACCACGAAGTTCTTTTAGCTTTGCCAAGCTCTTCTCTTTAAATCTGGCATCTCCAGTACTTAGCGCTTCATCAACAATCAAAATATCGGGTTTGACAGTAACTGCAACGGAAAATCCAAGTCGGGCATACATACCTGACGAATAGGTGCGCATAGGTGCATCAATGGCATCACCAAGTTCTGCAAAGTCCGCAATCTCTTCGAAATGTGCATCTATCTCCGCGCGAGAAAGACCAGAGGCAAGACCACCCAGAATTACATTTTCACGGCCAGTTAATTGTTTGTTAAAGCCAACACCAAGTGCCAGCAAGGTCGAAACTTTTCCGTAAACTTCAACGCGTCCAGTTGTAGGTGGCAAGATGCCACTAATTACGCGCATCATCGTTGACTTACCAGCGCCATTCGCGCCAACAACGCCCAGCACGCTTCCGTAATCCACATCTAAATCAACGCCATTTAGCGCATTTACAATTCTGGTTTGCTTAGTGCCGCGACCCAAATGTTTGATGCGATTAGAAAGTGAAAGTTTCTTATCGATGGTAGTTTTATAAATCAGCCCTAAATTCTGAACCGATACTGCGATCTCGCCTTGTTTATGTAAATCAGACACGGACCGCAAACTCTCTTTCGCGAGATAAGAATAGATAAGTTCCTATTAGCAGCGTGCTAAAGGCCCAAATTGCAGCCTTGCCGACTTCGCCCCATGCCAATGATTCATTGTGAACCATCACCTTTGACCAAGTATCAAGAATTGGAAAGAAAGGATTGATGTTCTTTAGAAAAGCCAACTTATCGCTAACGCTAGATGCTTCAAATAGCACTGGTGAAACATAAAGCAGGGTTCGATTTAGATAAGGCAAAAAGTTTGAAATATCACGCACATAAACATTTGCCGCTGCAATAAGAATTGCTACGCCTAAGCCAAAAACTAGAGCTACAAAAATGACTACAACTCCCCAGAGCATTTTCCAATCAAAAGGTAACCCAAGCACTAATTTAATGATAAGAAAAACTGGAATAGTTGGTAAAAATTTAAAAAGCGCCACAATGGTCGTTGAAAGCGGAAGTGCAATTCGAGGAAATGCGGTATTTAAAATCAAATTCTCACTAGAAGTCACTGACTTGGTTCCACTGTTCATTGCATTGCTAACCAGGTAGAAGAGAAAAAGACTTGAAGTTAAGTGTGCATATCGAAGGCTATCAGCGCTACCAGCAATTATTTTGATTAATACAAAATAAATAGCGGAAAGCAATAATGGGTTAAGAATCAACCAGAGTTGGCCAAAAATTGAATCAAAGTGGCTGGCATGAAGCTCGGAGCGGGCATACTCATTTATAAATGATCTGCGCGCCCAAAGTGAGCGCCAATATCTGCCTAGCGGCGGCAGGCCAGCGCGAAAAGGTTCATATACCTCTACTGGCTTACTCATAAAGGCAAGGTTACCTGACAAAGCTACGAGTAGATGTAATAAAACCAGCTCCCCAACTCATTTGCATAGTTAACAAAATAGCCGGTAAATAAAATCGCTCTTTTAGAGTCTTGCCGATCTTTACAGATGCCAAAATCAAAAATGTTCCATAAATACCTGCTGGAATATAGAGCAGCGGGTTTACTAATCCGCCAATCAAAGAAAGTATTGTCCCGACTAAGGTAATTGGCGGCGCTAAATATCGTAAGTTGATGGTGCCTTTATGGGTTCTGGAGACTACGCGGAGACACCGTCCGTATTCAAAATAGTGCTTGGAAAGAGCAAATAAAGATCTTCTTGGTCTATAAGTAACTATTAAGCGAGGATCAAAATAAATCTTTCCGCCATTCTTACGCAATCTGAAATTTAATTCCCAATCTTGCGCTCTCGTGAAATGCTCGTCAAAGCCACCAATTGCATTAATCGCTGATCGTTTAAAAACACCTAAATAGACAGTATCGGCCTCTCCGGCACTCCCCCCGATGTGAAATTTTGCTGCGCCTACTCCAAGCGGACTACGCATCGCACCGGCCACCGCTTTTTCAAAAGGAGTTTCACCTTCGGCAGCCATTACTCCACCAACATTTACTGCACCGGTTTCTTCTAAGAGTTGCACAGCTATAGAAATATAGTTATTTGGAATCTTTGCATGTCCATCAACTCGAACAATTATTGGATGACTTGAATTCTTAATAGCCAGATTTAAACCGGCCGCAGTGCGTCCCGAAGGATTATCAACTACTTTTACTCTTTTATCCGTAGCAGCTAACTTATTTGCAATTTCTAAGGTGCAATCTCTGGAAGGACCAACAGCAAGCAGAATCTCAATAGCTCCAGAAAAATCTTGCGAGAGTACTGCCTTCACCGCTGCTTCCAGATAATTTTCTTCGTTCAAAACTGGAAGAATTACTGAGACTGCGCTGGATGTCACCTTAGCCATAACGGGGAAACGCTATCGCGTTAAGGTCGCTCTTGTAGGCTTTCGCCCGTGAAATCACCTAAAGCAATTAAGTACTTAACCTGGACATCTATAGGAATTGTTCTGGTCTCAGCTTTTGCTTGGGTGGGCTTAAGTCGAATCAGTGGGGCAATTAGTCGCGTCAGTGTTTTTGATAATTTAATTAACCGCCCAGAACGTGCATCAAGTGCGCTTAATTATTTAGTGGTTGGCTCAGATACCCGTGAGGGATTAACTAAAGAAGAGTTACGCCTACTGCGAGTTGGTTCAACGAAAACTGCAGATGGTGCGCGTTCTGACACCATGATGTTGGTACACATAAGTAAATCCCGAGATAACGCAGTCGTGATCTCAATTCCTCGAGATAGTTTAGTTACCGTTCCGGAGCACATTGGTTTAGATGGAAAGACCAAAGTTCCAGCAACGCAAGCAAAAATTAATGCGGCCTTTGCTTGGGGCGGTGCACCATTACTAATTCAAACCATTGAGGCAAAAACAAATTTACGTATCGATCATTATGTTGAGGTGAATTTTGCCGGATTTAAGAACGTGGTTGATGCCCTTGGCGGAATTCAAGTATGTTCCAAAGTTCCAATTAATGATCCACAAAGTCATTTGGTGATGGATGCTGGTGTTCACACACTAAATGGAATTGAAGCTTTAAAGTATGTTCGCACTCGCGATTTTGATGGGCTTGGCGATATTGGGCGCATGCAAAGACAACAGCAATTTGTATCCTCAGTTTTTCGTAAAGCCACCAGCACTGGAGTCTTGCTAAATCCGTTTAAAGTTAAGGATTTAATCTCCGCAGTTTTCAAGACTGTAAAGACTGATGAGACTTTAAACCAAGGCGACATTGTTAATTTAGCTAAGCAAATTAAAAATCTATCTCCAAGCAAGATGCGCACTATGACTATTCCGCTAGGTACCGCAAATGGATATGTGGCTGGACTCGGCTCAGTGGTAATTTGGCATGAAACGTTAGCGCCAGAGCTATTTGACCGTCTGCGAAATGATCAACCAGTTGTAGATCAAGCTTCACCATCGCCTTCTGCGAAGAAGAAGGCAACTGCTTCACCATCAGTGATTGATAAATTTAAAACATCTACCGCAAGTGAAAACCTCTGCGGACAGGTTAAGTATTAAACTCCCCGATATGAAAATCTCGGTAATTGGCACTGGCTATCTTGGCGCAACCCATGCTGCGTGTATGGCCGAAATTGGCTTAGATGTAGTTGGTGTTGATAGCGATGCTGCGAAAATCGAGGCGCTCTCCCGAGGCGAATTACCTTTCTATGAACCCGAGCTACCAGAGTTACTCTCTAAACATGTTAACAGCGGAAATTTAAAGTTCACTACTGATTACTCTGAAATTGCAGATTGTGATGTGCACTTTATCTGCGTAGGCACCCCACAAATTAAAGGTGGTTTAGCCGCGGATTTAAGTTATGTAAAAAGTGCATTTGCTGCAGTTGGCGCAGTTGCCAAACCTGGATCGTTATTAGTTGGTAAATCAACTGTTCCGGTTGGAACCGCTCAAGAACTTTCTAAGAGCGTACCTGCGCATGCCGAACTTGCTTGGAATCCAGAGTTCTTACGAGAAGGCTTCGCAGTTGAAGATACGCTAAGACCAAATCGTCTGGTAATTGGAGTTACTTCTGATCGCGCCGAAGCTATTTTAAAAGAAGTTTATGCAGTTAACCTTAATGAAGGTACGCCTTGGGTTCGAGCAAATTTACCAACTGCAGAGCTAGTTAAAGTGTCGGCTAACTCATTCTTAGCAACCAAAATTTCATTTATTAATGCCATGGCCGAGATTTGCGAAACCGCGGGCGGCGATGTCACAGTCTTAGCTAAAGCTATTGGTTATGACCCTCGTATTGGAAAAAGATTCTTACAAGCTGGAATTGGCTTTGGTGGTGGCTGCTTACCTAAAGATATCCGCGCATTTATGGCGCGCGCAGAAGAACTTGGCGCTTCACAAGCAGTCGAATTTTTAAAAGATATTGATGCCATCAACTTAAGAGCGCGTCAACGTGTAATTAATGTGGTTCAAAAAGAATTAGGACTGGATTTAAAATCCTTCAAAATTGCTGTGCTTGGCGCAACTTTTAAGCCTGATTCAGATGATGTGCGCGACTCTCCGGCGCTAGATATTGCAGCGCAAATACATGCATCTGGTGCACAGGTAACAGTTCATGATCCGAAAGGTATAGAGCCAGCGCGTAAGCGCTTCCCTGCCCTTTCGTTCACAGAGAGTATTGAGGAGTGCGTGGCGGGTGCAGATTTAATTCTCCATCTAACCGAATGGAAGCAGTACCGCGAATTAGATCCAGCTGCTATCAAAAAGATAGTTAAGCAAGCGAAAATACTTGATGGTCGCAACGCGTTAGATCGCGATAAGTGGCAAAGCGCTGGTTGGGATTTCCACGCGCTAGGACGTGGATGAGCTTTAACGACCAAACAATTGATCAAGTTTTAGCAATGAAGACTTGGGCGATTGTTGGTCTTGGCAATAATCCAGAACGAGCCGCTTTTGGGGTTAGTAAGTTATTGCAAGACAAGGGACACCGGATTGTGCCGGTATATCCGCGCGCAGAAACGGTGCATGGCGAGGTTGGCTACAAGACTCTGGCAGAGATTCCATTTGCAGTTGAAGTAGTAGATTGCTTTGTAAATTCAAAGTTAGTTGGCAAAGTGGTTGATGAAGCAATTGCCATTGGCGCTAAAGCAATCTGGCTGCAATTAGATGTTATTGATGAAGCCGCGGTAGCTAGAGCAGAAACTGCGGGATTACTTGCGATTATGGATCGCTGCCCCGCTATTGAATATCGGAAGCGTTAAAAACCAGTTTTATGCGAGCGCTTAGCTTTTAGCGCAGCGCTCTTTGCTTTCGCCTCTTCATTTAATTTCTGCATCGCAGCTTCCACTTTTGTTAGCAAGGCTTTATCCGAAGTAGCCAAGATACGTGCCGCCAAAATTCCGGCATTCTTTGCGTTACCGATACCAACTGTGGCCACTGGTATTCCCGCTGGCATCTGCACAATTGAAAGAAGTGAATCCATACCTTCTAAATTTGCTAGCGGAACCGGCACCCCAATAACTGGAAGTGCAGTAAGCGAGGCCACCATTCCAGGTAAATGTGCTGCGCCGCCTGCGCCGGCAATAATCACTTTATAACCTTTGTTAGCAGCGCTTTTTGCAAATTCAGCCATTTCATCTGGCATCCGATGTGCCGAAATTACTTCTGCGGAGTATGAGATTCCAAAATCATCGAGAATATTTGCAGCAGCTTCCATGGTTGGCCAATCAGAATCAGATCCCATGATGATTGCTACATCACTCATCAATCTCTCCGCTCATATATGAAAGTGCGTGCGCTACTTCTGCTCGTAATTCTACGAGATTATCGCCAGTGATGGTTACGTGGCCAATTTTGCGACCTGGACGCACCTCTTTGCGGTATTGATGAAATTTAAGCGCAGGGGTGCGAGCCATTAAATGTAAAAAAGGGCGGTACATATCGGTTTTACTACCGCCCAAGACATTTCCCATTACTGCCCATTTAGAACTCATAGCGGTATCGCCAAGTGGTAAATCTAGAATCGCTCGCAAGTGTTGCTCGAATTGGCTAGTTACTGAACCTTCGATAGTCCAATGCCCTGAATTATGAGGTCGAAGTGCCAGTTCATTTATAAAAATCTGGTTGCCTTTAACAAACATCTCTACTGCCATTACGCCAACTAAGTTAATTTCATCTGCAATCGTTAAAGCTAATTTTTGTGCCGATTCAGATTGCACTTCACTGAACTCTGGTACTGGTGTCACCGTTTCGATACAGATGCCATCGCGCTGCACGGTAAGAGTCGGTGCCCAAGTGGCAGCTTGTCCATGCGGAGAACGCGCCACCATTACCGCTATTTCAAAATCAAAATTTATTAACTCTTCTAAAATTAACTTCGGAACTTCTTTTAGAAGCATCTCTAAATCAACTTTAGATTCCAATTTCCAAACGCCGCGACCGTCATATCCACCAGAGATGGACTTGGCAATTGCGGGATACTCCCAATCTATCGCCTCGGTAACCACCTGCCACTTTGGATTTGGTAGATGCGCTAGTTTCTGGCGCATTAAAGATTTATCTTGCGAATACTGAAAAGCGCTTGCAGATGGGAGAAATTTAATTCCTTCCGCTTCAAGGGTTCGCACAATTGAGATTGGTATTAACTCATGTTCAAAGGTCACCAAATCACAGCTTTTGGCAAAGTTTCGAATCGTCTCTATATCTCGGTAGTCGCCAACTACATGTGGTGAAATCTGCGCAGCAGAATCATTAGCGCTATTTGCAAGTGTAATGAAATCAATTCCGAGCGCCGCAGCTGGGGTAAGCATCATCTGTGCCAATTGGCCAGATCCAACTACGCCTACTCGGGGAAAATTATTCACTGGCATATCTTAAATGGACGATATCGCCGACCCTAATTTCTCGAGAGTTGAGTAACAGTGAGCCATCATCTGAAATTCCTAACGCCAGATCTTCAATTACCTGACCATCTGGGAGCGTGGCTCGGACTCTGTTTCCAATAGTTGCGCAATTTTCCCGGTATAAAGTTTTTTGATTCTCAATATCTGAAAGCGCACTTCCTAATTCATTTAGAATTTCAATTAGTAGGTCATCTCTATTTACTTGGCCGATCATTGAAAGTGAGATTGCATCTGCAATCGGTAGTTCATCTTGAGTTTGATAAATATTTATTCCAATGCCAACTACTACTCCAGCCTCACACTTTTCACTTAAGATTCCAGCTAATTTCTTGTCATCTATAATTAAATCATTCGGCCATTTAATTCTTACTAAATCTGATTTCAAATACTTATTTATAGCTCTGGTGGCAGCCAAACCTGTGATAAGTGGAATCCATTCCAAATCTTTCTCGGTTGAAATACAGAATGAAAAAGTTAACCCTTTGCGAGGCGGAACTAAGAATTTACGATCTAACCTGCCACGACCAGCACTTTGATATTCTGCAACTAATACATTGCCTACTTTGAAATTTTTTACTAAATCACTCTGGGTCGAAGCAGTTTCCTCCGTCACGCTTACTGACCAGTACCGCGCAACTTTTGAATTTATCTCATCAACTTTTAGACCTGCGATACCCACAGCAGGTACGGTAAGCCCATGGCCAAGAATTTGAAAACTACCGCCGGCAAGATCGAGGATTTACGAGCTCGATTAGATGAAGCAGTGCATTCGGCATCTGAAGCCGCAGTAACCAAGCAACATGCCAAGGGAAAATTAACTGCGCGCGAACGTATTGCGCTCTTACTTGATGAGGGCTCTTTCCAAGAGATGGACGAATTTGCTCGTCATCGTTCAAATTCATTCGGTATGGAGAAGCACCGTCCTTATGGCGATGGCGTGGTGATTGGTTTTGGCACCATTGATGGGCGAAGCGTGGCGGTCTATTCCCAAGATTTCACTATTTTTGGTGGATCACTCGGTGAAGTTATGGCTGAGAAAATTCGTAAAATTATGGAGTTTGCATTGAAAAACGGTGTGCCGCTAATTGGAATTAATGATTCTGGTGGCGCTCGAATTCAAGAAGGTGTGCAAGCACTTGGTGGTTACGGACATATCTTCAGGTTAAATACTCGTTCCTCTGGAGTAATTCCACAGATCACTTTAATTCTCGGACCTTGCGCTGGCGGTGCTGCTTATTCGCCTGCATTAACCGATTTCACGGTGATGGTTAATGAGAAGTCATACATGTTTATTACTGGCCCTGATGTAATCAAGACGGTCACTGGTGAAGAAGTTGGGATGGAAGAACTTGGTGGTGCGCATACCCATGCCTCTAAAACCGGAAATGCTCATTACTTAGCAGAGTCAGAAGAAGATGCAATAGATTATGTAAAAGCGCTACTTTCGTATTTGCCAAGTAACAATATGGATGGTGCACCACATCTACCAGCTACTGAAACTTTGGCACGCAAAGCAACAGATACCGCACTTGATACTTTGATTCCTGATTCACCAAATCAACCTTATGACATGAAGACTGTAATTCATGCACTGTTAGATGAAGGTGAATTCTTGGAGATCCACGCAAACTTTGCGCCAAATATCATTGTTGGATATGGACGCATTGAAGGTGAGTCCGTAGGAATTATTGCCAACCAGCCACAGCAATTAGCTGGAACCTTAGATATTGATTCGTCGGAAAAAGCTGCGCGTTTCTTACGTTTTTGCGATGCCTTTAATATTCCAATTATCACTTTAGTAGATGTACCTGGTTTCTTGCCTGGCACCGAACAGGAATGGGATGGCATCATCCGACGTGGCGCGAAATTGCTTTATGCATACGCAGAAGCGACAGTTCCATTGGTCACGCTGGTAACGCGCAAGGCCTATGGCGGCGCTTATATTGTGATGGGATCAAAACAGATTGGTGGGGACGTAGTTTTCGCTTGGCCAACTGCAGAGATCGCAGTTATGGGCGGACAAGGTGCTGTCAATATTCTTTATCGCAAAGAGATTGCTGAATCGAAAGATCCAGAGGCGTTACGTGCACAATTAATTTCCGAATACAACGAATCGCTTGCAAATCCGTATAACGCCGCAGAACGCGGAATCGTAGATGCAGTAATCGAGCCTAATCAATCTCGTGAATACATCACAAAAGTTCTGCGTACTCTAAAGACCAAACGAGATTCACTACCGCCACGTAAGCATGGAAACATTCCACTATGACCGCTAAATTCACAATTATTAGCGGTACACCAAGTGTTGAAGAGTTGGCAGTAATCACGCAAGCACTTAATCAACATAAACGTGTTGAAAAAGATCCAGTAGTAAAGCGCAGCACGTGGGCACAACCAATAATGCGCGCGCCAATGCCACAAGCAATTAAGTTTGGCGCAGGTAGAAATAATTAAATGCGACTAATTCTCGCCTCACAATCTCCTTCTAGAAAACATTTATTGGAAGGCGCTGGACTACATCCAGAAATTATCGTAAGCAATGTTGATGAAGAGACGGAACACTTCAACTCAATGTCTCCGGTAGATATGGTGATTGCACTTGCAATTACTAAAGCCCATACCGTTCGCGAAATGGTTTCGGGAGATGCCATCATTATCGCTTGCGATTCCACCTTTGAATTTGAAGGCGAATCCTTTGGAAAACCAGAGACACCTGAGATGGCAATCTCGCGAGCCAAACGCTTAAGTGGCAAGACTGGTCTGTTACATACCGGTCATTGCATCATCGATACTAAACAAGGTCGTGAATTGGCAGACCGTGTTACTACCTCAGTAACTTTCGATGAATTAGATGATTCGCTGATTAAAGATTATGTAGCTACTGGCGAACCACTAAAAGTTGCCGGTGGATTTACACTCGATGGATTCAGTTCACCATTTATTAACGCTATCGATGGTGATTACACAAATGTAGTCGGAATTTCGATGGCCTATTTGCGTAAGAGTTTGCAACACTTAGGCTATTCCTGGCCAGAAGCTAAAGAGATTGGGGCAAAATGAAGCGCGTATTAATTGCTAACCGCGGTGAGATCGCAGTTCGCATTATTCGTGCTTGCCGCGATCATGGCCTGGAATCCGTAGCTGTTTATTCAGATGAAGATCGCAACGCACTACATGCTTCTATGGCAGATGCCGCCTGTTCATTAAGAGGTATTACCGCAGTGCAAAGCTATTTAAATATTGAGAAATTAATTGCAGTAGCTAAAGAATCGGGAGCGGATGCAGTTCATCCTGGCTACGGATTCTTATCTGAAAATGCGGATTTCGCTGAGGCGGTAATTGGTGCTGGTTTAATTTGGATTGGCCCACCACCTGCCGCGATTCGCGCATTGGGCGATAAAGTCTCTGCGCGCAAGATTGCCGCTGCTGCAGGTGCGCCACTTGTGGCAGGTACTAAAGATCCTGTTGCATCCCATGCAGAAGTTGTGGCATTTGCTAAAGAACATGGCTTACCGGTTGCTATCAAAGCGGCGCATGGTGGTGGTGGCCGTGGATTAAAGGTTGCACGTACCATTGAAGAGATTCCAGAACTTTATGCCTCTGCAGTTCGCGAAGCGATTGCCGGATTTGGTCGCGGTGAATGTTTTGTCGAACGCTACTTAGATAAGCCGCGCCACGTTGAAACTCAAGTTTTAGTAGATAAACATGGCAGCGCAGTGGTGGTCTCAACTAGAGATTGCTCTCTGCAACGCCGCCATCAGAAATTAGTTGAAGAAGCGCCAGCGCCATTCTTAACTAAGGAGCAGAACATAGAGCTTTATCGTGCAAGTAAAGCAATCATGAAAGAGGCTGGTTACATCGGAGCTGGCACCTGTGAATTCTTAGTTGGATTAGATGGAACTATTTCTTTTTTAGAGGTAAATACTCGTTTGCAAGTTGAACATCCAGTCTCTGAAGAGGTAACTGGTATTGATTTAGTCCGCCAACAATTTCGTATTGCTGAAGGGCAAGCTCTAGGATTTCCAGATCCTGAAATCCGCGGCCACTCCATTGAATTTCGTATAAATGGCGAGGATCCAGGACGCGGATTCTTGCCAGCGCCTGGGCAAATTACCGAATGGCAGCTACCTACCGGTCCAGGTGTTCGAATTGATGCCGGTTTTAGGAAAGATGATTCCATTGGCGGAAATTTCGATTCATTACTCGCAAAGTTAATCGTGACTGGCAGTACACGCGAAGAAGCAATTGAGCGTTCTAGACGTGCGCTAGCTGAATTCAAAATCGAAGGGTTGGCAACTGCACTTCCCTTCCATCTCGCAATTTTGGAAGATGATAATTACACAAAGAATTTTAAGATCTACACCAGCTACATTGAAAATGAGTTTGTTAATGAAATTCCACAATACCAATCGGGTTCGCCAGTAGTGCAATCTCATGCTGCTCCAGAACACATCATCACCGAAGTTAACGGTCACCGCTTTGAAGTTATGGTGCATGCGCCAGAACCAGTTCATAAACGTCATCGTGCGCGAAAAGGTGCATCAGGTGGTGCCACCGGAGATGGTTTGCTGGCACCAATGCAAGGTACGGTAGTTAAGATCGCAGTTAATGAGGGCGATGCTGTTGAAAAGGGCGACTTAATCATGGTGTTGGAAGCAATGAAGATGGAACAACCACTTACTGCTCACAAGGCAGGCAAAATTTCCAAATTAGTCGTCGAAATTGGAGAAACCGTTGCAAGTGGCACTAGTTTGTGTCTGATATTAGATTAGGTGTGTGAACCGCACCGAGATTGAAAACTGGATTGCAGATGATCCAGATCCAAAGACCGCAGCTGAACTTCAAAAATTACTTGATGAAAATGATGAAGCTGCTTTAGATAAATTATTTTCCGGATTTCTAACATTTGGTACTGCCGGGTTACGTGGACCAATCGCACCAGGTCCATCCGGAATGAACCGCGCTGTAGTTGGCCGTACCGCTGCCGCGATTGCACAATATATGAAGGCGCGAAATTTAACTTCTGTGGTAATCGGCCGCGACGCTCGCTATCGATCTGAAGATTTCACCCGCGAGAGCGCTGAAATTCTAAGTGGCGCAGGTATGCAAGTTAACGTATTACCTAGACCGCTGCCTACCCCGGTGTTAGCGCATGCAGTTAAACAACTTGGCGCACATGTGGGCATCATGGTTACTGCCAGCCATAACCCACCGATGGATAATGGATATAAAGTCTATTTAAATGCAGATGTTGATGGGATTAAATATCAAGGTTCGCAAATCATTACTCCGACCGATAAATTGATTTCGGCAGAGATAGATAGAATTACTTCATTAAAGAGCCAACCGCGTGGTACCAAGTGGAACAACTTAAATGATGATGTATTTAATGATTATGTCGCACAAACTGCCAAGATAGGTAAGACTCCCGGCAATTTAAAGATTGTTTACACAGCAATGCATGGGGTTGGGCTGGAAACCGTGGAAGCAGTTTTTAAAAAAGCAGGATTTAACGCACCAATTTTGGTGAACGAACAAGCACATCCAGATCCAGATTTTCCTACTGTCTCATTTCCAAATCCTGAGGAACCAGGTGCGATTGATTTAAGTTTGGCAAAGGCTAAGGCTGTTGGTGCTGATTTAGTCATTGCAAATGATCCCGATGCAGATCGCTGCGCCGCTGCCATTAATGATCCAAAACATGGCTGGCGAATGCTAAAAGGTGATGAAATCGGTATCTTGCTTGGTGATTGGATTGCCCGCACAAATAATGGAAATTATGGCAATTCCATAGTCTCCTCTTCCGGATTGAGCAAAATATGTAAGCACTATGGTCGAAATTTTCGTGAAACCTTAACTGGCTTTAAATATCTAGCGCAGATTCCTAATTTGGCATTTGCATACGAAGAGGCAATTGGTTATTCAGTAGATAGCGTTTGTGTCGCAGATAAAGATGGCGTTAGCGCTGCGATTGCACTTGCCCAATTAGCCGAAGAGCTAGCGGCAAATGGACAGACTATTTATGACCGCCTGCAGGAAATATGGAAATTAATAGGACTGCATGCAACCGAACAGATCTCATTTCGAGTTGAGAACATTAAATTAGTAGGCAAAGTATTGGAGAAGTTACGCACCAACCCGCCTAGTGAGATTGCGGGAATTAAAGTCACTGCAATTGATGACTTAGCAAAACCTACAAATGATTTGCCGCCCACAGACGGCTTACGAATTTGGCTGGGCGATGTGAGAGTAATTGTTCGCCCATCTGGTACTGAGCCAAAGCTGAAGTGCTATATCGAAGTAATTACCGCCACCGAAGAAGAGGCAAATGCAAAACTTGCCACCTTAAGGGGACCACTGAAAGAATTACTTACTTAATTTTGGGAGGGCACTTTGCAATTCTTTGGGCTAGTTGATGGCTCTGAAAGCTCACTCAAGTCATTTCTAAATAACTTGCCACCAGTTGATCAAGTTGGTGCTGAAGCTCGTGCGGCTACCTTAGGTACTCGCAGCATCAAAACTTCCAGCAAAGCTTGGGCTATTGATACTGCAATTTCAATGGTTGATTTAACAACCCTAGAAGGTGCAGATACCCCCGGAAAAGTTAAAGCGCTCTGTACCAAAGCAGTGCGTCCCGCCCCATCTGACCCAACTGTTCCAAGTGTTGGTGCCGTCTGTGTCTACAACGATATGGTTAAAGTTGCCCGGACTCATTTAGATTTAATAGGCGGCAGCGAGATTCCAGTTGCAGCAGTTTCAACTGCTTTTCCCTCAGGTCGCGCCTCAATGGCAGTTAAATTGCAAGATACCCAAGATGCTATTGATGCCGGAGCCACTGAAATTGATATGGTGATTGATCGCGGCGCATTTCTTTCTGGCCGTCTTGGAGAGGTATTTGATGAGATTCTCCAGATTAAAGCTATCTGTGGAGCGAAAGCGCATCTGAAAGTTATCTTTGAGACTGGCGAATTAGTTACTTATGACAATGTTCGCAAAGCATCATACTTAGCAATGCTAGCTGGCGGTGATTTCATTAAAACTTCAACGGGAAAGGTTGCTCCAGCGGCGACACCGCCAGTAGTGATGGTGATGCTTGAAGCAGTTAGAGATTTCCGAGAGCTTACGGGAAAACAAATTGGTGTTAAACCAGCTGGTGGAATTCGCACCGCTAAAGATGCCATTAAACAATTGGTCTTAGTTAATGAAACCGCAGGCCCAGATTGGCTAAATAATAAGTACTTCCGAATCGGTGCGAGCGCACTTTTAAATGACTTATTAATGCAGAGAATGAAGTTAACCGATGGCTACTACGCTAGCCCTAACTACGTTACGGTGGATTAAATGACCTTCGAATATGCCCCTGCACCAGAATCTAAATCAATCGTAAAGATTGATAAGGAATATGGCCACTTCATAAACGGCAAATTTGTCAAAGGTAAGAAACACTTTGCCACAATAAATCCAGCGACTGAAGAGGTACTTTCACATATCGCTAATGGCGATAAAAGCGACATTGATAAAGCGGTAGTCGCAGCGCAGAGCGCATATACAAAAGTTTGGTCAAAGCTAAGTGGCGCCGAACGCGGCAAGTACTTATATCGAATTGCGCGCATTCTTCAGGAACGTACTCGCGAATTTGCAGTGCTTGAATCTATGGATAATGGCAAGCCAATTCGAGAAACTCGCGATATTGATATTCCATTAGTTTCGGCCCATTTTTTCTATCATGCAGGTTGGGCCGATAAATTAGATTATGCCGGCGTTGGTATTTCGCCGAAAGCTTACGGAGTTGTTGGACAGATCATTCCTTGGAATTTTCCACTTTTAATGCTCGCTTGGAAAGTTGCTCCCGCGCTAGCTGCTGGAAATACCGTGGTGTTAAAACCAGCTGAAAGTACTCCGCTAACTGCGCTGCTATTTGCCGAAGTCTGCCAGCAAGCAGAACTTCCTGCAGGGGTTGTAAATATCGTAACCGGAGCCGGTGAAACTGGCGCGGCCTTAGTTAACCATCCTGGTGTAGCTAAGATTGCTTTTACTGGCTCTACTGAAGTCGGCAAATTAATTGCCAGAGCGATTGCCGATACTAAGAAAGTTGCAACCCTGGAACTTGGTGGCAAAGGTGCCAATATTGTCTTTGAAGATGCCGCCATAGATCAAGCAGTAGAAGGAATCGTTAATGGCATCTTCTTTAACCAAGGACATGTATGTTGTGCAGGTTCACGCCTCTTGGTTCAAGAGAATATTGCTGATGAAGTCATCAAGAAATTACAACGCCGCATGGAGAAAATTAGAGTCGGTGATCCGCTCGATAAGAACACTGATTTAGGTGCAATTAATTCCAGAGCACAACTAGAGAAAATTAGAGAGCTAGCCGCAGCTGGCAGTAACGAAGGTGGCGAAATTTGGTCACCGCAATGCAATTTGCCTAAGAATGGCTTCTGGTTTGCCCCAACTATCTTTACCGGTGTAACTCAGGCACATCGAATTGCGCGTGAAGAGATCTTTGGTCCAGTGCTCTCAGTGTTAACTTTCCGCACGCCAGCTGAGGCAATCGAGAAGGCAAATAACACTCCATATGGATTATCTGCCGGCATCTGGTCTGAGAAAGGTTCCAAGGTTTTATGGGCGGCGCAACAATTACGCGCCGGCGTAATTTGGGCGAATACCTTTAATAAATTTGATCCGGCTTCACCTTTTGGCGGATATAAAGAATCAGGTTGGGGCCGCGAAGGTGGACGCCATGGTTTAGCTAGTTACTTGAAAAATTCTGAGAAGGTGAAGTAAATGTCACGTATCGATGTTAAGAAAACTTACAAGTTGTATATCAATGGCGCATTTCCGCGCTCTGAATCTGGCCGCGTGTATGAAGTTAAAGACGCCAAAGGCGCTTTTATTGCAAATCCCGCTCTCGCCTCTCGTAAGGATTTACGCGATGCAGTAGTTGCATCTCGCGCTGCCTTTGCTGGATGGAATAAATCAACCGCCTATTTAAAGGGTCAAATTCTTTATCGAGTTGCTGAGATGCTTGAAGGTCGCCGCGCACAATTTGAAGTTGAGCTAAAAGCAACTGGCGACAAAACTAAAATCTCAGAAGCCATTGATTTAATTGTTTGGTACGCAGGTTGGACCGATAAATTAGCGGCACTTGATGGAGTTACCAATCCAGTATCGGGACCTTTCTACAATTTCACCACACCCGAAGCACTTGGCGTAGTTGGCATCGTTTCAAAGCCAGACTTCTTAGAATTTATTGATTCTTTAATGTCTGTAATTGCATCTGGAAATACCGCCGTCATTGTTGCGCCAGATGCACTTGCAATTCCAGCGATGAGTTTTGCTGAGGTGCTAGCAACTAGTGATGTTCCTGCAGGTGTTATTAATATTTTGACCGGCAAAGTTGAAGAACTTGCGCCTTGGATGGCATCTCACATGGATATAGATGGCTTAGATATTACCGGCGCTAAAAAAACTGCTGAACTTAAAGTTGCGGGTGCTGAGAATTTAAAACGAATTCACGCCTTCACTAAAGTTAAGCAACCTGCGCGCATCTTGGCATTTATGGAGGCCAAGACCATCTGGCATACCGTTGGCATTTAACTCCAAGTTGAATCGACAGTTTTAAACCAGAGCTCTCTAAAGCTCTCTGCATCGAGGTCCAATACCACCTTCGCGCGTGCCGCACCTGGAATTCTCCTTGGTTCTAGCGCTAATTCCAGACGTGGCCTGCGATCAACCACTGTCATTCCACGAACTAAACCATGAGCAACTTCAACTCCCACATCAAAAACTTCGCACTTTATTAAGGCCGGCCGCAAAACCGCAGCGACTGCACCGTAATCTCCTAGAGTGACGCTGTGTTTCAAACGTTTAATGCAAGATTGCAATAACTTTCCGGCAAATTGTGCAGATTTATCAGGGCTTTGAGTTAAACGAACTGCCTCAGATTCAGTAACCAATGGATGATAGAACACATCCAATCCATACATCGTAATTGGAATCCCACTCTTAAATACAATCTCTGCCGCCTCGGGATCATGCCAGATGTTAAATTCGGCCATCGCAGTAGCGTTACCTACCGATGCAGATCCACCCATCAAACAAATTTCCTTTAATTTCTTGGCGGCTTCTGGGTAGGTGGTAATGAAATTTGCAATATTGGTAAGTGGTGCAACCGGTACTAAAGTAATTTCATTAGGACGTGCATCCACTAAATCTCGCATTAACTCAATCGCACTTCTTGAGTCTATCTTCCGAGTTGAATCTGGTAAACCTAAGTCGCCCATGCCATCTTTGCCATGAATATGTTCGGCATAAAGCGGCTCTTCAACCAAAGGTTTAGTTGCCCCTTTAGCAACGGGAATCTCTTCGGCGCCGGCAGCATCTAAAACAATTAAAGTGTTCTTAATGACTTGATCAACATTGGTATTTCCATCTACACAAGTTATGCCTAGTAATTCGACTTCTGAGTTCATGGCCGCAAAGAGCACTGCAAAGGCATCATCAAAACCGGTGTCGACATCAAGAATTATGGGATGTTTTTTCATAACCACTTAAGTATATGCAGTATTACTAATACAATTGCATTTATGAAAGCACCAGTAATTGCAATTGTTGGCAGCGCCATGATGGATTTGAGCGCATATATTGCAGAGATTCCAAAGGCTGGCCAGACTCTTAAGGGAGATCAATTCACCACTGGTTTCGGAGGTAAGGGCGCTAATCAAGCGGTAATGGCTGCAATTTCTGGGGCTGAAACTTTTTTCATTGGCTGCATTGGAGATGATGTTTTTGGTGACGCTATCGCAGAAAATTTCAAAGTACGCGGGGTTAATACCAAATATCTCCAACGCGGCAGCCTGCCAACTGGAGTGGCACATATCTGGGTAGAGGCAACTGGTGAGAATCGAATCATCATTATTCCTGGCGCTAATCATCAAATTGATATTGATTTGGCAGTAAAAGCAATTGTAGAAATTGCAGATCTAGATATCGTGATTGGGCAATGTGAAATCAAACAAGAGATTACCTTGGCTGCCTTTAAAGCTGCCAAAGCGCGCGGTGCAATAACTATCTTAAACCCCGCCCCTTATGAAAATTTAAGTGCAGATTTGATTGCACATTGCGATTGGATAATTCCAAACGAAACTGAATATGCAGCACTTGGTTCTATAGAGGCAAATATTCTGCTGACCTTGGGTGAAAAAGGGGTGCGCCATTTGAATACTGGCGTTGAAGTGCCGGCCATAAAAGTTAACGCTGTTGATACTACCGGTGCCGGAGATAGCTTTGTAGGCGCTTTCGCTTCTAAATTAGCAACAGGTGAGGAAGCGGCAATGAAATTTGGTTGTATCGCGGCTGGACTTAGCGTTACCAAGAAAGGTGCGCAAAGTTCATACCCAACTTACGAAGAGATCTCTACCTTCTCATAACCGCGAAGCACAAAGGTTGGACGGCGAATAGGGTCACTTGCAATCTCCATGTTTGGAAGCGCTTTTACTAATTTTGGAAGTGCAATACCCATCTCTAATCTGGCAAGTGGGCCACCTAAACAGAAATGAATACCTGCGCCAAAACCAATATGTGGATTTGGATCTCTTGTAATATCCATTTGATCGGCATTTGCAAAATGATTCTCATCGCGATTGGCAGAGCCCAATAAAGAGGCGATCTTCTGCCCCTGCTTTATCTCTACCCCGCCAACTTCAGTATCTGCAGTTGCAGTTCGCTCAAATAGATGCAGAGGCGCATCAAAACGTAGGAACTCCTCCACTGCGGTGGCAGCTAATTGATCCGGATTATTGCGAAGTAACTCCAACTGATCTGGGCGTTCAAGTAGCGCAACCGCCCCATTTCCAAAGCCATTTACGCTCGCTTCATGCCCTGCATTTAGAAGTAGCACGCAGGTGGCAATTAGCTCTTGTGCATTTAATTTTTCGCCCTGCTCTTCAACTCGGACCAAATCGGAAATTAAATCGTTGCCTGGTTCTGCCTTTCGTTCATCTGCTAATTTTTGAACGTAAGCGGCAAACTCTCCGGCAGCTTTCTTGGCATTAGCTTGGACCTCAACGCTTGGATTTACCTCATACATTTTCACAATTGCCTGAGACCAAGGTCGTAGTAAATGCTCATCTTCCTCAGGGAAGCCAAGCATTGCCACAATCACTTTGACTGGAAGTGGTTCTGCAAAATCAGCAATCAAATCCCAATTACCGCTTTTGTTTTTTATATCCAGAATCAAATTATCAACAATTCTATTGATAGTCTCTCTTTGGCCTTCAATAATATTCTTGTTAAAAGCTTTAGAAACTAACGCCCGTAGCCGAGTGTGCTTCGGAGGTTCGGAATCTAAAATTGAATCTGCATGTAGCCAATTAAAAGTGGCCCATTCAGATTCTGGTGCTTTTGCTTTAAAGATTCGTCCTAAAGATTTGTTGCGAAGGACCGCATTGGCATCATCGTAATTTCCCGCCAAAAACATATTAGTCTCTTCATGCCAAATAGGCTTACCTACGCCACGTAATTTAGCTAGCTCTGGATATGGATTAATTAAGAAATCTTTATCGTTAAAGTTGATCATATCCCGCTCCAATTCTCTTTAAATATGAACTCTTATCATCGATAAATGCAGCGTTCATAGCATTTAGAGTCAGCTCTCTAAATTCGGCTAGACCCCAACCGAAAGCATCGTGACACTGCTGAAATTCTTTACTCATACTGGTATCGCTCATTAGTCGATTATCGGTATTCAATCCAACATTAAACCCGAGTTCAAATAATCGTTTGATTGGATGATGGGCGTAGGTATCTGCAATTCCAGTCTGCAAATTAGAAGATGGCGCAACTTCTAAATGAATCTGTTGCTCTAAAACTTGTCTGGCTATACGTCCATCAGGCAGATCCTCGATGATCCTGACGCCATGGCCAATTCGCGTGGCCCCACAGGCATTTATGGCTAAATCAATGGATTCTGGGCCAACTGCCTCTCCAGCATGGATGGTAAATGGTATCTCATGGCGCTTTAAGTAATCGAAAGTATCTTTCTGCAAAGTTGGCGCAAAACCTTTCTCTGGTCCCGCAATATCAAAACTAACCACGCCTTGATCGCGATATTTAACTACCAACTCTGCCACTTCTTGCGATTTATCCAACTGGCGCATGCCACAGAGGATGGTGCCCACTTTCAATCCAGTTAGCGCTTCGCCTTGGCGATAACCTTCGAGCATCGCTTCAACAACCTGCGCCATCTGCATACCTTTTTTAGTGAAATGTTCTGGCGCAACTCGAATCTCTGCATAAATCACGCCGTCGTTGGCTAAATCAACTACCGCCTCTTTGGCAACTCGAACTACATCTTCTTCACGTTGCATCACTGCAATGGTGTGATCAAATGTTTCCAAGTATCTAACTAATGAACCTGAATCACATGCATTCTTATACCAAAGCGCTAATTCAGAAGTTTTGTGTGTTGGTAGCCCTTGATAGCCAGTCTCTTCGGCGATTTCAATAATAGTTTCAGGTCTTAGTCCACCATCTAAATGATCGTGCAATAAGACTTTGGGTAGTTCTTTCAACCTATCCGCTCCAGAACTAATGGCAGCCTCTGATAATTTGAGTCATACTCAACTGCACCAACTAATGATTCCTCGGCGCGGTCGAAGAGTTCAGGTTTATCGGTATGCAAAGTAAATATTGGTTGACCCTTGGCAACTTGCTCGCCTGGCTTGGCATGGATTTCGATTCCGGCACCTAGTTGTAGTGCTTCACCTTGTTTTGCGCGACCCGCACCTAAGCGCCAAGCAGCTATGCCAACTTTAAGCGCATCCATCCGCGTCATTACGCCACTTGCATCCGCGTTAATTACCAATTTCTCTTTGGCAACTGGTAATGCACCATCTGGATCGCCATTTTGTGCGCTAATCATTCTTCGCCAATGATCCATCGCTTTACCATTCTTTAAATTATCTGCAGGATCCACCCCAGAAATGCCTGCTAAATCCAGCATTTCACGCGCTAAAAGCACGGTCAGTTCAACTACATCAGCTGGTCCGCCGCCTGCCAAAACTTCGACAGATTCGCGAACTTCAAGTGCATTACCTGCAGTTAAACCAAGCGGAACATCCATCGCGGTTATAATTGCGCGAATATTTACTCCAGCGCTCTTACCTATTTCGACCATCACGGTTGCTAATTCTCGAGCCTTTATCGGATCGCTCATAAAGGCACCACTACCTGTTTTTACATCCAAAATTAATGAACCAGTACCCTCTGCAATTTTCTTACTCATAATTGAAGAAGCAATCAACGGAATTGCCTCTACGGTCGCGGTGACATCACGAAGTGCATATAGTTTCTTATCTGCTGGAGCTAAACCAGAACCGGCCGCACAAATTACACCGCCAGTTTCTTGAATTACTTTTAACATCTCTTCATTAGAAAGCGCGGCCTTCCAGCCTGGAATTGATTCTAATTTATCTAATGTGCCACCAGTATGGCCAAGACCACGTCCAGATAACTGCGGGACTGCAGCGCCACAGGAGGCAACTAATGGAACAAGCGGCAGTGTGATTTTATCTCCCACGCCACCAGTTGAATGTTTATCTACTGTAGGCCGATCCAGCATTGACCAATTCATTCTTTCGCCACTTCGGATCATCGCATCTGTCCAACGTGAAATTTCGTGGCGTTCCATACCGTTTAACAAAATCGCCATTGCAAGAGCTGACATCTGTTCGTCTGCAACTACTCCGCGGGTATAGGCATCCACTACCCAATCGATTTGCTCATCATTTAAAACCTTGCAATCGCGTTTTATAGCAATGATTTCTGGGGCGGTAAAACGTTCAGTCATTTCAAATCTTCAGGCCCAAAAGCCCACGGAAGCATCTCTGACATTTTCTGTGGACCATCCGGAGTCATTAATAGAGCATCTGCTCCACCATGTTCGAATAACAATTGGCGACAACGACCACATGGCGCTAAGAATCTGGTATCGCCCCCAACGCAAACGATTGCAATTAAGCGGCCACCGCCAGTGGTGGCCAAATTAGAGACCAAGCCGCATTCAGCGCATAAACCAAGGCCATATGAAGCATTTTCCACATTACAGCCTTCAATAATTCGACCATCATCAACTAACGCGGCAACGCCTACTGGAAATTTTGAATATGGTGCATAAGCCTTCTTCATTGCCGCATTAGCGCGCTGGTGAATTTCTTCCCAGTTGATCTCCATTACTTACTGCCTCCTCGGCGATAAGGAACTCCATCCGCTGCCGGCATACGTAATCTTTGGGTACCAAGTCCAAGCACTAAGAGCGTCATTACATAAGGTGTCATGGTCACAAACTGTCCAGGTAGTTGCTCAACTCCGTAATAAAGTGAGACTGAAATTATTGATAGTGCGATGCTAAAGGCCACAGAAACAAATTTGCCTTTTCGGAAATTAATTATTGCAAAAATAATCATGGCCACTGCAACTAACATCAACAGCGCATGAACCGCTTCGGAGTCTCGCAATTGCAGCGCATCGGCAAAACCAAAGAGCGCTGCACCTGACATCAATCCACCTGGACGCCAATTTCCGAAAATTAACGCAGCTAAACCAATATAACCACGACCACCGGTTTGCGCTTCTTGATAATGATTAGCCGCAACTATGGCTAGGAAAGCTCCACCCAAACCTGCAAAACCGCCAGAGATTAAAACGCCGGCATATTTCATCTTATAAACATTTACACCTAGAGATTCTGCTGCAGTTGGCGCTTCACCTGCGCTTCTTAGACGAAGTCCAAATGCAGTGTGCCATAAGAACCAATATGAAAATGGCACTAAGGCAATTGCAATCATGGTTACGTATGAAACTTCGCCAGTTAATCCCCGCAAAATTGAGAAGAGATCCGAAATAAAGAACCATTTTTTATTAGCAATAGCGCCAAGTAAATCTGGGCTTTCCCAACCAAAAAGATTGCCACCAGAGAGTATGGGCAAGCCATTGGTTCCGATGGCTTTTACATCTGGTGATTGCGATGGGCCTAACCAAGTGCCATTTTTGTAGAGAATAGTGGAAAAATATCTAACTAGGCCCGCTGCAATAATATTTACGGCAACACCTGAAACTACGTGATCTACTCCAAAACCAACGGTAGCAATGGCATGGATTAGCGCGCCAACTGCACCCATAAAAATTCCAGCTATTAAACCGGCCCATGGTCCATGTTTGGAACCAATAAATCCGCCGCCCCATGCGCCCATAATCATCATGCCTTCAAGGCCAATGTTTACGACACCAGAACGTTCAGAGAATAAACCTCCAAGTGCGGCCATAGCGATTGGCACTGAAAGTAAAAGCGCAGCCGATGCCGTGCCAGCGCTAGTTAAATCTGAAGCTCCCGTAATCATTCGAATTACAGATAATCCAAAAACTAAACTAAAGGCATAGATAGCCAACCGCGCTGGCTTACTCATTTTATTTAAATTCAATAAATTAAGCATTGGCCACCGCCTTTGCTAATTCATTTGAGACTATTTTGACGCGATACCTACTTACAACTTCATAAGCCACAACCGAACTAAGCAGGATTGAACCTTGCATGATGAAATAGGTTTCCGGCGCAATATCAATTAATTCAAGCGAGCGAGATGAGACTTCCAGGAATGAGAAGAGCAGGCTAGCAAAGGCCATTCCGACTGCCCCGTTTCTACCTAACAGCGCAACTGCAATTGCAGAGAAGCCAAGTCCAGCTCTAAATCCCATATTGTATGTATGAGTTTCTGCCAAAATAGTTGGTAGCCCAGAAAGACCGGCAATAGCGCCAGAAGAAATCATGGCTACCACAATCATCTTCTTAGAATTGACACCGCTAACCCGAGCTGCCATTGGATTAATTCCGGAGGCGCGAAGTTCGAAACCAAAACGAGTTCGGTTTACGATCCACCAAAAAGCAATTCCAAGCGCAATGGCAACTGCGAACATTCCATAAATCGCGCGACCTTGAGTAACCGATTTATCTAAATTGCTAGTTAAAAAGGAGAGATTAGGCATCCATGCCGACTCTGGAAGAGTTGCGGTTGATAGATTATTTGAACCTTCAATTTTGACTGAGAAATAAGTAGAGAAGAGAAATGCGCTAAATCCACCTGCGATGCTATTTAACATGATGGTGGAAATAACTTCATTAATACCTCGTTTTACCTTCAAAATACCGGCAATTGCTGCCCAAAGCCCGCCCACCGTCATCGCAATTATGAAGATCGCAAGTACATGAAGTACCGGCGGCAAAGTAAACATGGCACCGATATACATAGAAAATAGCGCAGCTAAACGAAGTTGACCTTCAACGCCAATATTAAAGAGTCCCGCTCTAAAGGTAGTCGCAATTGCAATTGCTGCTATGTAATATGAAGTTGCGGAATTTAAAGCTTCTATTAGTGAACTTGTGGTAGATCCAAATTGCCACATCGTTTGAAATGCTTCAATCGGCGATTTCTTGGTAACCAAGAGCGCTATTGAGGAAATTATGAACGAGACGATAGCTGCAGAGACTGGAGCTGCTAGCGCCAAACCAATTTGCTTTGGATTTAATCGCTGTGTGAGTTTCACTTCATCGCTCCTGTCATCGCAGCGCCTAAGGATTCTGGCGTGGTGTTGGCTGGATTCAGTTCAGCAGTAACTTCGCCACGCAGCATGACCAGTAAACGATCTGACATACCGATTAACTCTTCTAAATCTGCAGAGATTAAGACAATCGCCATTCCCTTTTCGCGGGCTTTGCGAAGCTCTTCCCAAATTGCACCCTGCGCGCCAACATCCACGCCACGGGTTGGATGGGATGCCACTAACAATTTCGGTGCATGAACCATTTCGCGACCCACAATAAATTTCTGTTGATTGCCGCCAGATAAAGCAGTTGCCAGTGTGTTTGGTCCCGGAGCACGTACATCAAATTCCTGCATGATTACACGAGTATCTTCGATGGTTGCTTTTTTATCCAATACAAAACCATTAAATATTGGTTTCTTGCGTTGGTAACCGAGAATTCGATTCTCCCAAAGTGGTGAGCCCAACATTAACGCTTGGCGATGGCGATCCTCAGGAATAAATCCAATTCCTAAATCTCTTCGTTCGGCAACACTTAAATTATCGATTGAGGAATTATCGAAATTGATACTTCCTTCATATTCTAAAAGACCCAAGATAGCCTCAGTTAATTCGGATTGCCCATTACCTTCTACGCCAGCAATTCCTATTACTTCGCCAGCATGCAATTTAAAAGAGATATTGGTGAGCAAATTACGTGCACCCTTAGATGGCACGGTTACGCCAGAAAGTTCTAGCACCACATTCTCGCGCTTGGTATCGCCTTTGATTTCTGGTTTTGGCAACTCAGATCCCACCATCAACTCTGCAAGCTTTTGAGAAGTTACCTCTTTCGATTTAACTTCGGCTACGGTGGCTCCAGCTCTTATTACAGTAACTTCGTCGGCAACTCGGAGTACTTCATCTAACTTATGCGAAATAAAAATTACTGACATTCCCTTTTCGCGTAAGCCATGAAGTGCACCGAATAAATCATCTACTTCCTGTGGCACCAAAACTGCTGTCGGCTCATCGAAAATCAAAATATTCGCGCCACGATATAAAACTTTTAAAATCTCAACGCGCTGACGTTGGCCCACACCTAGGTTTTCTACTAATTCATCTGGATTAATTTCTAGGCCATAAGTTGCAGCCATATCATTGATTTTTTTTCGTGCCACCTCAAAGTCAATTTGTGAACTTCGCTTAGGCTCAGCGCCTAAAATAATATTTTCCAAAACTGTAAAATTATCAGCCAACATAAAGTGTTGATGCACCATGCCGATTCCAGCTTCGATGGCCTCATTTGGATTCTTAAAGTTAACCTGATTTCCATTTACAAAAATTTCGCCGCCATCTGGGCGTTGCATTCCGTAAAGAATCTTCATAACGGTTGATTTACCAGCGCCGTTTTCGCCGACTAACGCATGAACCGATCCGCTCTGGACCTTAAGTGAGACATCTTTATTTGCCACTACGCCTGGAAAGCGCTTAGAGATATGTCGAAGTTCTACTGAAACTGACACCTGTTAGATGCTCCTCGCCGTTGAGTTCTAAAAAATTTACTCGTCAATCTTAAAGAAAGTAGCCCGATTAGGAAATCCTAACCGGGCTACTTTGGTCACAATTGTTCAGTGAAAATTACTTCCCTGGAACAGATGGAACCTTAATCTTGCCTGACTTGATTGCTGCAGCTGCGGCATCAATCTTCGCCTTGTACTTGTTGATATATCCGCCAGAGTATGAAACGCCAACGCCACCATTTGTTAGATCATAGCGACGTCCGTAAATACCAGCCTTTTCATCAAGAATATCGTTAACGGTACGACCAGATACTGCGTTTTCAATAACGTCATATACAGCGTTATCTACACGCTTGGTCATAGAGGTCAACATATTCTTCTTCTCTGCAGCAGAAGCGGTTAGGTACTGATCAGAGTCAACACCAATTGTCCAAATCTTCTTGCCTGCTGATGCAGCTTCAGTTGCTGCTTGGAAGTTACCTGCGCCTGATCCACCAGCTGCTGAGTAAACAACGTCAACACCCTTATCAATCATGCCTTTAACAATAACTTTCATTTTTGCTGGGTCATTGAAACCTGAGAAATCAGGGAATTCAGTTACGTACTTAACGTCAACTGATGCTGACTTATTGGTTGCTTTAACACCTGCAACGAAACCTGCTTCAAACTTCTGAAGTAGTGGAATGCGAACTCCGCCAACATAGCCAATCTTGCCGGACTTAGATGATAGAGCTGCAGCTACACCTGCAAGGTATGAACCTTGTTCTTCAGAGAAAACCATTGATGTAACGTTAAGTGCAGGTACTGATGCATCATCAATAATTCCAAACTGAGTGTTTGGGAATTCCTGTGCAACAGTTGTAATTGGACCTGCATATAAGAAACCAACCGCAATGATTGGGCTGTAGCCAGCTTGTGCTAATAGACGAAGCTTGTCTGTACGTTCAGAGTCAGTACCCTGAGTAACAGTAATTTCCTTAGAGGCAATGCCCCACTTCTTCTTTGCACGATCTAGACCTGCAGCTGCAGAGTCGTTAAATGACTTATCGCCACGGCCTCCGATGTCATACGCAATACCAACTTTTACATTTGATGCTGCGCGTGATGGAGCCGCGATAAAGCCGACGGTTGCCATTGTTGCTGCTGCAGCAACTGCGACAATACGTGAGAATTTCTTCAATTTTCCTCCCATGGGTTAGCTATCAAGGCCTTGATAGCTCTTAATCGGGAGCCTAGTAGGGGTTAGTCAAAATTTCTAACGAAACTGCAGCTCACTTGGTTACTTTTTGATGAACCCTAAAGTGCAAGTTGAAAGTTAACCGAGTATTCCAAGAGCTCTGTAGGAATCTTTGAGCGTTTTACTTGCCAAAAGACGCGCTTTTTCCGCTCCGCCATTCAAGATTTGGATTAATTCACCTTCATCTTTTAGTAGCTCCAACGCCTTTTCGCGCATTGGGCGCAGATATTCAACTGTAGCTTCGGCAACCGCACCTTTGAAATCTCCATAACCTTTTCCAACAAATTCAGCTTCAATTTGCGAGATATTTTTCTGGGTTACTACTGAATAAATAGTCATTAAATTGCTAATACCTGGCTTATTTTCTACATCAAAAATCACTTCACGACCAGTATCGGTAACCGCGCTCTTAATCTTCTTTGCATTTATCTCTGGCGCATCCATTAATTCGATAACACCGCTTGCCGATTCTGAAGACTTTGACATTTTCTTAGTTGGCTCTTGTAAATCATAAATCTTTGCACCCTCTTCGAGAATGTAGGCCTCAGGTAGCGTAAATACCTGGCCATATCTAGTATTAAAACGATTCGCTAAATCGCGAGTGATTTCAATATGTTGACGTTGATCTTCTCCAACCGGAACGAGATCAGCTTGATAAAGCAGAATGTCGGCCGCCTGCAACATGGGATAGGTAAATAAACCAACGCGAGCGCCATCTGCGCCACCTTTAGCTGATTTATCTTTGAACTGCGTCATTCGGCTAGCTTCACCAAATGATGCTATGCACTCCATAATCCAACCTAATTGGTTATGTTCTGGTAAATGCGACTGCACAAATAGCGCGGACTTTTCAGTATCAATACCAACTGCAATTAATTGTGCCGCTGAAGCTAGAGTTCTTGCGCGAAGCAACTTTGGATCAACATCTCCAGTTAGCGCATGTAAATCAACAATTGCATAGTAAGTTTCATGCCCCTTTTGCAGATCTACCCATTGCTTGACCGCGCCAAGGTAGTTGCCTAAGTGGAATGATTCCGAAGTTGGCTGGATGCCCGAAAGTACTCGCTTCACCCTGCTAGTCTCCCACGCGCGAAATCAGCACCTGGCCAACTCGGTGTCCTTCTAATGTGAGAACTACTAACTTCACGCCATTGATACTTACCGCATCGCGCTCTTTAGGCATCTGCCCCAGAAAGTGCATGATGAAACCACTGACCGTCTTATAAGGACCTTCCGGCAGCGTAATAGAAGTCTCGCTCTCTAAATCATCAAGCGATGTTAGGCCGTCAATTTCAAGATCCCCTGAGTGAGATTCGGTGGCAATTTCATTATCTTCATGATCGTATTCATCTTGAATATCGCCAATTAGACATTCAACTAAATTCTCTAAAGTCACAATGCCATCAGTGCCGCCATATTCATCTAGCACAACCGCTAGGTGCTGACGTTGATTTCGCATCTCAGTAAGTGAAGGCAGTACGCCTTTAGTGCCCGGCAAATACATAATTGGTCGCGCCAAATCTTGAATCTTTGAATTTGGATTGGCATTTGATTTATCCAATAAATCGCGGACATGGATAAAGCCAATTACCTCATCGCTAGAACCGCGTACGACTGGATAACGCGAATGCGATAGCTCTACTGCCAATTCAATCGCTTTGCCTACCGTCAAACTGCCATCCATGAAATCAACTTCAGTGCGCGGCACCATAACTTCATTGACCAACTTTTCTGAGGTATTGAATACTTCTTCGACAATTTCACGCTCTTCTTCAGTTAGCGCTTTATGTCCGGAAACAAGTTCCATTAACTCTTCTTCAGAGATCTGGCTGCGCTGCTCCTTTGGATCAATACCAAATAGCGTTACTACGAAATCGGTTGATTTAGAGAGCAACCAAATTACAGGGCGGAAGAAACGCGCCATACCTTCAATAATGAAAGAGGAATTTAGTGAGATTGCTTCGGTTCTAAATAGCGCCAATCTCTTGGGTACTAACTCACCAAGCACCAACGAGAAATAGGCAATCACTAGCGTCACTAGAATTATGGAGAGCGTTCTAGCTGAGCCGGTAGATACACCAATCTCTACAAACTTGGGTTCGACAAAGATGCCCAACTTCTCAGCGCCAAGTGCGGCGGAGAGAAATCCAGAAACCGTTACGCCTACCTGCGCTGCAGCTAAGAATCGATTTGGGTTCGCAGTTAATTTAGCTACCCGAGTACCACGCTTACCCTTTAATTGTTTGATCTGTCCTTCACGAAGCGAAATTAGCGCGATCTCCGCGGCCACAAAGAATGAGCCCAAAAAGATTAAGAGCAGTACCAGCGCGATGGCTTTGAACAGTTCCATGAGAGGTAAAAGGCTATCGGATACTCTTCAATCCGCGCCTTTCCATGCGTAATCTACGCCTTGGATTAACCTCCATCCAACGGATCGTCGGGCACGTACCTGCCCGGAAGGAGAAGCAATGGCTTCAGTAACATTTGATAAAGCATCACGTATCTATCCAGGCAACCCAATACCAGCTGTAGATAAATTAGATCTCGTTATTAATGATGGCGAATTTCTAGTTCTAGTTGGTCCATCTGGTTGCGGTAAGTCAACCTCACTTCGTATGTTGGCCGGACTTGAAGAGATTGATACCGGACGCATCATGATTGGTGATCGCGATGTCACAAACATTGCGCCAAAGGATCGCGATATTGCGATGGTCTTCCAGTCATACGCGCTCTACCCACATATGTCAGTTGCCGAGAATATGGGCTTTGCGCTGAAGATCGCTGGCGTATCAAAAGAAGATCGAGATAAGCGAGTTCGCGACGCCGCAAAGTTACTTGATCTCGAACCATATTTAGAGCGCAAACCAAAAGCGCTATCTGGTGGTCAACGTCAGCGCGTAGCGATGGGTCGTGCGATTGTTCGCGAACCACAAGTTTTCTTAATGGACGAACCACTATCAAACCTTGATGCAAAACTTCGTGTGTCAACACGTACTCAAATTGCAGCGCTACAGCGCCGTTTGGGAATTACTACAGTTTATGTAACTCACGATCAGATCGAAGCTATGACAATGGGTGATCGCGTGGCAGTGCTTAAAGATGGTCTTCTACAACAAGTTGATAGCCCACGAAATCTTTACGATAAGCCAGGCAACGCATTCGTTGCTGGATTTATCGGATCTCCTGCAATGAATCTGCTTGAAGTTCCAGTTTCAGATGGCAAGGCACATGTGGGCCATTTAGATATTCCGGTTCCAGCATCTGCAAGTGCATCTGTTATCGTTGGCGTTCGTCCAGAAGGATGGGAGCCAGCATCTGAAGGCTTTGAAGTTAACGTGGAAGTGGTTGAAGAACTTGGTTCAGATGCCTTCGTTTATGGAAAGCCTGCAGATAGCAAAGTGAAGTTTGCAAATGCATCTGATGAAGGTGCACAGGTAATTGTTCGTTGGGATCCAAAGAATCCACCTAAGGCCGGATCACAGATCAAGGTCAAGGCGATTCCAACTGCGATTCACCTATTTCACTCACAAACAGGCCTACGCCTAAACTAAAGTTAAATCAAGAAAAAACCCTCCGAGTAATCGGAGGGTTTTTTTACTTAAATATTTAGGCCATGGCCTTCTTTAGATTTTCATCGATAGAAGCGAGAAATTCTTCAGTGGTCTGCCATGGTGCATCGTTGCTAATTAAAAGTGCAAGGTCCTTAGTCATCTTGCCCTGTTCAACAGTTTCGATACATACGCGCTCTAAAGTTGCGCAGAACGCTGCCAACTCTGAGTTGTTATCAAGCTTTGCACGGTGTGCCAGGCCTTGAGTCCAAGCAAAGATTGAAGCAATTGGATTTGTTGAGGTCTTTTTGCCTGCTTGATGGTCGCGATAGTGGCGAGTCACAGTTCCGTGAGCTGCTTCTGCTTCGCAAACTTTTCCATCTGGTGTCATTAATACTGAGGTCATCAAACCAAGGGAACCATAGCCTTGCGCAACAGTATCTGATTGCACGTCGCCGTCGTAATTCTTACAAGCCCAGATGTAGCCACCTTCCATACGAAGTGACATCGCAACCATGTCATCAATTAGGCGGTGTTCATACCAAATACCAAGAGCATCAAATTGAGATTTGAATTCCTTTTCGTAAATCTCTTGGAAGATGTCTTTGAAGCGACCGTCATATGCCTTAAGAATTGTGTTCTTAGTTGAAAGATAAACCGGATACTTACGAAGTAATCCATAGTTAAGTGATGCCCGAGCAAAGTCGCGGATTGAATCATCAACGTTGTACATCGCCATTGCTACACCAGAAGATTTGAAATCAAATACTTCAAGATTCATTGGCTCTCCGCCGCCTTCAGGAACATACGTAAGCGTTAATTTTCCTGGGCCAGGAACTTTAATATCTGTGGCACGGTATTGATCACCGAATGCATGACGACCAATCACGATTGGCTTGGTCCAGTGCGGAACCAAACGAGGCACATTTGAGATGATGATTGGCTCGCGGAAAATTACGCCGCCCAGAATATTGCGGATAGTTCCGTTAGGAGACTTCCACATCTTCTTTAACTTAAATTCTTCAACGCGCGCTTCATCAGGAGTGATAGTTGCGCACTTGATGCCAACGCCATGCTTTTGAATCGCTTTGGCCGCATCGATTGTTACCTGATCATCGGTGGCGTCGCGATGTTCCATGCCTAGGTCGTAATACTCAAGATTTACATCTAAATAAGGCAGAATCAAAGAGTCTTTGATGAACTGCCACATGATGCGAGTCATTTCATCGCCATCAAGCTCTACAACTGTTCCTTCTACTTTGATTTTTGCCATGGTTACATATCCTTTACATCGGCTTGCTTTGCACGAACCGCTTCGGCAGCTTCTTTTAGTGATGCCAGCTCTGAATCAGTTAACTTTGTTTCGACTATCTTTTTTACGCCGGTGCGACCAATCTCTGCTTCTACACCAAGGTAAACTCCAGAGATTCCATATTCGCCATCTACCCATGCGCAAACTGGCATTACTGCACCAGAATCTTCAATTACCGCTTTTGCCATACGTGCTGCTGCTGCAGAAGGTGCGTAGTAAGCAGAACCAGTTTTAAGCAGCGCAACTACTTCAGCGCCACCATTACGAGTACGGACTACAAGTTCTTCAATCTCTGCTGCAGATAGTTTGTCGGTAAGAGGAGCTCCATTAACTTTGCAACGTGATGGCACTGGCACCATGGTTTCGCCATGTGAACCTAGCGTTAAAGTTTCTACACTTGACACCGGAACACTTAATTTCTCTGCCACAAAATTGGTAAAGCGCGCAGTATCAAGCATGCCAGCTTGACCCATTACGCGATGGTGCGGGAATTTTGTTGCAATCTGGGTAAGCGCAGTCATTTCATCAAGTGGATTAGAAACCACGATAATCACTGCATTTGGTGAATGCTTTGCAATATTTTCTGCAACACCGCGCACGATTCCGGCATTAACGCCAATTAAATCCATGCGGCTCATCCCAGGTTTACGTGGCAAGCCAGCGGTGATTACAACAACATCTGAATTCGCAGTGGCTTCATAACCGCCACCATCTGCAGTTGTAGTTGCGCCTACAACTTTGGTTTGAAATCCTTCAATTGATCGCGATTGATTTATATCAAGTGCAAGACCTTCCGGCTTGCCTTCGAGAATATCTGTTAATACAACGGAGTCGAAGATGTTGTATTCAGCTAATCGCATTGCAGTTGTTGAGCCATAGAAACCAGCTCCGACGACAGTTACTTTTCCAGCCATTTAGAGTCCTTTTAAACTATCTTGATATCGAGATAATTCTATCGCCCGTGCGGGAGCACAATTGCCACGATTACGAGCGCTACCCCGATGGCCATTGGCATCAAGCGTTCAATTCTGCGCTCTTGGCGAATGCCGGTGAAGGTCAACGCTAGGCCAACAATTACTGAACCGCTGCGGACAAAACCCATCGCTCCAAGTAGTACCCCGATTGCGGCGGCTAAGTTAATGTTGCGTTGCGAAATCATCGCTTTGACGCGGCGTCCACAACGTTTTTAACCAACATCGCGCGAGTTAATGGGCCAACGCCGCCAGGATTTGGTGAGATCCAACCCGCAACTTTTGCCACATCTGGATGCACATCTCCTTGGATACCATTTTCATTTCGAGAAACACCGACATCAATTACCACTGAACCAGGTTTAATCATATCCGGAGTTAAAAAGTTTCCTACACCTACTGCGACCACCGTAATGTCAGCACCTAGCGTATGTTCTTTAATTGATCTCGTGCCAGTATGAACTAAATTAACAGTCGCATTCTCTTCGCGGCTATTTAATAGCAAACTCAAAGGTCGACCAACAGTCAACCCACGACCAACTATGGTCACTTCGGCTCCATTAACCGGAATTTGGTAATGATGTAACAACTCTACAATGCCTCGTGGAGTGCAAGGAAGCGCTCCTTTAAAACCCGCAGTTAAACGTCCTAGATTCATTGGATGTAATCCATCTGCATCTTTATCAGGATCAATCGCTTCTAAAATAAATTGAGTATTTACCTCTCTTGGTAGCGGCAACTGCACGATGTAACCAGTGCATTCTGGATTGTTATTCATATCCTTAACTGCGGCTAACACATCTGCTTGAGTTGCTGTATCTGGTAAATCAATGCGAATTGAATTAACGCCAACTTCGCCACAATCTTTATGTTTACCCCCAACATATTGACGTGAACCTGGGTCATCTCCAACCAAGATAGTTCCAAGACCCGGCGTAATTCCTCGAGCTTTCAGCCCAGTTACTTCATTTGCAAGATCTTCTTTAATTTTCTTAGCAAATGCCTTACCATCAAGAATCTGTGCGCTCATAGGTCCGATCTTATTGGCTCTTAGGCGTGAGAGAAATGACGAGTGCCAGTGAAAAAGAGCGCAATATTTGCCGCTTTCGCAGCTGAAATCACCTCTTCATCGCGCATCGATCCACCTGGTGAAACCACCGCCGTGATCCCGTTATCAATCAGAATTTGAAGTCCATCTGCAAATGGGAAGAAAGCATCACTTGCCGCTACCGCGCCTAGTGCGCGATTACCTGCTCTATCAACTGCAAGTTTTGCAGAGTCAACGCGATTAACCTGTCCCATTCCAACACCGACCGCGGCACCGTGTTTAGCCAAGAGGATTGCATTGCTCTTCACAGCTCGAACTGCGCGCCAAGCAAACTCTAAATCTGCTAAAACTGCATCTGAAACTGAGGCGCCGGATACTTGCTGCCAATTCTTTGGACTATCTCCTGCAGCATCAATAGCATCAATAGTTTGAAGTAATAATCCACCCGATAATAAGCGACCTTCAACTGGACCATACTGCCTTAAATCTGTCGCAAGAATTCTTAAATTTGGTTTCTGCTTCAAGATTTCTAACGCAGCTGGTTCGTAATCTGGCGCAACAACTACTTCGGTAAATACTTCAGATAGCGGCTTGGCCATCTCTGCAGTAATGGTGCGATTTGCAGCGACCACGCCACCAAAAGCCGAAACTGGATCGCAATCATGTGCCGCTAAATAAGCGCTAGCAATATCTTTACCGATTGCAATGCCACATGGATTTGCATGTTTAATAATTGCTACTGCAGGTTGCGAATGATCAAATGCCGCGCGAAGCGCTGCATCAGCATCTGTGTAATTATTAAAGCTCATCTCTTTGCCATGCAGTTGCTTAGCATTCACGATGCCAGGTGTATTTGCGGAGTAAACCACTGCTTGCTGATGGGGATTCTCTCCGTAACGCAAAGTGCCGCTTGCGCGCCAAATATGTGCCATCCATGGATGAAATCCACCATCATCTGCCATCCACATTGCGATAGTGGCATCGTATTCAGCGGTAGTTCGAAAGACCTCGATTGCAAGTTGCTTACGCTCTTCAAGCGTATATCCGCCATTCTTAAGCGCGCTTAACAGGCCGTCATATTGAGTTGGGCTAGATAGCACGGCAACTGATCCGTGATTCTTGGCGGCGCCGCGCAACATGGATGGTCCACCGATATCGATCTGTTCGATACATTCTGCGTAATCAGCACCCGATGCAATCGTTGCGGCAAATGGATATAAATTAATAATAACTAGATCAAATGGCGCAATATTTAGCTCTGCAATTTTTGCTAGATGCTCTGGATTATTTTGATCAGCCAGAATTGCCGAATGAATTTTTGGATGCAGAGTTTTTACTCGACCACCCATGATCTCTGGAAAACCGGTGTATTCAGAAACTTCAGTTACCTTTACGCCATTCTCTCTTAATGTTTTGCAAGTTGAACCAGTAGAGAGAATCTCAACATTTGTATCTTGCAGCGCTTTTCCGATTTCTACCAATCGAGATTTGTCATAAACGCTAAGCAGTGCGCGACGGATGGCTTTACGTTCGCTCAACTTAACGCTCCACTTTCTGCTAGCTCTTTAATGGTTTTCACAATCAATTTACGTTCCACAATCTTAATGCGTTCGTGCAGGCTTGCTTCGTCATCGTTTGGTGAAATCTCAACCGCTACCTGAGCAATCACTTTGCCAGTGTCCACACCTTCATCCACCCAATGCACCGTGCAACCAGTTTCGGATATGCCAGCGGCCAAAGCATCTCTAACCGCATGAGCGCCTGGAAAGTTAGGCAGCAGCGCAGGATGTGAATTGATTACTTTGAACTTGGTGACAAATTCGGAATTTAAGATTCTCATAAACCCGACACTTACTACTAAATCTGGCTTTACTGACTCTACATATTTTAGAAGTGCTAAATCCCAATCAGCTCTTGGCTCTTTAAAGGCGATCACTTTGGTACTGATGCCTGCAGCTTTGGCACGTTCAATTACTTGAGCATCTGGTGTATCGCTAACAACGCTGACGATTTCAATACCTGCGTCAATCACCGATTGCGCCAAAGTCCCGGCGCCAGAAGCCAGCAATAAAAGCTTCATTTACGGCTAAGCATTGGGATGACTCGAATCGCCCCAACTCCTACTAAAAATTCGGCAGAGATAATCAACGGGAATTTCCAAAGTGATGGACCAACAGTTCCCAGCTCATAAGTAATCAGTGCACCGGATCCTAGATAAGCAAATACAAAAGAACTTAATACAAAGAGCGCAATAGTCTGTCGCAATACATTTCGTCCACTATCAATAGTCCAGATGGCAACCTGCGCGCCAACTGCAATTACCACTAATGAACCAAGTAAATAGAGCGGATGTCGTCCAGTTGGTAATGCACCCAAGATAGGTAACGCCGGGATTTTTCCTAATGTAAATGAGAGTGGCGCTACCAAGGTATCGCGGCCTACTGCAAATCCAGCTCCCACTAAATAGGCAACGGTCGAAATTAAGAAATTTGGTAGGTAGAGCAAAGTCAATGCAAAGAGCAAAATCCCGCCAATGAACCCAGGTTGTAAAACAGTGGTCAATTGATGAACGGTTCTTAAATTTATTAAGAGAGAAATTCCAGTAATGATTGCCGCGAAACCTAAAATGATAGCCCAGCTCTTAGTCAGATAAACCAAAGAATGAGTGAATTTTAATTGATTTATCGCAAAGAAAGTAACTGCAAATACAAATGGCGTTGCAAAAGCCAGCGCCCAGTACCACTTAACAAATACATCTTGATTAGATGCGATAAATGAGAGCAGTACTAGCAATAAGGTATAAAACGCAGCAAAACTCCAAACTGCCGCATCGCTACTTGTCTTATCTAAAACTTTACGAGCGCCAGCCGTGATTCCAATTGCTGGCAAGATCATGGCACCCAGTGGTAAATAGGTAAGCCAGCCATCAATACCACTTGGCGGAATATGTAAATTAAAAGGCACCATATGTGAACCGAGGAAGATCCAAGTGGCACCACGAAATGGATCGGTGGTACTTGCATATGCGCTACCTGCAATTGCCCAAGCCAGAAAGGTAATGATTCCAGCGGGAATTAATGTGAAGAGTACGCTTTTTAGACTTTGCGTGATTGCAGGTACAAGCACGCAGAGAACCTTATCGGCCCATTAGTTGGCGCATCAGGTTTGCAGTTTCAGACGGCGTTTTGCCGACCTTAACTCCTGCTGCTTCCAGCGCATCTTTCTTCGCCTGCGCAGTTCCGGAACTTCCAGAAACAATCGCACCAGCATGTCCCATAGTTTTACCTTCAGGAGCGGTGAAACCCGCGACATAACCAACTACCGGCTTTGTCACATACTCTTTAATAAATGCAGCTGCGCGCTCTTCGGCATCGCCACCAATTTCACCAATCATGACGATGGCTTTGGTCTCCGGATCATCTTGGAATGCTTTCAAGCAATCAATGTGCGTGGTGCCAATAACTGGATCTCCACCAATTCCTACCGCTGTAGTAAATCCAATGTCACGCAATTCGTACATTAATTGGTAAGTCAAAGTTCCAGATTTAGAAACTAAACCGATTGGTCCACTACCAGTAATGTCTGCTGGAATGATTCCAACATTTGATTGACCTGGGCTAATTACACCTGGGCAATTTGGACCTACTAACCGAGTACTTCCCTTTTCGGCTGCATATGTGTAAAAGTATGCGGAGTCATGTACTGGAATTCCTTCAGTAATTACTACTACCAACGGCATCTTGGCATCAATAGCATCAATTACTGCACCTTTAGCAAACTTAGGTGGCACGAAGACTACTGAAACATTTGCACCAGTTGTCGCCATTGCTTCTGCAACGGTATTGAAAACCGGAAGCGTGGTGCCATCCATATCAACTGATTGGCCACCTTTGCCTGGCGTTACACCACCAACAACTTTGGTTCCGGCTTTCAACATGCGCTTGGTGTGTTTGGTTCCTTCAGAACCAGTCATACCTTGAACAATTACTTTGCTATCTGAATTAATAAAAATTGACATTATTTAGCCGCCAACTCTGCAGCCTTGCTAGCTGCGCCATCCATCGTGTCTAACTGCTGTACCAATGGGTGCGCTGCTTCGTTAAGAATTCGACGACCTTCTGCCACGTTATTGCCATCTAAACGAACCACAATTGGCTTAGTTGCGGCAGAACCCAGAATTTCTAACGCTCTTACAATTCCATTTGCAACTGCATCGCAGGCAGTAATTCCGCCAAATACATTTACAAATACACTCTTTACATCTTTATCGCCAAGAATGATTGATAGGCCATCTGCCATTATCTCTGCAGAGGCGCCACCACCGATATCTAGAAAGTTGGCTGGTCTTATCTTGCCAAATTTTTCACCGGCATATGCAACGACATCCAGTGTCGACATAACTAAACCGGCACCATTACCAATGATTCCAACTTCGCCATCAAGCTTCACATAATTTAAGCCTTTGGCTTTGGCCGCTTCTTCAAGTGCATTAGCTACAGATTTATCAACTAGCGCTTCATGATCTGGTTGACGGAACTCAGCATTGTCATCCAAAGTTACTTTGCCATCAAGTGCGATGATTTTGCCATCTGCAGTTTTAACTAGCGGATTCACTTCCACCAAGGTGGCATCCTCTTTAGTAAATACCCCCCAAAGCAACTCAATTACTTTCGCTACATCGGTTGCAATTTCTTTAGGAAAATTGGCTAGCGCCACGATCGCCGCTGCTTTAGTTGCATCAATTCCGGCAACTGCAGAGACTGGAACTTTAGCTAACTTCTCAGGTGCAGTTCGTGCCACCTCTTCAATATCCATGCCGCCAGCAACAGATGCCATGCAGAGATATTGGCGATTAGAACGATCAAGCAAAATAGATACGTAATACTCTTCAGCGATAGGTGCTGCTTGCGCAATCATTACTCGTTGCACGATATGGCCTTTAATATCCATTCCTAGGATTGCACTTGCTTTCGCTTTTGCATCATCTGCATCATCTGCAACTTTTACTCCGCCAGCTTTTCCGCGACCACCAACTTTTACCTGCGCTTTAACTACAACTTTGCCGCCAATTTTGGCTGCCGCTGCATGCGCTTCTTCTGGTGTTGTCGCAACTGCACCTGCTAAAACAGGTACGCCATGCTTTTCAAATAAATCTCTTGCTTGATATTCAAATAAATCCACGGCTAAATCTTAGTAGTGGATTTAGAGCTTCTCGACCGGCGCATAACGCAGTAGTAAGCGTTTATCGCCTAATTGTCCGAAATTGATTGTGGCTTCGGTTCGATCCCCTTCACCAGATATCTTTACAACCGTTCCTAAACCAAATGTGTCATGAGCCACACGATCACCAATATTTAGTGAAATCGTTGTTGCAGTTTTCTTTCCAGTTGCACTTGCTCTTGGATGTAGTGGCGCTGATTGCACAAACTTTGGTTTTGTAGCAAAGGTGCGCGCTCGCCAATCAATTAAAGACTCCGGAATTTCCGATAAGAATCTTGATGCTGGATTGTAATTTGGTGCGCCCCATGCACTTCGATATTCAGCGCGAGTTAAATAGAGTCGCACTTGAGCACGAGTTAAACCAACATAGGCCAATCTGCGCTCTTCTTCTAATTCATCGCGTTCACCTAAGGTGCGATTGTGCGGAAAGATTCCATCTTCCATTCCAGTTAAGAAAACAGTTGGAAATTCCAAACCTTTTGCGGTGTGTAACGTCATTAAGGTAATAACACCACCATGATCTTCGCCCTCTGGAATTTCATCTGAATCAGCAACTAATGCAACCTGCTCCAAAAACCCGGCAAGCGAGATTACGGAATCTTCAGGCAAATTTTCGATTGGCGTCTCTTCGTATTCCATGGATACCGCCACTAATTCTTGCAAGTTTTCTACTCTGGATTCATCTTGTGGATCTGTGCTGTTCTGTAACTCGGCCAGCAAACCAGATTGCTCAAGTACCGCTTCTAAAATTGTAGGGGGCTTGGTGCCAGCCTCTACTAAAACATTTAGCGCCAAGATCAATGAAACAAAATTGGATAATGATGCCGTAGCACGACCACCTAATTCAGAATTATTGGCTACCACATTTAGCGATTGCCAGAAAGAGAGGCCGCGAGAGTTTGCGATACTTTCAATGCTCTCTAGCGCCCGATCACCAATGCCACGTTTAGGGACATTGATTATTCGACGAAGCGAGACCTCATCTTCTAAGTTAACTAAAACCTTTAAATAAGCTAGAAAATCTTTAATCTCACGGCGTTCATAGAAGCGAACTCCACCAACAACCTTGTATGGCAAGCCTGCGCGCATAAATACCTCTTCAAAGACACGAGATTGCGCATTGGTGCGATAGAAAATCGCGGTATCGCCATACTTAGAAATTTCTTCTTGAGACAACTTCTTAATCTCACCTGAAATGAATTCAGCTTCATCGTGTTCGCTCTCCGCGACGTAACCTACAAGTGAAGCACCGGCGCCAGCTTCAGACCATAAATTCTTAGCTTTGCGATCACGATTCTGCTCAATCACCGCATTGGCCGCACTTAAGATATTTTGAGTTGATCGATAGTTTTGTTCTAACAGAATAGTTTCGGCATCCAGGTAATCCATTTCGAATTGCAGAATATTACGAATCGTCGCACCACGGAATCCATAAATTGATTGATCTGCATCGCCTACTACGCAAAGTTCTGCCGCCGGGATGCCCTCTTCCTCTTTTCCAACTAGCTCTTTAACCAAGATGTACTGCGCATGATTTGTATCTTGATATTCATCTACCAAGATATGGCGAAATCTAGAGCGAAGTCGCGCTTTGGCATCTGGAAAGCGTTGAATGACTTCTACAGTTTTCATAATTAAATCATCAAAATCCATGGCATTGGCTTGGCCTAATCGCTTTTGATAGAGCGAGTAAACATCCGCACAGATTTGTTCGTATTGATTGCTAGTTGAATTTAGATAATCTGCCGGACCTAGCAATTCGTTTTTGGCATTTGAAATAGTGGCGGCAAATTGTCTAGGTGGATAGCGTTTTGGATCTAAATTTAAATCTTTACAAACTAGGGCGATTAACCTTTGCAAATCTGCGCTGTCGTAAATCGTGAAGTTATTTGAATACCCAAGGCGATGTGCTTCTACTCTTAAGATTCGAACGCATGCTGAGTGAAATGTGGAGACCCACATTGATCTAGCTATTGGCCCAACTAATTCAGCTACGCGCTCCTTCATCTCACCTGCAGCTTTATTGGTAAATGTAATTGCCAAAATTTCAAATGGGCGGACATTTCTGCGCGCCATCAGATAAGCAATTCGTCTAGTTAGGACTCGAGTCTTTCCAGATCCAGCACCTGCTACTACTAATAAAGGTGTTCCTCTATGAACCACCGCTGCTGCTTGCTGCGGATTTAGCGCCTTTAGAAGCGGATCTGTTTCATTGCTAGACATGAGAAGCGGATTCTATAAGTCGTGGGAGACTACCTCCGTGGAACCCCGTGATGATAACGAGATTTCGCGCATACTTGTAGTAAATGCGCATCCAGATGACGCTGACTTTGGAGTTGGCGGCACCATTGCAAAGTTAGCTGCAAAGGGAATTGAAATTACCTATGTCTGCTGCACCAATGGAGATCAAGGTGGCGAAGAATCTGGTGTTCCACAAGAAGAGATGGCTGCGACTCGTCAGCGCGAACAACGCGATGCGGCGCGGGTACTTGGTGTGAAGGATGTGGTTTATTTAAATTATCGCGATGGCCATTTGGAACCAACTATTGGGCTACGTAAAGATATTGTCAGACAAATCAGAATTCATAAGCCTGATCGCATGTTGATTCAAAGTCCAGAGCGAAATTGGGATCGCATCGGTGCCAGCCACCCAGATCATTTAGCAGCTGGCGAAGCTGCAATTCAAGCAGTTTATCCAGATGCCCGTAACCCCTTTGCATTTATGGATTTAAAAAATGAAGAGGGCTTAGAGCCTTGGCGCGTTAAAGAGGTCTGGGTATATGCCCATCACTCCCCAGATTATTGGGTTGATATTACTGATACCTTCGATAAGAAGATGGCCGCACTTGATGCACATGTTTCACAGACTGCGCACAATCAAGAGCTCCGAAATATGGTTCGCGAATGGGGCGAACGAAATGCAGGCGTTGGCGGTTTACCGGTTGGACGAATTGCCGAAGCATTTAAAATCGTAAATACAGACTGATGGAACGCAACTGGTATCGCGAGACCTTAAATGCAATTAAGGTACGTAGATATTGGCTGCGCCAAGTACTCATCGCAGGAATCGCATCAGCAGTTGCATGGCACTTTGGTAATTTACTTGTAAATAACGGCGGTTTAGTTGCTGCAATTGCATGTGCATTAAGTATCAGAATTTCAACCTATAAATCATTTCGCGAAGGATTTGGTCAAATTGTTGGCACTGCAATTGGAGCATCAATAGCTCTGGCAGCAGTTGGGATTTTTAACTTTGGAAACATTGCGATTTTTGTAACTATAGTTATGTGTTCAATTGTTGCGCGTGCGCTTCGACTTGGTGAAGTTGCATCGGTTAATGTTCCGGTGACTGCACTAATTGTAATTGGACCAGGAATTAGCGAGAACACCGCACTTACTAGATTAGGTGCGACTTTTGTTGGGGCCATCATTGCAGTCATTTTTTCTTATTGGGCGCACCCTAAAACACCTACTGGGCGCACTATTGAATTGATTGCCACCTATACCAAGAGGTGTGCCAATTTACTCTCAGAAATGTCCGAAGGCGTAGCTTCTACATTTGATGTAAATGTGGCAGGAAAATGGCTCAGTAAAGGGCGAAATTTAGTTGACACTATTCCAAATTTAAGAAGTCAAGCTTTAGAAGCTAAAAAATCATCGCGGTGGCTGCCAAATGACAATATTACGATTGCGGAAGTACTTTATCTAAGAGCGGTTTCCACTGAGCATTTAATTGTGCAAGTTCGATCAATTTCCAGATCATTGTTCGATTTAGCAGTAGATGGTGGCGTACCAGAAAGAGTGCGTCGAGAATTAGCTTTAGCACTCTCCGCAGCAAGTTACGCAGTTGCGGACAAAGCTGTTAGTTCTAATTTAGTCGAAACCGCTAATGATCTACGTGATTCTTCTGCAGTGCTTCGTGACGCGTTAATTAAACAAACTAACGTTATTAGCAGTGAAATAATCGTAAAACTTGTTTCGATTGTCTCGAATCTGGATGTAATTGCGGACTCATTGGATGAATCTTCACCTGCAATTACTGATGTATTAACCCCCGATGAACCCTCTGGTCACAAAATTATTGAAACTAGCTGGATTCGCCGATTAATTAAGAGACTTTTACCGAAATAATTTTTAAGCTCTCATAAGGGTAGCCATCTGGTGCGTAATACCACTTATTGCGTGTGCCTTGTTTAATCGCTTTTTTACTCGCAATAAATTTAACGATATCTAAACCTTTGGTGATCTTTCCCCAAATTGTGTATGCAGGTGGCAATTGGGTGTTCTTATATACGAAGAACATCTGTGAACCATTGGTTTTAGGTCCAGAGTTAGCCATCGCCACAATTCCTTCTGGGTAATTATTTGGGGCATCTTTAGGTAAGTTTTCATCTGCATATCCGGTCCAACCTGTTGGAGAGCCACCACCAGTAAATGTTGGATCGCCACATTGCAGTACGTATAAACCTTCAGTAGTTAATCGGTGGCAGTAAGTACCGTCAAAATATTTACCCTTGGCCAAGGCTGCTAATGAGGTAACAGTTATTGGCGCCTTTGGATTTAAAGATACTTCAATAACGCCGCAATTTGTATTAAAAGTTAGCTTCTTAGGTAGCGGTGATTGTGC
>JBJTCN010000026.1:0-8108 GCA_046091905.1 Candidatus Nanopelagicaceae bacterium
CTTCATTATTAATGATTTCTTCAGGCGCTTTATTTGCGGTTAATAAGACTAGCGCCAAGAATTGGAAATCATTAATTATATTTTCAATAGGCTTATCTTTTGCCTCATTTCTTCAACCCAGATACTTAGCAACTGCGGTAATTTTGCTTGTAATTTGGTTGATAAAAGAATTTGGAATCAATAATTCTAAGAAATATTTTGCGGTTGCAATTGCTATTCTCATGCTTTCACCACTTGCCTTAGGTTTTCGAAATAGCCAGGCAACAGGGAAATTTTTTGTATCTAATAATTTGGGCGTGACGATGAATGTTGGCGCTGGCCCAAAATCATCAGGGGGATATACAAATAAAGCAACTGGTGTTGATTGTCCACCTGATGTTAAAACGGATAACCAGAGAGTAATTTGTGTACTTAAATGGTATGTAACGAACCCTTTGCAAACTGCACGTTTGAGTTATAACAAGACTCTGTACTTCTTCTCACCTTGGTCTGGCCCATTAGCAAATGGAACCATGGCTAGAAATCCTTGGTTGAAGATCAATCCAGTTAAGCAAACTGCAAAAACACAAGATGGTTTCAAAATGGTGTATGGCGGATTTGGTAAGGCGATCAGTTGGCTATGGTTCTTAGCCTCATTCGCGCTTATGATTTGGGGCTTTATCTGGTTCTGGAAATCTGGTTCAGAATTACACCAAATTGGGCTATTGGCAGGCGTGCCGGTGGCTATTTCATGGTTGGTGGCTCTGGGGACCATCGGCGACCATAGGTTCCGAATCCCGACAATGGCCTTTATCTTTATCCTTCAGCTTGCCGGGCTTCGCGGGCTATCTAGAAAGCCCTTGATTTTGAAGCCTGCTGACAAGAAGCGATAACCTAACCGCCTGATTAGATAAAACGTTAAGGGGCTGATGACATGGGCCGTGGCCGTGCAAAAGCAAAGCAGACGAAAGTTGCTCGTGACCTCAAATACGATTCACACGAAATTGATTTAAAGAAACTCGCCGACGAATTACATGGCGAAGGTGAACGCAATTCATCATTTGATGATGATGATCCATTTGCTGAGGGCAATTACATCAGTCGGTCCTAATTAGCTTTCCCCCTAAAAATGCGCCCTACTCCTTATGTAGCATCGCTACGAATTTACGAACCACTCTCTGCCTTTGAAGCAGCTGACCGTTTGCGTTGGGATGCAATAGATCTATTTGATTCTCGAAATGCAGAGCAACGCGATGCGTTGCAACGAGTAGCAGCAAATCATCTACCAAATTCCAGACCCGATGGTGCACACATTTTAGATTTAGATGGAATTCGTTATGTCTGTCCATGGTCAACTTCGGTGCGCACTTGGGCATCTCTTACTGATTTAAAATCAAATATGCCTTCAACGGTAGTGCCGTATTTCGTGTCAAATTCTTTTGAAGAGGCGCTAGAAGCCAGCATCGATTTCACAACTAGCAAAGTCCCGCACATTATTTCGCAGACTTGGATTATTCCGCCGCGCTGGTTTGCGCTCTTTGAAACTCACGAACGAAATCGCGGCCACGATAAAGATGGCGCCTATGTAATTGCGCGCACCGAAATTGCTCGCGCTATTGGCCGCGCCAAAACCACTCATAGCGCAGTGAAATCTGCATTTGGCGAAGGTCCAGTCGAACAAGAGCTACTAGATTTAATCGATTGGCTAGAGATGTTTCATCCAAAATCTATCGTCGAATTAGATTACGGTGGGTTGGCAGATTACTTAGAACTCGCGCTCGCCGAAGAGGGTGGGCTAGAGGCCGATACCTCGATTGAAGATATTCAATCTTCGATCGCTGGACTTGCAGTTGGCGATGGCGCGTTAGCTGGCCGCGGCTATGAAAGTCTGGTCACAAGATGGCGAAAAGTCGCCGCTTTTGAGAGTTCTAGCTAAAAAACTATTGCCAAACACTATTTATTGGCATTAACTGCACTCCTACGCAATTTACGCATATCGGACAAACTTCGATAGGAGGCAACAATGAACGGATACACATCCGAAGTGCTGCTGACTCCATCTGAAGTTGCCGCGCTATTTCGCGTAGATCCAAAGACTGTTACCCGTTGGGCCAAAGCTGGAAAGTTAACTTCAATTCGCACTCTTGGTGGACATCGTCGCTATCGCGAATCAGAGGTAAAAGCGCTTTTGGAAACTCACTTAAAGGGTCAGCTGTAATTTGCAATATCAATTTCGTCTCATAATTTAATCTTCTGTCACGCACGGATTAATTGCAGAGTAGGATATTCACATGGCTGATAACAACGATGCAAAAGCGAAGATGCTTGCCGCCCTTGAAGCAAAGAAGGCAAAACAGGGCGGACATAAAGGCAATCAAGGCGTATCTGGTGGATCAAAAGTTCAAGGTGGTCAGCGTTCAGGTGGTGCACCTCAGGTACAACGCAAAGCTGGACCATCTGGTTCTGGCGCAGCAGGTTAATTGCTAATTGAGATTCGCGTTCGTGCGAACGCAAAACAAAATAAAGTCGGCGGCGAAATTGCAGGCCGACTTATTGTTTTTGTACAAGCTCCGGCAATTGATGGAAAAGCTAATGAGGCAGTTGCAAAAGTTTTAGCAGAACATTTTCAAGCAAGAGTAAGAGATATCAAAATAATTCGCGGTGAAACTAATCGTGACAAAACAGTTGAAGTGGCTGGGGCCGGGATCGAACCGGCGACCTAACGATTTTCAGTCGTTCGCTCGTACCAACTGAGCTACCCAGCCATCTAGCTCTTAAAGTTTTTATGCAAAACTAAAAAAACTAAGCGACCCAGACGGGACTTGAACCCGCGACCTCCGCCGTGACAGGGCGGCGCGCTAACCAACTGCGCTACTGGGCCTTCCAAGGCAATAACAACTGCGAACTAAATCGCAATCTATTCATCCCCCACTACTTTTAGAGTAAAACTCCTAAAGTGATAGGCAATCGATATTGCTACTGCTTCGTGCCCCCAACGGGATTCGAACCCGTGTTACCGCCGTGAAAGGGCGATGTCCTAGGCCCCTAGACGATGGGGACGACAGCTTGCGAATCTTACTAGCGATTAAGCGAGAGGCCAAAACGTATTATCTGGCAGAACGTGAGCGCGATTTAGGCTTACTTTTTCCGCCCTTTTGCTTTCGTTTTTCAGATCTTGTCTGAACTACGCGACCTTCTGGTTGTAGATGTGCACGTCGCGCAATTCGATTTGGACCAGCGCTTGATTTCTCAATTCGTTTCTCAGTTGGTTTTTCAACAGCGACTCGCTTTTCAATTCGCTTATCAAATTTCTTTGTTGCGCGATCTTTACGTCGTAAATCATCGCGATGTGGTTTTGGTTTCTCTTCGCGTCGCTTAGGCGCACTCTTCTCACGAGCGGGTTTTTCTCGGCGCTCACGATTTGGACGTTCGCGATTATTTCGCTCTCGGCCAGGTTTAGTACGCTCTCGTTTTGGCGCTGCTTCTTCTTGCACCGGAACACCACTAGGTTCTACCGCACCAGTAATTCGCATTAGCTCTGGATGCAAATTGTTATCACGAGACTCAATTCGAGTCTCAGTCATTTTTACGCCAGCTTCTTTACCTAAATTATGTACACGCTTTCGATTGCCGCTTGAGGCAAGCGAAACCACAGTGCCCTTTGCGCCAGCACGTGCAGTACGTCCCGCACGGTGTAAATAATCTTTATGAGTCTCTGGCGGATCAACATGAACTACCAACGAAACATCATCCACGTGAATGCCACGGGCCGCCACATCTGTGGCAATTAACGCTCGTTTTTTACCAATTTTGAAGGCATCCAAAACACGCATACGTTGCTTTTGGGTACGACCACCATGAAGCACACCGGCATCCACGCCTTGCTTCTTTAATTTTTCGGTTAAACGATCTGCGCCATGCTTGGTGCGCACGAAGAAAATAGTGCGACCTTCACGCGAAGCAATCTGTGCGATCACATCATCTTTTACATGCGAATCCACCACCAATACGTGGTGATCCATATCTGCTTCAAGCTGCTCAGTAACCGCCAATGAATGGGTAACTGGGTCCTTCATAAACTTCTTCACTAATTTATCTACATCGCGATCCAGCGTGGCGCTAAATAACAAGCGCTGCCCATTCTGCGGAGTCAAAGCTAAAACTTCAGTTACTACCGGCAAGAAACCCATATCTGCCATTTGATCTGCTTCATCAAGGACCACAATTTCTGTTGCCGATAAATCAATGGTGCCTTTCTTTAAATGATCCTGCAGACGACCCGGCGTAGCCACCACAATCTGCACGCCTTTTCGTAACGCTTGTAATTGCGGTGGATATGGCATACCGCCAGCTAAAACTGTCGAACGCAAACCAACTTCATCTGCATAAATTGTCAGCACATCATTAATCTGCATCGCTAATTCACGAGTCGGCGCCAAGATCAACGCATAAGGTGCACCAGGCATTGGTTTTTCAAAGGCTAATCGAGTCAACACCGTTAACCCAAACGCTAAAGTCTTTCCAGAACCAGTCTGGCCACGGCCTAAAACATCGCGTCCATTAATGGCCTCTGGCAAAGTAGCTACTTGAATTGGAAAAGGAAATTCGATGCCTTCGTTAGATAAGGCTTCAACTAGATTTTTATGAACACCTAATTTTGAAAATGAGGTTACGGAATTTGATTTACTACTTGGCATTACTTAACTCGCTTTAAACTACTGTCAGCGAGGTATTCGCCAATATCCCTGGGCTTTTTCAAGCTCCAATCGGGGAGTGGGTTAATTGTACCCTTTAATTCAACGCCCATTGAACAGTAATTGTCACCGATACATCTTGGGTACCAAGATCAATTACCGTTGCAGAATCCGCCATTGCTTTAGAAACTCCATAAATTGGTGGGTTATATGAAGCTGCGCCTTCAGTAATGAAATTTACCTTGCCCAATTTCACGCCCATCAATTTTGCATATGAAGCAACTTTGGCTTTGGCATTCTTTACCGCCGCTGCACGCGCAGCTTCAGTTGCCTTGCTGCTATCTAATACAAATGGTGAAACACCTTGTAGCTGCAAATAATCTCCACCCGCTGCCGCAATTGCATCTACTACTGCACCAGCATTTGCCGCATTTCTAACTACCACCGTAAATGATTGAGTAGCGCGATATCCAACTTGTACTGAACCTTTATCTTGGGTGTAGTTATATTCTGGATAAACCGTCAAAGAAGTTGTTGCTAAATCTTTTGAAGAAACCTTGTTTGCCGCAATCGCTTTTCGCACTGCGCTACTTGCCGCATTGGCCTTTGCTAAAGCCGCCGCATTACTGCCAGCAACTACAGTTACTTGACCCATGATCTTCACTGCATCTGGTACTACTTTTACGGTGCCCTCTGCATTAACAGTGATGTATCTGGCCGCAGCTTGCGCTGATTGCGCCATCGGAACTGCCACCAAAGTTAATAACGCAACGCTTGCAATTAATGAACGAAGTTTCATAGCGATTAGTTTACCTTTACTCTTTACCTATGGCCACGCCACAGTTTGTCTCAGTCTGCACAATTGATGCGCTCGCTCGTGCAGCAAGGCAATTAAAGGATGGCAACCTGATAGCTTTCCCAACAGAGACTGTGTATGGCCTTGGAGTTGATGCCCAAAATGAAGCTGCAGTTTCACGTATATATAAGGTGAAAGGTCGTCCGCAAGATCACCCATTGATCGTCCATATCGGCGATTGGCAATTAATGGGCGAGTGGGCCGAAGAGATTCCAGATTATGCAATCGATCTAGCTCGCACTTTTTGGCCAGGTCCCATGACTTTGATTTTAAAGCGCTCCGAACTTGCAAAAGATTTCGTAACTGGAAATCAAAATACCGTTGGCATCCGAGTCCCTAATCAAACTCTGGCATTGCAACTACTTACTGAGTTTTCCAAAATTGGCGGCAAGGGAATTGCCGCACCATCTGCCAATCGCTTTGGCCAAGTTTCACCAACTACCGCTGATGCAGTTCGCGAAGAGATCGGATCATTTCTAGATAAAGATGACTCCATTCTCGATGGCGGCCCATGTTCAGTAGGCGTGGAATCCACCATCATCGATTGCACCAGCGCCAATCCAAAGATCTTGCGCCCCGGTGCCATCACCATTGAAGATATAAAAGGTGTAACTGGCTTAGAAGTTGAATCCCCAGTTCATTCAGAAATCCGAGTCTCTGGTTCCCTTGAAAACCATTACGCCCCAGCCGCTCAGGTAATTCTCGATGCGACTCCACAACCAGGCGATGGATTCATCGCGCTCGCAGAAATCCCAACCCCAGATGGCGTGATTCGATTAGCAGCCCCTAAAACTGTCGAAGCTTTCGCACATGTTTTATATGCCGCGCTTCGCGATACCGATGCAAAGGAACTGAAACGCGTTGTAGTCATACAACCAAAAGGTGACGGCATTGCCATTGCTATTCGAGATCGGTTAATTCGCGCTGCAGCCGGGCGATAATCTTCTCGATTAAGGAAAAATCTCGAATAACGCTAAACTTCGCGAGCATTTTGTAATAAAAGTAGGGGCCTTTAGCTCAGTCGGTAGAGCAACGGACTTTTAATCCGTGGGTCGCGGGTTCGATCCCCGCAGGGCCTACTCTCATCACTTCAATATGAGGGTTACTCCCTTTTTTTTACTATTCCTGAAGTGGTTCAATTCTTAGAATCCTTGCATGACAACGCTTCAGCAAATTCGTGACATGGTCACAAGTGCCTCGCATACATATAAACAAAAAGTCACAGGCCTTGCTTCACTCGCTGAGAACCTATTGGAGTACCCAAGAATTTCAGCTGAATGCGCGGATGCATTAGAGAAGCGAATCATCTGCGATATGTATGAAGGTAACGCACCATATCGCCCACGTTACATTTTGCCAGATTACAAAAAGGTTTTAGAAAACGGTTCAAGTTATTTGGAATTACCACCGGCGACAAACTTGGATGAAGCTTTAACGTTCTTATTAATAATGTATAGCAACACAATGTCAATTACGGGATACCCCGTCTATTTTGGAGATTTAGATTCCTTATTGCTGCCTTATGTAGAAAAAATTAATGATGAAGATTTATATAGGAAACTAAAACTTTTTTGGATGTCACTAGACAGAATGTTTCCAGATGCTTTTGCACATACGAATTTAAGTCCGCAATACAACCGTGTGGCAAAAACTATTCTCAAATTGGAACGTGAGTTGCTGCAAGTGGTTCCTAATATTTCACTTAAAGTTGATCCCGAATTTACAACTGACGAATATCTACTAGATGCTATAGCAACAGTATTTACCTGCGGAAAACCACATTTCATTAGTCACCCGATGATGGTTGATGATTTAGGTTCCGAATACGCTGCAGTTAGTTGCTACAACTCTTTAAAAATTGGCGGCGGATCGCACACTCTAAATCGGTTAAATTTAAAGGAAGTAGCACTTGCTTCAGAGTGCGATGTGATGCTGTATCTAAATGAAAGTCTGCCAAAATATGTGAATCTAATGGCGGAATTGATGAAAGCTCGCATTAATTTCTTAGTTGAAGAATCTAACTTCTTTAATTCAGATTGGCTTGTAAAAGAAGGATTAATTTCATTAGATAAATTTTCAGCAATGTTTGGAATATTTGGACTGGCTGAAGCTGTAAATATTTTAATGGAGCGCTCAGGCGGCTCCGGAAGATATGGCCACAGCGCTGAAGCCGATGAACTTGGCTACCAAATCACTTCAAGAATTGCAGAGTTGGTAGCTGACATAGAAATGCCATATTGCAGTGGGAATGACGGCAGAGCATTTTTGCATAGCCAGTCGGGAATCGATTTGGATCTAGATGTAACGGCAGGTACTCGAATTCCAGTGGGTGCTGAACCAGATTTATTTAGCCATTTGAAAACAGTGGCAAGGCACCATCATTTATTTGCATCGGGCATCAGTGATGTGCTCAGTTTTGATGAAACCGCTGTCAATAACCCACAAGCTGTCGTCGATGTAATTCGCGGCGCATTTGCAGCAGGAATGCGTGACTTTACATTCAATTTAGATACAGCATCACATCGCACTCTGAAGCAAGTGCTACTTCCTTCAAATTTAACCGATTTAGAGTGTGCGAT
>JBJTCN010000027.1:0-2825 GCA_046091905.1 Candidatus Nanopelagicaceae bacterium
GGTAATAGCAGCAAACACCGTTAAGAAAAACAGGGAACGAATTTTATTACAGCTTTGTAGACAATAATGTCAATCAAATAGTAGTAACATAGATGAATTAACTGAATTCATATGTAAACGTCCTACACACTCCCTATGCCATGCAAACACTACACACTCCCTGCGACACCATCCTTGTTATCCTGTTTCTTTACTTCCAATTCCTCAATGACTTCAATACAGGCGTTGTCCTCGTGTTCCTCTCCGATGACAGTTTGTGGTACATTCACGTTTTTCTTCGTCCTCTTCGCTCCAGCCATCTTGATGTGATCTGAGATTCCCAACTTCCGTACGTTAGTCTTTGGACGCCCCTTCTTTTTAGGAGCTGACCAGGTAGGACAGTACCTCATCTGTTCATTTGCCACCGCTGTTTTCTTGATATTCGCCCAGGTAATATCCGCCTTGTATACTTCATCCTTGGGAAACTGCAATTGCCACTGAGCGCGGGTATACCAGAATGGCATTAGTTGTACCCTTGACAAGTTTGGGATTCGTCCAGCCTTAGTTATTGCTACCATGTGATCGCATGGGATGCCTTCCTTCGTCGGGAATCCACAAGTGCAAGTTCCAAACCGAGAACCATGATCCATCCCCACCTTTGGGATCTGAACAATATACTGCCTCATTGCTGAGGACTTCTTTGAAACAACAAACTGGTTGTAGTCTGGAAAGTCCGTCATCTGGACTCGGTAGATTGAAGGGTCACACTTGCCAAAGATCTCTTCCATAATAGTCATGCCCTTAGGCGTAAGGCAAGAGTCAGACCACCTTGATTTCTTGTGTGCGTCCGACTGAGCCCGTTCATAGCGAGTTCCCTCCTTCTTCAAGAGAATGAGTGCAGCATTTAGTACATCCACAGCTGTTCTTGCTCGCACATTATCATTGGCTCGATTCATGCTTTCGACTCCACTCGAAGCAGTCTTACCGTACATACAGACATCGTGCGCCTTGTCACAGCGCGCCGCTGGATACTGCTGGTCGTCTTTAAGAGCACTCAGATAGGCGACGTGAGCAGGCTTCATTTGATCCTCGTACTTCTGTTTGAGAAACTGAATTGCGGCAACGGAGCTGCATTTCACCAGGATGTTATACATCCAAAGACATGTGAGTGGTGTATTTCCCTCCCCACCTCCAAATTTCTTCTTGATGTTTTGCCGACGATGAAAGGCACAGTGAAATATACCAGCGTCCGGAAGTATCTGTCTAATTGATGCAAGAGAGCCTTTGTCTTGATCGGTGATGATTGTTTTGGTACGCTGATTCACAATAGGGTGGACCGACTTGATGAATGACCAAAACTTAATCCAGTTGGTTGTATCTTCATTACCAAAGAGAATTGCAAATCCCAATGGAGCCATCGTACCGTTGGCAGTGTTTGCATATGCTGAAAAGAGGGTGTATTTACCAAAAGACATGTGCGCTGCATCAGCCTGAATAACCTCTTGAAGAAACGGAATTTGCTTTTTTGATGTGGAGGTAGCAATAAGTATTCCAGTAAGGAACTTCAATGGAGGACCGTCCTCCATACCCAATTGACGTGTGAGGTCTACCTCGTGCTCGATAGACCAATTTTGTAGGAACTTTTCAGTATCCTTCCCCTTTTCAAGTGCTGGTTCATTGCTTGCCTCCCTGCGCCTGAGCTCCTCCCGAAGTACCGTTGTTTGAAGTTTATGGATCACATCACGTCGGTCAGCAAAAAGTAGCTCGCAAGTATGGCCTGACGCAATAATTGCATCTCTTATTGCCTCACAGTACTTGACATTATCGTCTGCATCACCAAACAAATCAAACTTAGCAGTGTCCCTTGCCTCCTGCAGGATGTTATCTGTGAGCGCATTTGAGTTTGCGTGATTCTCGCACAAGCTCCGCATGTGAACATAGGACATTCCAGGGCATGTCTCAAGATGCGTTCGAAGGATATGACCTATCCATTTGCCGGTGAATGGATGGCGCAGGGATTTCTCAGGAATGAACATCACCCGCTCTGGAATAACAAGCGGGTCATCACCATCCCTGCAAGCACAAGTGGTAACCTTCCATCCCTCATACAATCGATGCGATGCCTTAACGTAGAACATGTCACCTGCAACCTCGTACTGCATTTTGCAGCTTTTGAGAACCTTAACTTTGATATTTTGATAGTTTGCCTCTTCTGCGACACGAATCATCAATGCTTCCTTATCAGAAAATGTGTGACCCTGCATTAACCGTGTGTGCTCGACTGTGCTCATTAGACGGATGTGTGGAGTTTGATCCCCGGTGTACTCCAAACTGTGTTCTTTCTGCGGCGTAGAATTCATATCAATGGTGGACAGATTTTTTGCCAATTTGCGACGAGCGGAATCTGTGTAGGCCTTACGTTGTGCCTTGTAGTAACGAGCATCCGCCTTTGTCGCATTTTCCGGAAACTGTGGCCCTCCCATTACCCGGTTACGATTGCGATCACAGGCGGCTTCCGCGGGAATGGATGAACGATACCTATCATTGTAATCTTCGTTGAACACATCAGCCTCAAGTGCATTGTCCTCAGGAGGATAGTACAAACCGTCACCGGGCTTCACACGCATAGATCTCCTGAGAACCGTCAAGCTATTACTCCCCTCACCATCGTCCCCCAAACCAACGCGCTTTGACCTAGCCTTGTTGCGGCGGTTCCCGAATCCCAGACTCTTCAATCTAGCCTCGTTGCGACGAATTTTTCGACGTCGGAGTATTTCGTACTCTGACATTCCACAAACATTCATTCCGGGGGGGAGGGGAGGGAGGCTATCGTCATCGTCATTCAT
>JBJTCN010000028.1:0-47550 GCA_046091905.1 Candidatus Nanopelagicaceae bacterium
GTTACGTAGTTCAGCTAGCCGACCGTAAGCACTCTCTAATCTGTTCCGGCTAGCATGAATTGCTTCTTGAGCGGCATCAAGTGATTGAGTTTGGATCTTGTATAGACGACCAGCCTCTTCCATGACGCTATTTAGCCATTGGCGGTACTCCAAAACATCTCGGGATGCTTCGCCAATAATCAAATCACCTTCACGTTTTGCGCTATTAACAATGGAAGAACCTTCACGCTTACGCTGTTCCAAAAGTTCTTCAGCGGTAATTTCAGCCTGCTCAATTGTCTCAGTTGCTTCGGTCTCCGCAGCCTTAATATATTTACGGCCACGCGCTTCAGCGCCACTAAGAATAGATTGTGCTTTCTCTTGCGCTGCTTCTAAGGCATCTTTTGCTTGGCGCTGAGTTTCATTGACCAGACGATCTGAAGCCGCTTGTGCCTTTGCTTCACGAACTTGCGCAGATTTGATCATAGTTAGCGCAGTTTCAGTTGCCAGAATTTCGAACTCTTCTTTAGAGAGTGAACGAATATCGCGACGAGAACGTAGGTCAGCTAACTGTGATTCAAGTTCGCGAATCCGGTCAACTGATGACATCGATGGTTCGTTCTCTTCTTTGTAACCAACCCAATTGAAGAAACCGCTCTTCTTAGCCACTTGATGCTCCTTACGTCAGGTGGGCAACTTTAATAGATTGGCAGAGAAACTAATACCCCGCTACCGAGGAGCGATAGCGGGGTATTAATACAGAGGGCGAATTAGCCGCGTGCTGCTTTGAAGCCAGCCTCAAGATCGCTCTTGATATCTGCAAGATTTTCAAGGCCCAGGCTTAGTCGGACCAATCCAGGTGTAACTCCAGCTGCTAATTGCTCTTCTGGTGATAATTGAGAATGTGTAGTAGTTGCTGGATGAATTACTAGTGAACGAACATCACCGATATTTGCAACATGGCTAAATAGTTTTAGTGATTCCACAAATTTCTTGCCAGCTGCAACGCCACCTTTTAATTCAAAGGAGAGCACTGCGCCAGAGCCTTTAGGTGAGTACTTCTTTGCTAGCGCATGCCACTTTGATGATGGCAAACTCGCATAGTTAACTTTCTCTACATCCGGATGCTTTTCTAACCATTCCGCAACCGCTTTCGTATTTTCAACATGTCGTTCAATACGAAGTGACAACGTCTCAAGACCTTGTGCCAAGAGCCAAGCGTTAAATGGTGAAACCGCAGCTCCGATATCTCGAAGCAGAGTTAAGCGAATCTTGAAAATATACGAGAGGTTTGCTCCGAATGCTGAACCTTCGCCAAGCGCAGCGGCGTAAACCAAGCCATGATAAGAAGGATCTGGTTCATTAAAGTTCTTAAATCTCTCAGGGTATTTCGCGTAATTAAATTTACCTGAGTCCACGATTGCGCCTACAACGGCATTGCCGTGACCTGAAAGGAATTTAGTTGCCGAATGGATCACTACATCAGCGCCATGTTCAATTGGCTTTATTAAATATGGAGTGGCGACGGTGTTATCTACGATTAAAGGTAAACCATTTTCATGTGCCACTTTGGCGATTGCTTCAATATCTAGAATTTCATTCTTTGGATTTGCGATTGTTTCACCGAAGAAAGCTTTGGTATTTGGCTTAATCGCCCTTTTCCAAGATTCTGGATCATTTGCATCATCCACGAAGGTAACTTCTACGCCAAACTTAGGTAGCGTGTAATGAAATAAATTGTAGGTACCGCCATAAAGAGATGGCGAAGAAACAATGTGATCGCCAGCCTCCGCCAAATTTAAAATAGCGAATGTAGTCGCAGCAGAACCCGATGCAACTAAAAGAGCAGCAACGCCGCCTTCGAGTGCCGCGATTCTCTGTTCCACTGCATCTTGGGTTGGATTCATAATGCGGGTATAGATATTGCCAAGTTCTGCTAATCCAAAAAGATTAGCGGCATGCTCGGTGTCTCGGAATTGATAAGCGGTAGTTTGAAATAATGGAAGTGCGCGAGCACCGGTAGTTGGATCTGGCTGTTGACCTGCATGAATCTGCAGAGTTTCGAATGAATAGTTAGACATGTAGCTCCTCGTATCTTCTGTCTAAATCGGAGCCAGAAAGTAACAATAATTACCAGAAAATTCTTACAAAGTATTTGTAATTGCGAAATGCTTGCACTTAGGGAATAGCAGGTCTAGTCTGAAGAGAATTAGAAAGGCGTGCTTTATGTCTGACGATTGGTCATTTAACACACAACAAATACATGCAGGTCAAGAACCAGATGGAAGCTTCGGGTCCATCAATTTACCAATCCACCAAACAACAGCGTACCAATTTAAGAATTCAGAACAAGCTGCCAATTTATTTGCGTTGAAAGAATTTGGAAATTCATATACGCGAATGACCAACCCCACTCAAGCTATTGTAGAAGAACGATTAGCAAAGCTTGAGGGCGGAATCGGATCATTATTAGTCTCTTCTGGAATGGCTGCGACAGCCATGGCATTAATGAATTTAGCCGAAGCAGGCGATCACATCGTTTCAAGTAGAAATATTTATGGTGGAATTTATAATCTATTACATTTCACCCTTCCTAAATGGGGTGTCCAGACCTCCTTTGTCGAGGATGCCAACAATTTAGATGCTTGGAAAAGCGCAGTAAGACCAAACACAAAAGCTTTTTTTGGAGAAGGAATCTCAAATCCGATTGCAGCTGCCCTTGATATTGAAGGAATAGCAAATATTGCCCATGACGCCGGCGTCCCTTGGATTGTAGACAACACAATCGCCACTCCATATGTAACTAAACCATTTGATTATGGAGCTGATGTGATTACTCACTCGGCAACAAAATTTCTATCTGGTCACGGTAGTGCAATTATTGGAGCGATTGTTGATTCAGGTAATTTTGACTATAGTAAAGACCCAGATAAATTCCCTGGGTTTAATCAACCTGATGCAAGTTATAACAATTTAATTTATGCACGTGATTTTGGTCTAAAATCATCGGTTGGAAATATGGCGTTCATTATCAAAGCACGAGTGCAATTACTGCGTGATTTTGGTTCTGCAGTATCGCCTTTCAATGCTTGGCTGCTTTCTCAAGGTATGGAAACACTGAGTATGCGAATGAAAGAGCACCTTTCGAATGCCCAAAAAATTGCCGAATGGTTATCTGGTCATCCCCAGGTTAATCAAGTTATGTATAACGGCTTGAAGAGTTCCGAATGGCACAAAAATCAACAGAAATATGCACCGAAAGGTGGTGGTGCAGTAATGTCATTCGAAATAAAAGGCGGCAAAGAAGCAGGCATAAAATTTGTAGAAAGTTTGCAGCTTTTCCGTCACGTAGCCAATATTGGAGATGTGCGTTCCTTAGTTATTCATCCTGCGTCTACAACACATTCACAACTCGGCGATGAAGGAATGAGGGCTGCTGGCATAAACCCAGGAATGATTCGGCTAAGTATTGGTATTGAAGACTTTGAGGACATCAAAAAAGATTTGGAATCAGGATTTCGCGCTGCCAAATCTTAACCATATGTATCCAAGAATTCCCGAAATTATTGAAGCTAAGTAAATTCCACTGTGCAAACTATGTAGCTCAGTTTCAGTAGCAGAAATATCAGCTATCACTATAGATACCGTCATGCCCATTCCACAGAGCAACCCCACGCCAATCATTTCGCGTTTTAATACTAACCAAGCAACCAGCGAGATGCCGATTACTTTACCCAAAATTCTAGCTATTAAATACGAGCTGACAGTGCCATCAAATTCAAAGTGAGTTGGGAAGTGTGAAATTATCACTACTGGAGTCACCACAAAAAATGACCAAGGCGTTAAATACTTAATAACTAAATCTTTCTTTGGCAATAATGCCCCAATAATTGCGGCAAGAATTGTGGAAGAAGCGGTTGCAAGATTAAGTTTTCCGCTATAAAAAATTCCAATAGCAATTAATGATAAAAAGTCGTCAGCAACTGCCAGTGCTAAGACAAATAATCTTAGTTTTGGATCGATACGCTTTCCTAAAAGTGCAATCACAGCTAGAGCCAAAGTGATATCTGTAGGCATCACCGCGCCCCAGGCACCTGAATTTGGTTGCAGCAATCGGAACATTATGGCTGGCAGCACCATGCCGCCCAATGCGGCAAGCAAGGGAGCAACTAACTCTTTCTTATGTTCTAGTTCATTGCGTATCTCAGCGCCAATTAGTAAAAAGAAAGATGCAATCAGTATTTCCATAAAGAAAATGTACTTGAATTAAATTGAACTGGTGCGGGAGGTGGGACTTGAACCCACACGCCGTAAGGCACAGGTTCCTAAGACCTGCGTGTCTGCCGTTTCACCACTCCCGCTGGAGTATTGGAACTGGAGTAGGTTAGTAATAGATTAGAGATATTCAAAATCGTCGCTTGAGAAGGTATGCAATGTCTTATACGCCAACACCTGCAGATAAATTTACATTTGGTCTCTGGACCGTAGGCTGGCAAGCAAGAGACCCATTCGGAGATCCAACTAGAGACGCGTTAGATCCAGTTCGAACTGTTAAAGAATTAGCAGCACGCGGTGCATATGGCGTTACTTTTCATGATGATGATTTGATTCCTTTTGGTTCTGATGAAACTAATCGCCGCCAACATATAGATAGATTTAAAAAAGCGCTTGATGAGACCGGAATGAAAGTTCCGATGGCAACTACAAATCTCTTCTCTCATCCAGTTTTTAAAGATGGTGCACTTACCTCAAACGATAAAGATATTCGCAGATATGCAATTCGCAAGGTAATGAAAAATATTGATCTTGCAGTTGAGCTTGGTGCGAAGATTTATGTTTGCTGGGGCGGACGAGAAGGCGCCGAATCTGAAAGTTCTAAAGACGCTTTCGTTGCGCTAGAAAGATATCGCGAAGGCTTTAATATTTTGGGTCAGTATGTACTAGATAATAAATATGACCTTAAATTTGCAATTGAACCAAAACCAAATGAACCTCGCGGCGATATTTTCTTGCCGACAATTGGTCACGCACTTGGCTTTATTTCGACTTTAAATAACCCAGAATTAGTTGGACTAAATCCAGAAGTTGGTCACGAACAGATGGCTAACTTGAACTTTGTCCACGGCATCGCGCAAGCTCTGTGGCAGAAGAAGTTATTCCACATTGATTTAAATGGCCAGCGTGGCCCTAAGTACGATCAGGATTTCGTCTTTGGCCACGGAGACTTGAAAAACGCATTCTTCTTAGTAGATCTCTTAGAGCGTTACGGCTATGACGGTATGCGCCACTTCGATTACAAGCCAGTTCGTACTGAGAACGACAATGGCGTGTGGGAGTCTGCAACTGCAAATATGAGGATGTATTTAATTTTGAAGGAGCGTGCAGCCGCCTTCCGCAAAGATCCACGCGTAATTGAGGCCATGAAGAACTCAAACATTCCAGGACTCGAAGAGCCAACACTTAACGCTGGTGAAACTTGGCGCGACCTATCTAAGGAATCATTTGATGTTGAGGCTGCTGGAAAACGTGGCTACAACTACGAAGTGTTAGATCAATTAGCAATGGAACATTTGATGGGAGTTAATTAGAAGCTGCGCCTCTGCGAGAAATCGCATCAACGCCAGCGGAAATTAACAACACCGCACCGGTAACAATAAATTTAACACCGGCTGCATAACCAAGTAGTCCCATGCCGTTATCAATGACGGCAACTACTAGACCACCAAGCACTGCATCGCGCATCTTTCCTTTGCCACCGAAAAGAGAAGTTCCACCAATCACTGCGGCGCCAACTGCGTAGAGCAGCGTTGAAGAGCCACCAGTGGTTGGTGAAATTGAATTCTGGCGGGATGCAAAGAGCATTCCCGCAATTGCAGCGAATGAAGAACAGATTACGAATGCACTGGTGCGAATGTTTTTAACATTTATACCAGAACGTCGAGCGGCTTCGGCATTGCCACCAACTGCATAAATATGGCGACCATATGCGGTGCGACTCAATACAAATGTGCCTCCAACAAGTAGCACCAAAATTACTGGAACAATAAAAGGGGTGCCTTTTAAGCTAACTAAGTCTGGATTGTTTGAGCGTTCCAAATTAAGCGCATAAACCGCTCCCGCACCAAGTGCTAATAAAGATCCAGTCTTAATAAACCAAAGTTTCTTAAGTTCAGATTTTAAGCCAGCCTTTCTACGCGAATTAATTCGAGCCAAGCCAACTAAAACATATAAAGCCGAAACACCTAGGAAAAGTATCCAAGAAAGTGTCGGCGTGAGATTATTGTTTTGAACCGCCAAAATAGTTGGATCTTCAATTCGGATAGTTCCGCCCTCACCTGCAAGTAAAAGTAGAAGACCTTGGAACATTAAGAATGCCGCAAGCGTTACTACGAAAGATGGAATTCCAAGTCGAGAAACCATTGCACCAATTATGTAACCAAGAAATGCACCACAAATAATGCTGATTAATAGCGCCAGCCACCATGCATAACCATGGTTGGTGATCAGAATTACCAACACTGCGCCACATACACCAGATGCATATCCAGCCGAGAGGTCGATTTCGCCAAGCAGAAGTACAAAAACCAATCCCATTGCAATAACGGTTACGGATGCAGCTTGAGTTAACAAATTAGCGAAGTTTCCAGGAGTCAGGAAGACATCACTCATAATTCCAAAGACTATGCAGAGGGTAAATAGACCAAGCACGCCAGGCAGCGCACCCATGTCGCCAGATTTAATGCGTGCTAAGTAATCATGCCAGGCGCTTTTTAAAGTGCCGGAATCTGCTACCACTTCGGTATTCATATTAAGCAACCCCTGCAGTCTTACCAGTAGTAATCAACTGAACTACTTGTGCATGTGTAACATCATTTTTCTTAACTTGCGCAGCCATATTGCCTAAGTAAAGCGCAGCAATGTTATCTGCGACTTGGAAAATGTCATTTAGATTGTGAGAAATTAGAATTACTGCTAAGCCATTATCTGCCAAACGACGAACTAAATTTAAGACTTGTTCAGTTTGTGCCACACCTAAAGCTGCAGTTGGCTCATCCAAAATTACGACCTTGCTATTCCAAAGCACGGCTCGGGCAATCGCCACAGTCTGTCGCTGACCACCAGAAAGCGAAGATACGGTTTGGCGGATTGATTTCACGGTGCGCACGCTCAAGCCATCCAAAGTCTTGCGCGCTAAAGCTTCCATCTCTTCTTCATAAAGAGTGATGCCCTTTTTCTTTTCGCGGCCTAGGAACATATTGTGAACAATGTCCAAGTTATCGCAGAGCGCTAGGTCTTGATAAACAATTTCTATGCCGAGTGCGGTTGCATCTCTTGGTCCGCCAACATGAACTTTATTGCCCTCATAGAAATAATCACCATTATCAATGTTGTAGATACCAGCAATGCACTTAATTAAAGTGGACTTACCTGCTCCGTTATCTCCAACAAGTGCAGTCACTTGGCCAGGGTAAGCATCGAAATCGATGCCTTTTAAAACCTGAACTGGACCGAAAGATTTCTCGATGCCGCGCAGCGAGAGGATTGGCTCTGTCATTAATTCTTCCTATCGGGACCCTTTATAGAAGTTAGGCCCGAGATTACTCACGGGCCTAACTTTTTACTATTACTTACTTATTACTTAACACCATTTGCTGAGCAAAGCTTTTCAATTCCCTTGCAAACGTCTGCCTTCTTCTGGAAGCCATCAGCAATAACAACCTTTACGTTGCTCTTGGTGATGCCAACTGGTACTAGAAGTACTGAAGGAACCTTTGAAACACCATTATCTGTTGTTCCATTGGTCTTTGCAGTCTTACCGTTGATCAAAGCCACAGCTAGATCAGCTGCACCCTGAGCTTCAGCCTTGATTGCCTTGTAAACAGTGTTTGATAGATCGCCAGTTAGAATTGCGCGAAGTCCGTCAACTGTTGCATCCTGACCAGATACGCATACCTTGCCATTTAGCTTGTTCTTCTTAAGAACTGCAACTGCTGCAAGACCTAGACCTTCGTTAGCAGAAACAACTGCATCAAGCTTTCCGCCAGCCTTTGTTAGCTGCTGCTCGAAAATTGTTCCGCCCTTTACGTTATCCCAATCTGGAACAGCTTGGTCATCAACAAGTGTGCCACCTGAGCTCTTTAGGTATGGACCAACAACTGATGCATAACCTTGCTTGAATAGAGTTGCATTGTTATCGGTTGGTGAACCATTTAGGTATACAACGCGAGGCTTCTTAACACCCTTTGCCTTTAAGCAATCAACAATTCCTTGTCCTTGTAACTTACCTACTGCAACGTTATCGAATGAAACGTAGTAAGAAGCTGATCCCTTAAGTGTTAAACGATCGTAATCGATTGTTGGGACACCTTGCTTCTTTGCCTTGTCCTGAACAGCCTTAGCTGAATCTGAATCAAGGTTAACCATGATTAGAACCTTTGCACCCTTGGTTAGCATTTGATCAGCGATAGTTGCGAATGCAGCCTTATCGCCATTTGCATTCTGGATATCGACTTTTACGCCAGCCTTATCAAATGCAGCCTTCAAGAATCCACGGTCTGCTGTTTCCCAGCGAGCTGAAGAAGCAGCATCTGGAAGAATCACACCAACAAAGCCTGAAGCAGCCTTTGCTGAAGTTGTGACAAAACCAGTTAGAGCAATTGCTGCAGCTGAAACAGTTGCAACAAGAGCTAAACGACGCTTTGACATTTAGTTACCTTTCGAAAAGTCCACACACATAAGTTGATCCTCGTGATCAGTGGGGCCTATGTGGTGAAGCAACCCTAACTTAGAGGTATTTCCGCAAAATTAGAACTTTTGTAATAAAACCTTAATCAACTTAATAAATATGGCCTTCAAGTAGACTTCGCCAATGATGTCGCCTCATGAGCAGCTAATTTCCCAGATCCGGGCTGCCATTGAACAAGGATTGAAACTTGAGTTTCAGGGCGAGGTGCCGCTAGAGCGTCCAAAGAACCGTGAACATGGGGATTATGCCTCTTCTATAGCGCTGCAATTAGCAAAGCAAGCCGGCAAGAACCCCCGTGAGATTGCCGGGCTTTTGGCCCAGGAGCTTTCCGCGCTACCTAATATTTCTAAAGTTGATATCGCGGGGCCAGGTTTTATTAACTTCACCTTAAATCGAGCCAGCCAAGCCGAACTAGTTAGCCTTATTAATGAAGCTGGCAAAAGTTATGGCAATGGAAACTCTTTGGCTGGCAAGAATTTCAATGTGGAATTTATTAGCGCAAACCCCACAGGCCCTTTGCACTTAGGTCATACTCGCTGGGCCGCAGTCGGTGATTCGCTGGCTCGGATATTAACTGCAGCAGGTGCAAAGGTAACTCGCGAATTTTATATAAATGATCGCGGTGTGCAGATGGAATTATTTGGCGAATCTGTGCGGGCCGCTGCACTTGGGAAAGCGGCACCCGAAGATGGTTATCAAGGTGAATACATCAAAGAGATTGCAAATCATTTAATCGAACAAGATGCCGGAATTTTAAAGTTACCAGAAAATGTGCAGCAGATTGAATTCCGAGAACGCGCATATAACTGGCAACTTGAAGATCAGCAGAGAGTCTTAAAAACTTTTAATACCCATTTCGATATTTGGTTTTCAGAGCGGTCGCTTCATGAAAGTGGTGCCGTGGAACATGGGCTGGATGAGTTAAAAAAGAAGGGCCATGTATATGAAGCTGATGGCGCAACCTGGCTTCGAACTACAGATTTTGGTGATGATAAAGACCGTGTGCTTTTAAAGGCTGATGGCACATATACCTATTTCACCTCAGATACTGCGTATTACATTAATAAACGCGAACGCGGTTATGACATCTGTATTTATCTACTTGGCGCGGATCATCATGGGTATGTCGGTCGATTAAAAGCAGTTGCGCAATGTAATAACGACAGCCCCGAAGTAGTCGAAGTATTAATTGGCCAATTAGTGAAAATAATGAAAAATGGTGAGGAAGTTAAGCTCTCTAAACGTGCCGGCACCATTATTACTTTGGAAGATATCGTCGAGGAAGTTGGCGTTGATGCAGCACGTTACACATTGCTTCGTTATCCAACCGATTCACCAATGGTTATGGATGTGGAAGTTCTTAAATCACACACAAATGAAAACCCGGTTTATTACGTTCAATATGCCCATGCACGAATTGCTGCGCTACTTCGAAATGCCGAAGAACTTGGCATCAAAATTGGGAAATTTAATACCTCAGAATTAACTCATGAAAGTGAGATTGAATTAATGGGTGCGCTTTCTGATTTTCCAATTGTCGTGAATACTGCAGCCGAACTTCGTGAAGCACATCGAATTGCTCGCTATTTAGAGGAGTTAGCTGGCGTTTACCACCGCTTTTATGCAGATTGCCGTGTACTTCCAATGGGTGATGAAGCACCTGGTGACGTTCATATCGCGCGAGTAAATCTATGTGCAGCGACGCGACAAGTATTGGACAATGGGCTCTCACTATTAGGCGTTAGTGCGCCGGAGCGGATGTAATGAGCCATAACCCTTGGGCGGCAAACGTTAAGTTTGCTAGCGACCAATTAACAGTTGCCGGAATTAGCGCAACTGAATTAGCAAAAGAATTTGGCACGCCTGCATTTATTTTGGATGAAGATGATTTCAAAGCGCGTGCAACGGCTTTCAACCGTGCTATGAAGAATTCATTTGATTCATCTATTGTTTATTACGCATCAAAAGCCTTTATTTGCAAGCAATTGGTCCGCTGGATTGATGAATTGGGTCTAGGAATTGATGTTGCCACTGGGGGAGAGTTAGAAGTTGCGCTCTCCGTAGACTTTCCAGTTAATAGAATCAAAGTTCATGGTAATAACAAGTCGTTAGCAGAAATTGATCGAGCAGTAAGCGTTGGCGTTGGCTGCATCGTCATTGATTCAATGCAAGAAATTACTCGTGTTGCTGAAGCCGCCAAGAAACATGGCAAAACTCAAGTAGTAATGATTCGTCTAAATCCAGGCGTTGAAGCGCATACTTTAGAAGCCATTGCTACCGCTCATACTGATGTGAAATTTGGCTTCGCTATTGCAAGTGGTGTGGCGTGGGATGCGGTAAAAGAGATTTCGAAATACTCCCAATTAGATTTGCGAGGAGTTCATGCGCATATTGGTTCACAGATATTTAATATGGATGGCCATCGTTTAACTATTGAACGAATGCTGGACTTTATGGCTAGATATCGTGATGAATTTAATCGCGAATTTCCAGATGTTGATTTTGGTGGTGGTTTTGGAATTGTATACACCGCTGAGGATGCACCACTTGCAATCGAAGATGCAGTTGGGCAAATTAAAGATGCCGTTGTAAAAGGATGCGCAGCTCGTAATTTGAAGATTCCACATGTGTCTATCGAACCTGGTCGCTCAATAGTTGGACCATCAATGTTTACTCTCTATGAAGTTGGCACTACCAAAGTAGTTAATTTAGAAAATGGTGCAACTCGAAATTACATTTCTGTAGATGGAGGCATGTCAGACAACATTCGTCCTGGTCTATATGGCGCAATTTATGAGGCGCATTTAGCAAATAGAATTTCAACAGCGGAACCAGAAAACACTCGTATTGTGGGAAAACATTGCGAAACTGGAGATATCTTGATTCGCGACATTGAGCTACCTTCAGATATCAAGCCCGGTGATTTATTGGCGATTCCCGCAACGGGTGCATATAACCGAAGCATGGCTAGTAATTACAACCACGTGCCACGTCCACCTGTAATTGCTGTTCAAAATGGTGTGGCCAAAGTGATAGTTCGTCGCGAAACATACGAAGATTTATTGCGTTTAGACCTTCTCTAGGGTGTGAAAGAATAAGCGTATGAAATCCATCAAAATCGGCATGCTTGGTTGCGGCGTGGTTGGAGGGGCAGTAGCTCGCGAATTAGCTAACAATGGTGCGGATCTAGCAGCTCGTGCCGGGGCCCAACTTGAATTAACCAAAGTTGCAGTGCGAAGTATTTCAAAGCGCGATGGAGTTCCTGAAGCAATATTGACTACCGATGCCAATTTAGTAGTTAGCGATCCAGAGATTTCTTTAATAATTGAAGTTATGGGCGGTATCGAACCTGCCCGCGAATTAATTCTTAAAGCTATTACTAACGGCAAATCAGTGGTCACTGCAAATAAGGCGCTGCTAGCAACACATGGTGCCGATTTATATAACGCCGCAGAAAAAGCTGGCGTCGATCTTTATTATGAAGCAGCAGTGGCAGGCGCGATTCCAATCATTAGACCATTACGAGAATCTTTAATTGGCGATCGTATTAATCGCGTTATGGGAATTGTTAACGGCACAACTAATTTCATTCTGACCAAAATGGATGAAGAGAATCTGCCCTTCGAAACAGTTTTGAAAGAGGCGCAAGCACTTGGTTATGCAGAAGCAGATCCAACTGCAGATGTAGAAGGTCATGATGCGGCAGCAAAGGCGGCAATTCTTGCTGGTTTAGCTTTTCACTCTCGAGTAACTGCAAATGATGTAGCTTGTGAGGGAATCACTAAATTAAGCGCTCAAGATGTGGCTACCGCTAAATCAATGGGCAAGGTAATTAAATTAATTGCAGAGGCTAAGCGCACCGACCACGGAATCTCAGTTCGAGTAGCGCCAATGATGTTAGATCGCAGCCACCCATTAGCTGCAGTTCGTGAAGCATTTAATGCGGTCTTCGTAGAATCAGAAGGCGCGGGACAGTTAATGTTTTATGGTCGCGGTGCCGGCGGTGCGCCAACTGCGTCAGCAGTACTCGGCGACGTGGTTGCGGTATCTCGCCACATAGTTGCTGGCAGTAAAGGTCCGGCCGAATCTGATTACGCTGATTTAGGTATTGCGCCAAAAGGTGCGGCAATTACTAAGTATGCGATTCGAATGGCAGTTCACGATAAGCCTGGCGTACTTGCAAGCGTGGCAAACACGTTTGCCAAAGAAGATGTCTCAATTCAAACAGTCTTACAGAAAGGTCGCGGTGACGCTGCTGAATTAACTGTAGTTACACACCGTGCAACCGAAGCAAATTTAGCGGCAACTGTTGCCGCGCTATCTAAATCAGATGTGGTGCGTGAAGTTGAAAGTGTTATTCGTGTCGAAGGGTCTGCATCTTGATTTTCCGTAAAGCAAAGGTTGGCCCACATCAATGGCGCGGTGTCATTGAAGAATATCGCGATCGCTTACCGGTTAACAGCAAAACTCCAGTTGTAACTCTTCGCGAAGGTGGCACCCCGCTTGTTGAAGCGAAAAATCTTTCAAAAATATTGGGTAATGAGATTTGGTTAAAGTTCGAAGGTGCTAATCCAACTGGATCATTTAAAGATCGCGGCATGACTATGGCGATATCAAAAGCGGCCGAAGATGGCGCTAAGGCAGTTATCTGCGCCTCAACCGGAAATACCTCAGCATCTGCGGCAGCGTATGCAGCGCATGCAAATATGGTGCCGGCAGTTTTAATTCCGCAAGGCAAGATTGCAATGGGCAAGTTGGCGCAAGCAGTAGTGCATGGCTCAAAGATTCTGCAAGTTGATGGAAATTTTGATGATTGCTTAGAACTTGCCAAAGAGTTATCAGAAAACTATCCAGTGGCGCTAGTCAATTCGGTAAATCCTTATCGCATCGAAGGTCAGAAGACCGCATCTTTTGAAGTTATTGATTTTCTAAATGATGCGCCGGACTATCATGTTTTGCCTGTGGGCAATGCCGGAAATATCACCGCGTATTGGAAAGGTTATTTGGAATATCGTGAAGATCGAAAGTCTTCAAGATTGCCAAAGATGTGGGGATTTCAAGCAGAAGGTGCCGCACCAATTGTTCGTGGTGAAGTGGTTAAGAAGCCAGAAACTATTGCCACTGCGATTCGAATTGGAAACCCAGCTTCGTGGCAAGGCGCAACAAATGCCCGCGATATGTCCGGTGGCTTAATTGATTCAGTAACAGATGAAGAGATCCTTAATGCTTATCGTTTGCTAGCAAGTAAAGAAGGTATCTTCGTTGAACCTTCATCTGCAGCCGGAATTGCTGGTTTATTAAAACACCAAGCAAATGGAAATCTGCCAAAGGCAAAGCGAATGGTAGTTACCGTTACTGGCCATGGCTTAAAAGATATTCAATGGGCGCTAGAAGCAGCATCCGACCCAATTGTGGTTCCGGTAAATGCCAAAGTGGCGGCAGAAAAATTAGGTCTAGCTTAAATGTCACGCTTAACTTTTCGCGCTAGTGCTTACGAGGTAAAAGTCCCAGCAAGCTCTGCCAATTTAGGTCCAGGCTTTGATTGCTTTGCCTTAGCGCTAGAAAAGCGCGATCGATATATCGCCCAAGTTTTAGATGATAAATCTCTGGATATCGATGTGGTCGGTGAAGGTTCTGATGAGGTGCCACGCGATGAGAAGAATTTAGTAGTAAAGGCAATTCATAAAGGTTGGGAATTTTTAGGATTACCGAAAAAAGAGTACCCAGGTTTGGCGCTACGTGCACTTAATTCGTTGCCACATGGCCGCGGACTTGGTTCTTCTGCCAGTGCAATTATCGGCGGCTTAATACTTTCGCGTTCTTTAGTTGTTAGTGGCGCCGATCGTATGAGCGATAACGATGTGCTGACTTTGGCTACGCAAATGGAAGGTCATCCAGATAATGTGGCCGCTGCACTTTATGGTGGCGCGGTTCTTGCTTGGACTGGTGATGAATTTGCAGATGCCATTAAATTAGAGGTTTCACCAAGAATTAGTGCGGTAGCTTTTATCCCATCAAATCATGTGCCAACTTCTAAGGTGCGAAAGTTGTTACCAGAGAGCATTTCTCATCAAGATGCAGTTAAAAATTCAATTAATACTGCGCTCTTAACCCAAGCGCTAACCAACCGACCGGATTTATTATTGAGTGCAACCGCAGATTACTTGCATCAGTCTTACCGTGAAAGTGCGATGCCAAAGTCATATGCATTGATGCAGAAACTTCGCGCAGCCGGAGTTGCGGCTTTCATATCTGGAGCTGGCCCAACTGTGCTTGCACTTTTAGTTGATGCAGATTTAAATCATGAATTAGAAGATTTGGTACGCGCAGCAGGTAGTGGATTTGAGGTCGAAAACCTCGATATTTCTAGGGCTGGCTACCAGGTTTCCAATATCTAAAGCCTTCTGCTAGGCTTTGCAACATCAGTTAGGCCTTCTGGCCCTTAATGCTGATAAATCAAAAATCTCTTAAAAATCCATCACAATTAGATTTTTAGGATTTACCAAAAAGAAACCTATAAGGATATAAATGTCAGAAGATACAAAGGTACGTTCCGAAAGTCCTGAACTTGCTGCGATGACTCTTCCGCAGTTAAAGAAAGTTGCTACACAACTCGGAATCGATGGCGCTGCCAAAATGGCAAAAGGCTCATTAGTAGATGCGATTGCAGATCTACAGGCAAAGAATCGCGAAAGTGCGAAGGCCGAAAAGGAAGCAGCTCGCGCAGAACGCGATGCCCGCCGCGCAGAACGCAATAACGACAAGAAGGAAAGTAACCAAGAGAATTCAGAACGCAACGACCGAAACGATCGCAACGATCGTGAAGATAACGAAGATGGTGGTTCGCGTCGTAATCGTGATCGCCATCGTGGACGCGATCGTGATCGCAACCGTAACCGCGAGGATCGTGGCGAACCTACAATTTCAGAGGACGATGTATTGCTACCAGTTGGTGGCTTGCTAGATATTCTTGAAAATTACGCATTCGTTCGCACCAGTGGCTACCTGCCAAGCCCTAACGATGTATATGTATCAATGCAGCAGGTCCGTAAATTTGCACTTCGCAAAGGCGATGTAATCACTGGTAAGGTAAAGCAACCACGTGAAGGTGAGCGCCGCGAAAAGTTCAATGCGCTGGTTCGCATCGACACTATCAATGGAGTATCGCCAGAAGAATCACGCAATCGCGTTGATTTCTCAAAGTTGGTGCCGCTATATCCGCAAGAGCGTCTTCGCCTTGAAACTCAACCAAATATTTTGACTACTCGTGTAATCGATTTGATTGCACCGATTGGAAAAGGTCAGCGCGGATTAATTGTTTCACCACCGAAGGCCGGTAAAACAATGGTGCTACAATCAATTGCAAATGCAATTACAGCAAATAATCCAGAGTGCCATTTGATGGTGGTTTTGGTTGATGAACGCCCAGAAGAAGTTACAGATATGCAGCGTTCGGTTAAGGGTGAAGTTATTGCTTCGACTTTCGATCGCCCAGCTGATGATCACACTACCGTTGCAGAGCTAGCAATTGAACGTGCAAAGCGTCTGGTTGAAATGGGTCATGACGTTGTGGTGCTACTAGATTCAATTACCCGTCTTGGTCGTGCGTACAACATTGCAGCTCCAGCATCTGGACGTATCTTGTCTGGCGGTGTTGATTCTGCAGCTCTATATCCACCAAAAAAATTCTTTGGCGCTGCTCGTAATATCGAAGATGGCGGATCACTAACTATTTTGGCAACTGCACTTGTTGAGACTGGTTCGAAGATGGATGAAGTTATCTTCGAAGAGTTTAAGGGCACCGGTAATATGGAACTTAAACTTGATCGCAAACTTGCTGATAAGCGCATCTTCCCAGCAGTTGATGTTGATGCATCAGGTACTCGTAAGGAAGAAATTCTTATGGGCACCGAAGAGCTCAATATTGTCTGGAAGTTGCGTCGCGTACTTCATGCACTTGATTCACAACAAGCAATTGAATTGTTGCTTGAGAAAATGAAGGGCACCAAGAGCAATGTGGAATTCTTGATGCAGGTCCAGAAGACCACAGTCGGCCCCGACGAAGGAAAATAAGCGTAATTTGGCCGCAAGGTAACTTCGCGGTTACCCTTTACCCCTGATCCCGAATTGGTTCACGAAAGAAATTTCGACCCAGTTCTTACAAGAAGGAACCATCATGAAGCCAGAGATTCACCCAGAGTACGTAGAGACAACCGTTAATTGCGGTTGTGGCGAATCATTTAAGACTCGCTCAACAGTAACCGCTGGAACCATTTATGTTGAAGTTTGCGACAAGTGCCACCCGTTCTACACAGGTAAGCAGCGCATTCTTGATACCGGTGGACGCGTCGCGAAGTTCGAAGAGCGTTTCGGTAAAAAATCTAAGTAGCTTTTTAAAAGACCGCATATCCCAACGTCTAGTTGGGGTGCGGTCTTTTTATTTTTATTTGAATTAGTAAAGGAGGAGTTAAGTGAGCGAGCGTTTTGCATCAGCTAATGAGTTGGTAAATGAATATGCCCAACTCGAAAAGCAGATGGCAGATCCCAGTATTCATGCTGATGCCGGCAATGCGCGCAAACTTGGCCGCCGTTATGCCCAATTAGGACCAGTGGTCGCGGGATATCGTAAGTGGAAACAGAGCGTTGAAGATCTTGCTGCTGCAAAAGAGTTGGCTGCAGTTGATCCGGAATTCGCCGCAGAAATTCCTGCGCTAGAAAAGTCCGAAGCGGAAAATGCGGAAATCCTGGAAGAGTTGTTATTACCGCGTGATCCAAATGATGATCGCGATGTAATTATGGAAATTAAAGCGGGCGCTGGCGGAGATGAATCTGCGCTTTTCGCGGGAGATTTGCTACGTATGTATATGCGTTATGCCGAAAAACAAGGTTGGAAAACCGAAGTAATTGATGTAACAGATTCTGATTTAGGTGGCTATAAAGATATCTCGATTGCAATTAAATCAAAGGGCACTCCAGCTCCTGGCCAATCTCCATATGCAAAATTGAAATTTGAAGGCGGCGTACACCGAGTACAACGCGTGCCAGAGACTGAATCACAGGGTCGAATTCACACCTCTGCAGCTGGTGTTTTAGTTTTGCCAGAAGCTGAAGAAGTTGATGTTGAGTTAAATATGAATGATGTACGTGTGGATGTTTATCGCTCTTCTGGCCCTGGTGGACAGAGCGTTAACACCACTGACTCTGCAGTGCGTTTAACTCACGTACCTACGGGAATTGTGGTTAGCTGTCAGAACGAGAAATCTCAGCTACAAAATAAAGAGTCGGCACTTCGTATTCTGCGTGCACGATTATTGGCTGATGCGCAAGAGAAGGCAGATGCAGCTGCAGCTGCCGAACGTAAGAGCCAGTTACGCACAGTGGATCGTTCAGAGCGAATTCGTACCTATAACTTTCCAGAAAATCGTTTAAGTGATCACCGCGTAAATTACAAAGCCAATAATTTGGATGCAGTTTTAAATGGCGAACTAGATCCAGTTATTCAATCACTTCTGGATGCTGATAAGGCCGCAAAGCTCGCAGGCAACTAATGGTTCGTGATCTAATCCGCAACGCTAAAGAACATTTAGCCAAAGCTGGATATTCAGAAGTTGATGCCGAGATTCTCTTTGCCCATTTATTGGGGATAAATAGAATGGAGCTACATAATCCAGTGGCACTTGAAAATGCCATGGAGAATGTGGGAGATATTGCTGAAGATTTCCATCAATTACTAAATCGCAGACTTTCACATGAACCTTTGCAATATATAACTGGCGAAGCGCACTTTAGAGATTTAACTTTAGAAGTAGGTCCCGGTGTTTTAGTACCACGTCCCGAATCTGAATTAATGGTTTCATTATTGCTAGCTTTAATTGAGCAGAAGGAGGGCTTAGTTTCGGTAATTGATTTAGGAGCTGGAAGTGGCGCGCTCTCAATTGCGCTTTCAACTGAATGTGATCGTGTTCGTGCAATTGCAGTTGAAAAAAGCCCCGAAGCTTTAATTTGGCTAAGAAAAAATGTCGCAAAATATGTGGAAGAGATGCGAGTTGTTGAAGGTGATGTAAAGAATGCGCTACCAGGAGTTAAAGCGGACTTTGTAATCGCCAATCCGCCATATGTTCCAAATGATCAAGAGCTACCTCAAGATGTGCAGCGCGAACCAAGTGCCGCGCTCTTCGGTGGCGCAACCGGCTTAGAAATTCCAAAGATATTTATTGAAGCCGCCGCAAGGCTTTTAAAATCAGGTGGCGTATTGGCAATTGAACATCACGAATTACAGGGCAGCGCCATCTCTGGACTACTTGAAGAGATGTTCAAAGATATTGAATTACATTATGATTTAAACGATAGACCTAGATGGACTAGCGCGGTGAGGAAGTAATGCAAGAGATTGATTTAAAGAAGGGCCAATTGGCTAGGCACGTAACTCGCGCAGTCAAAGCAATTAATGATGGTTATGTAATTGCAGTTCCTATGGAGAATGCATATGCATATATTTGTAATGCCTTTAATCACGATGCGGTAAGAGCGATGCATGTGCTTCGCGGTGATGAATTAGGTGTCAAAGCTCAAGTTTTGGTTAGCAATTTCAAAATGGCCGAGGGAATTTCCCGAAACTTAGATAAGCGCACAATTGCATCGATGAAGAAATATTGGCCAGGAAAAGTTACCTTTCAGGTTTTACCAAGCGCCTTACTTAATTGGGATTTGGGCGATAACAACGAATTAGATGAACTAGCTGTTCGGGTACCTAGCGCACCTTTTGTAAAAGCGATTTTGGCGAAGACTGGTCCACTTGCAACGGCATCAGTTGCAAAAGTTGGTCAATCACCAATTACTGCAAGCTTAGAGATTCCACGTGAAGGTATCGAGCTACTTCTTAATAATGGCAAATTACGAAAAGGGTTGCCAACTACTGTCGTTCGTACGGTTGCCGGCGCTCATAAGGTATTAAGAGAAGGCGCAGTAGACTTCGTATCATGACCGACGCTCGCAAATATGGACCTGATTTTGATCTACTCGAACAGCAAGATCCTGAAATTGCCAGTATCTTGCTTGCTGAAGTTAAGCGCCAACAGACCGGTTTGCAATTAATTGCATCTGAAAATTTCACATCTGGCGCAGTACTTGCCGCACTTGGCACACCATTAAGTAATAAATATGCCGAAGGCTATCCAGGCAAGCGTTATTACGGTGGCTGCGAAGTTGTAGATCGCGCAGAAGAGATTGCAATCGAACGCGCAAAACAATTATTCGGCGCAGATCATGCAAATGTGCAACCACATTCAGGAGCTTCAGCAAATATTGCGGTCTACGCAGCGTTCACCAAACCTGGCGATAAAGTCATGGCGATGTCACTTCCGCACGGTGGACATCTAACTCATGGTTCAAAAGTTAATTTCTCTGGCAAATGGTTTGACATTGTCTCTTACGGAGTTCGCCAAGATACTGAATTAATTGATTATGACGAGATGCGCGATGTAGCGCTGCGCGAAAAACCTAAGATGATTTGTGCTGGCGCAACTGCATATCCAAGTTTGGTTGATTTTGAAAAGGTACGTCAGATTTGTGATGAGGTCGGTGCAATCATGTGGGTGGATGCCGCACACTTCATCGGTTTAGTTGCCGGTAAGGCAATTCCATCTCCGGTTCCATATGCAGATGTAGTTTCATTTACAACCCATAAGGTTTTACGTGGTCCGCGCGGTGGCATGATTCTTGCAAAAGCAGAGCATGCAGCTGCAATTGATAAAGCAGTTTTCCCGGGAATGCAGGGCGGACCAATCATGTCTGCAATTGCGGCCAAGGCAGTTGCGCTTCATGAATGCCAACAATCTTCATATCAAAAATATGCAAAGCAAGTTATTACCAATGCCAAAGCACTTTCAGCAGGACTTGTGGCCGAAGGTATGCGTGCAATTTCTGGCGGCACTGAAACTCATTTAGCGCTTATTGATGTAACTGGCGTAGGCGTAACCGGCAAGATTGCAGATGAACGTTGTGGTGCAGCGGGAATTACGCTGAATAAGAATTCAATTCCATTTGATCCAAATCCACCTGCGGTAACAAGCGGAATTCGTGTTGGTACTCCTGCAACTACTACACAAGGAATGGGTGTTGCAGAAATGTCTGAGATCGCGAAGTTAATAACTCGTGCGATTAAGAGCGAAGATGCATCGGTTAATGCCCAAATCAAATCTGAAGTTCAAGCTTTAGTGGCGAAGTTTCCAATTTACGCATAACCTCAAATCGTGCGTGAATATCTCTTAACCATGCTGCTAAGCGCAGCTATCTGTTACTTAGTAACTCCTTATGTAGAAACATATGCGCTGCGCTTTGGCGCAATTGCGCGAGTGCGAACAAGAGATATTCATACCGAAACCACACCAAGATGGGGTGGGGTGGCAATGTGGTTTGCTGCTTCACTTACCTTTGCGGTGGTTTCACATCTACCGTTAGTAGGTAAATCATTTGGCCGCGAAGCCCAAGGAATTTTCTTAGCCGGAACTTTCGTAGTGTTACTAGGAATGCTTGATGATCGTTTTGAGCTAGATGCTTTAACAAAATTAGCCGGCCAAGCGCTGGCAGCTGGAATCATGCTTAGTTTTGGCGTACAACTACTTTGGTTACCAATTAATGGATTGATAACTTTGCCACCGTCTATCGGACAGCTCTTAACCGTTTTAGTAATTTTGGTGGCCATAAATGCAGTTAATTTCATTGATGGCATGGATGGTTTGGCAAGTGGCGTAGTAGCAGTTGCCGCTACTGCCTTCTTTACCTTTGCATATGTATTAGCAGTGGTTTATGGCTTTAATCGTGCTGGTGCGCCATCTACGTTTTCAGCAGTATTAATCGGGGTTTGCCTGGGCTTTTTACCTCATAATGCTTATCCAGCAAAGATTTTCATGGGTGATTCAGGCTCTATGTTTTTAGGATTGATGCTTGGCGCATCTGCAATTACTTTAACTGGTCAATTTGATCCAAATGCAATTTCATCCGAAGCAACTGGCCCAACTTTTTTGCCGTTATTACTTCCATTTGCGGTACTTGCAATTCCATTAGTTGATTTCGGAATGGCCGTGATTCGTCGATTGCATGCTGGCCGCTCACCATTCGCGCCAGATAACGAACACCTGCATCATAAATTATTCAAAGCCGGCAATTCTCAACTGCGAACGGTAGTCATTATGTATTTATGGACCGCTGCTATTGCATTTCCAGTAACAGTATGGGCATTCAAACCTTGGTGGGCGGCACTTTTGGTCGGATTAATCTTGGGCGGTACTTCAATTTTGATTACAAAAAGGAAAGAGATAAAGGAGGGGCAAAGTCTTGCAACAAAATAAAGATTCAAATTTAGAGATGTTAAAAGGTTCACTTATTGCTTCTTTCACAGTAGGGGTAATCTCACTTGTTGCATCAACATTGATAGTTGGGAAAACAGGTTTGTTGGGTGCTTTGTTAGCACATTTCGTGGTGCTGGTTTTCTTTTTAGTGAGCGTAGGTATCGCAATTCTTACTAAAGATGCCTCACCAGTATTTGTGATGGCACTTGTTTTGTTTTCATATTTTGCGAAATTACTTATTCTAGGTGCAATTATGTTTTTAATTAGCAAGTATGTTTCGGAGGAAAATCTAAATAGAAGCAGCTTTGGCGTGACAGCTATAGTCCTTACATTTGCCTGGTTAACTGGCGAAGTGCGCGCCTTCTTGAGACTTAAACTACACCTACCACTACCAGAGTAGTAGGCTTGAACTTATGAAAAGTGAGGACAATGCGTTCTGGTCAATCTTTGGATACCTGCTATCAGGGCTATTGATTTGGGGGGGTATTGGTTGGGCACTAGATAAATGGCTCGGTACAACTTATCTACTTTTGACTGGATTAGTAATCGGCATCACGGTATCAATATATTTGGTTTGGCTGCGCTTCGGTCGCGACTGATTTTTGCCAATTTACCCTCTTACCTTTAGATTACCCCCCGTATCTGACTCCACTCTAATTAGGGGAATATAGACCTTGAATATGGCCGATGCGAGACCAGGCTTTGTAGCACCTGGCTCAGGCGATTTCTTCTTCGACCCTATTTTCGGAAACTCGATTTTATTCACCAAACCAGTACTGCTGATCTTCTTATCGGTGCTTCTTATCTCTTCACTTTTCTATCTTGCTGCGCGCAAAGCTGAAATTGTCCCAGGCAGACTCCAATTTGCTGGAGAGATGGTTTACAGCTTTGTTAGAAATGACATAGGCAGGGATGTAATTGGTCCTGAGTATAAGAAATTTGTTCCTTTCCTATTCGCTATTTTTACTTTTGTTTTGACCAATAATCTCTTCGGAATTATTCCTTTGATTCAGTTTCCAACTATGTCGCATATTGGTTTTCCAATCGCATTAACTATTTTTGTTTATTTCACTTTTCACACTGTTGCGATACGTCGACAGGGACTTGGAAACTATTTGAAGCATATGCTCTTCATGCCAGGAGTTCCAAAAGTAATGTACGTAATTTTGGCTCCACTTGAACTCGCAACCTACTTTTTAATCAGACCTTTGACACTCGCAATGCGTCTTTTCGGCAATATGTTTGCCGGACACCTTCTATTAATTCTTTTTACATTAGGTGGCGAATACATGTTGCACGATCAAGTATTTATGAAAGCAATGAGCGTTTTCTCCTTTGGGTTCTCGGTCGGGTTCACATTTTTCGAGTTTTTCGTGCAATGCCTGCAGGCATATATTTTTACTCTGCTCTCTGCTTTATACATTAGCGAAGCGCTTTCAGAAGGACATTAGGAATTAATATAGATTTGGTCAAGTAGATGCTTGCTCAAAGTTGTAAATGATGGAAAGGAAAATGAAATGACAGGAACGCTCGGAATCGTCGGTTTCGGCTTATCAACAATCGGGCCAGGTGTTGCAACCGGTTTGATCTTCGCCGCTTACATAAGTGGCGTTGCGCGTCAACCAGAAGCACGAGGAATCCTGCAGCCTCTTGCCTTCTTGGGTTTCGCGCTTGCTGAAGCTCTTGCAATTCTTGGTCTAGTTCTCGCCTTTGTACTCAAATAAGAATATTAAGTACTGAGTTACGAAAAATAGCCACGGATAATTAAAGAAATCGAAATGATAAATCTAAGTCAGTTGTATAAGTTGGCGGAAGATAACGCACCAAATCCTGTATTGCCACATCCAGTCGAGATAGTGGTTGGTTTGGTGGCTTTCGCCCTTCTTTTATCGGTGCTTCGCAAAGCGGTTGTCCCGAGGTTCGAAAAAGCTTTTGAAGAGAGAACCAAAGCGATAGAAGGCGGTATCGAAAAAGCAGAACAAGCCCAATCAGAAGCGAAAGCGGCACTTGAGAAGTACAACGCTCAATTATTAAGAGCACAGGAAGAAGCCGCCGAACTTCGCGAAGAGGCAAGAGCACAGGCAGCCAATATTGCAGAAGAGATCAGAGCAAAGGCACAAGATGAAGCAACTCGAATTGTTGCAACTGCTCAGGCATCAATTGAGGCGGAACGCCAACAAGCCATTACTTCGTTAAGAAATGAAGTTGGCGCTTTGGCGGTTGAACTAGCCTCAAAAGTCGTTGGAGAATCTCTAGAGGACCATTCAAGACAATCTCGTATCGTCGAACGCTTCATGGCAGATTTAGAAAAGAACTAGAGAAGAAGTAATAAGGAAGATAAATGGCAATTCACTTAGGGGGAAGTAGTCGCAATTCTCTTGCTGCAACTAGAGCCTTACTTGATAAATCTCTTTCAGGTTTATCTGGTGAAGCTGCTGCAGCTCTCTCAAGCGATTTGTTCGTTGTAGTAAATGTGCTAGGCCAGAATGTTTCACTTCGTCGTGCAATTACTGATCCGGCGAGAAGTGCTGAAGATAAAGGTAAATTGTTAAAGCAACTCTTTGGATCGAAAATTTCAGAGACTGCGCAATCAATTGCTATAAGTGCCGCGGTAAATCGCTGGTCCTCTCCATCAGACCTGCTGATTTCAATGGAACAAATAGCAATTCAAGCGGAAGCTGGTGCCGCTAATGCACGTGGACATCTGGACCAACTCGAGGATGAATTATTCACATTCAGTAGAATTTTGGTTTCCAACCAAGACCTTCGTAATGCTCTAAATGGTAATTCAGATGCAGTGACCGAGAAGAGGGCTTTGGTAAATCAGGTATTGAAGTCTGCGAGTTCTTCAGCGCGAGCATTAGTGGGACAGATTGTTAATGGTTTATGGGGAAGAAATATCGAAACTGCGCTGGCCGATATTTTGCATGCCACAGCTGAGCATCGGAATCTCGTAGTGGCAAAAGTTAGTAGTGCGATTGATTTGACCACTGAACAAAAAAACAAATTGGCATCTGCACTTAGTAAGCAGATTGGTCAGGCTGTTCGTATTAATGTGGAAACTAATCCAAAAGTTGTCGGAGGCGTATCAATTCGCTTCCGTGATGAATTGATTGATGGCACCGTCATCAGTCGTATGGCCGAAGCAAGCCAAGCGCTTGCAGGAAAGTAAGGAGAAAAAGATGGCGGAACTCACGATCCGACCAGAAGAAGTTCGCAACGCATTAGCAGATTTCGTTAAGTCGTATCAGCCAAGTGGTGCTGGTCGAGAAGAGCTTGGTGTTGTTACCGAAGCTTCTGATGGCATCTCTCGCGTAGAAGGCTTGCCTTCGACAATGACAAATGAGTTGTTGAAGTTTGAAAATGGAACTTTAGGACTTGCACTTAACCTCGATGTTCGTGAAATCGGTGTGGTTATCTTGGGCGCATTCTCAGGAATTGAAGAAGGAACAAAGGTCTACCGCACTGGTGAAATTCTCTCGGTTCCAGTTGGCGATGCATTCTTAGGTCGAGTTGTTGATGCGCTTGGTCGTCCAGTTGATGGCAAGGGACCAATTGCAGCAGAGACCAACCGCGCGCTTGAATTGCAGGCACCAACTGTGGTTCAGCGCCAACCAGTTAAAGAACCTTTGATGACCGGTATCAAAGCGATTGACTCAATGACTGCAATCGGCCGTGGTCAACGTCAGTTGATCATTGGTGACCGTCAAACAGGTAAGACTGCAGTTGCGGTAGATACCATTATTAATCAGTTGGAAAACTGGAAGTCTGGTGATAAGAAGAAGCGCGTTAAGTGCATCTATGTTGCTATTGGACAGAAGGGTTCAACTGTTGCATCTGTTCGCGCAGCTCTAGAAGAAGCTGGCGCCATGGAGTACACCACAATCGTTTCGGCACCAGCATCTGATCCAGCAGGCTTTAAGTACTTAGCTCCTTACACTGGTTCTGCAATTGGTCAGCACTGGATGTACAACGGCGATCACGTACTTATTGTTTTTGATGATTTATCAAAGCAAGCTGAGGCTTATCGTTCAGTCTCATTGCTACTTCGCCGTCCACCAGGACGTGAAGCGTATCCAGGTGACGTTTTCTACCTACACTCACGTTTGCTAGAGCGTTGCGCAAAACTTTCAGATGATCTAGGTGGTGGTTCTATGACCGGACTTCCAATCATCGAAACAAAAGGCAATGACGTTTCTGCGTTTATTCCTACCAACGTTATTTCAATTACTGATGGACAGTGCTTCCTTGAAACAGATCTATTTAACTCAGGCGTACGTCCTGCGATTAACGTAGGTATCTCTGTTTCTCGTGTGGGTGGTTCAGCACAGACAAAGGCGATGAAGAAGATTGCTGGTCGCTTGCGTCTTGACCTGGCACAGTTCCGGGAATTAGAAGCTTTCGCAGCTTTCGGTTCTGATCTTGATGCTGCATCTAAGGCACAGCTCGAACGCGGCGCTCGCATGGTTGAACTTCTTAAGCAAGGTCAGTACTCACCTTATTCATTGGAACGCCAAGTCGTTTCAATCTGGGCCGGTACTACTGGAAAGCTAGATTCAGTCGCAGTTGCTGATATTCGTCGCTTCGAATCTGAACTTCTAGATTTCATTGGCCGTGAACATAAAGATGTGTATAACGTAATCTCTGAAACTCGCGAACTTTCAGATGACACTGTGGCGAAACTAGAAACCATTGTGGCTTCATTTAAGGGCATGTTTAAGTCATCAGTTGCTCCAGCTGTAAGTGAGAAGGAAGCTGCCGCACTTGATAGTGAAGGTCAAGAGACTATTACTCGACAGGTTCCAGCTAAGAAGTAAACATGGGAGCACAACTACGCATCTATCGCCGCCGAATTCGTTCGGTTAAGGCTACGAAGAAGATTACAAAAGCGATGGAGCTAATTTCGGCTTCTCGCATTGTTAAGGCGCAGCAGCGCGTTAACGCTTCTTCGCCATATGCGCGCGAACTTACACATGCAGTAACTGCAGTGGCATCGGTATCTAGTACTTCACATCCGTTGACCACTGAATCTGCAAAACCTATTCGTGCTGCGGTATTAATTATTACTGCAGATCGCGGTATGGCTGGTGCATACTCAAATGCGGCAATCAAAGAGGGCGATCAGTTAATTGCGCTTCTTAAAGAACGCGGACTAACAGTTAAGCCATATTTAGTTGGTCGTAAAGCGGTGAGCTTCTATAAGTTCCGTAATCGTGAGATCGCGAATTCATGGACCGGTTTTTCAGATAATCCAACTTATGCAAATGCAAAAGAGATTAGTGATTCTTTAATCGAAGCATTTATTGCAGATGCGCAGAGCGATCCAAATGGAGTAGATGAGCTACATATTGTTTACACCGAATTTAAATCGATGTTGACACAGTTGCCACTTGCAAAACGCATGTTGCCACTTGAAGTTGTGGAATCTGAAGCTCCAGCTGGCTTTTTGCCATCATATGAATTTGAACCATCACCAGAAGTGGTTCTCGATGCGCTGCTTCCAAAGTACATCGAAGCACGTGTATACAACGCACTTCTGCAATCTGCGGCTTCTGAGCACGCTGCTCGTCGCCGCGCAATGAAATCTGCGACAGATAACGCAGATGAATTAATTAAAGGTTTGACCCGACTAGCTAACGCAGCTCGTCAGGCCGAAATTACACAGGAAATCAGTGAAATCGTCGGCGGTGCGGACGCACTCGCCTCAAGTAATGCAGGGAGCGAATGATGTCTAAAGGTCGCGTAGCACGAGTAATCGGTCCGGTGGTGGATATTGAATTCCCATCAGATGCGATGCCAAAGATCTTCAACGCGTTAAACGTTGAAGTTACCTTAGCTGGTGAAACCAAGAAGCTAACACTAGAAGTAGCACAGCACTTAGGTGACAACCTAGTTCGCGCTATTTCGATGCAGCCAACGGACGGCATGGTCCGTGGCGCAGAGGTAAGTGATACCGGAACCCCAATCTCTGTTCCTGTCGGAGATATTACAAAGGGTCACGTATTCAACGCACTCGGCGAATCACTGGACGTTCCTACTGCATCTTTAAATGTGCAAGAGCGTTGGCCAATTCACCGCGAAGCACCAGCATTCGATCAACTTGAATCAAAGACTGAAATGTTTGAGACCGGTATCAAAGTTGTGGACTTACTAACACCATATGTTCGTGGTGGAAAGATTGGTCTATTCGGTGGTGCAGGTGTTGGTAAGACCGTTCTTATTCAAGAAATGATTTACCGCGTAGCGGAAAACTTCGGTGGTGTATCTGTGTTCGCAGGCGTTGGAGAACGTACTCGTGAAGGTAACGACTTATTCCTTGAAATGACCGAAACTGGCGTTATCAATAAGACCGCCTTGGTTTTCGGTCAGATGGACGAACCACCTGGAACTCGTCTTCGTGTTGCACTATCGGCGCTAACCATGGCGGAGTACTTCCGCGATGTTCAGAAGCAGGACGTGTTGCTATTTATCGACAACATCTTCCGCTTTACTCAGGCAGGTTCTGAAGTATCAACACTTCTTGGTCGTATGCCATCAGCTGTGGGTTACCAGCCAACACTTGCTGATGAAATGGGCCAGTTACAGGAGCGCATTACTTCAACACGTGGTCACTCAATTACATCAATGCAGGCGATTTACGTTCCTGCCGATGACATTACTGACCCAGCTCCACACACTACGTTCGCGCACTTAGATGCAACAACTGTGTTGTCTCGTCCGATTTCAGAGCTTGGAATCTACCCAGCGGTGGATCCACTCGATTCAACTTCACGTATTTTGGATCCACGTTACATTGGTGAGAAGCACTTCAAAGTTGCTAACCGTGTTAAGCAGATCTTGCAGCGTTACAAGGATCTTCAGGACATCATCGCAATTCTTGGTATTGATGAACTTTCTGAAGAAGACCGTATCTTGGTTGGTCGCGCACGTCGTATTCAGCGCTTCCTTTCACAGAACACATTCGTTGCGAAGGTCTTCACCGGTCTTGATGGTTCATTCGTTCCATTGTCAGAAACCATTGAAGCGTTTGAAGCACTTGCAGATGGCAAGTACGACCACGTTCCAGAGCAGGCCTTCTTTATGTGCGGCGGTCTCGCTGACGTAGAGAAGAAGGCTGCAGAACTAGCAAAGGCATAACATGTTAAACGTCGAATTAGTATCGCCAGAGAAGAAGGTTTGGTCAGGAGAAGCGGTCTCAGTTTCAGCACGTACTCTTGAAGGTGATTTGGGAATTCTTACCGATCACGCACCACTTCTTGGCGTACTAGTCGACGGAAAAGTAACCATCAAAGGCACTGACGGATCAGTCAGTGAATTTAACGTTGCTGGTGGTTTCTTGAGCGTTTCAAATAACCGCGTATCCATACTTGCGGAAGCAACAAACTAATTTAATTTAAATACGTTTTACATCTGCGCCAAGTGCTTGAAGTTGCTCGGCAAAATTCGGAAAACCGCGATCAATATGGAATGCATCTTCCACGATAGTTTCGCCATCAGCGACTAATCCAGCAAGTACTAATCCCACTCCGGCACGAATATCCGTTGCGACCACCGGAGCTCCTGAAAGCTGTGGGATGCCACAAATGGCTGCATGATGGCCATCAACAGTGATTTTGGCTCCTAATCGGCTCAATTCATTGACGAACATGAAGCGTCCTTGAAAGACATTTTCGGTGACAATTGCATCGCCATCTGCAATAGCGTTCATCGCCACAACCATTGGTTGAAGATCGGTTGGGAATCCTGGATAGGGAAGTGTTGCCACATCTATTGCTTTCGGGCGATGTTCCATGTGTACACGGATACCATCTTCGATGGTTGTCACTACTGCGCCGGCACTTGCTAATTTTTCAAGTGGAATTTCTAAATGATCTGCGCGTGCACCTTTGATGGTGATATCACCTTGAGTAATTGCTGCTGCAAATGCCCAAGTGCCAGTGATGATGCGATCTGGAAGCGTGGCATGTGTTGCTGGTGTTAATTTTTGGACACCTTCAATAGTTATAGTAGTTGAACCTAACCCGGAAATCTTGGCACCCATTTCAATTAAGATATTACCAATATCAACAATATCTGGTTCGCGTGCCGCATTTTCAATCACAGTTTTACCGCGAGCTAGTACTGCAGCCATCATGATATTTTCGGTAGCACCAACAGAAGGAAAATCTAATTCAATAGTTGCACCATCAAGGCCATTAGGTGCTTCCGTAACAATGTAACCATGTTCAATATGAACTTTTGCACCTAACGCTTCTAAACCTTTGATGTGTATGTCTAGTGGGCGAGGACCAATTGAATCTCCGCCAGGAAGAGCCACATCTGCGGCGCCTACTCGAACAGTTAGAGGACCGAGCACATTGATGGATGCTCGGATTTTGCGAACTAATTCATAATCCGCGCGATGTTCTAACTTTTCTGGGACTTCGATTTCAACTTTGCCTTGCAAGCGATTTACTTTGCAACCAAGGCGTTCAAGTAATTCGATCATGATTTCCACGTCCAAAATATCTGGCACATTGGTGATGGTGTTTTTTCCAGGAGCAAGCAGAGTGGCCGCCATGAGCTTTAAAACGCTATTTTTAGCGCCTGGGACGTGGACTTCGCCTTTGAGGTGTGCACCACCTACGATGCGGAATCTCTCGCTCATAATGGTCTAATCGTACTTGTATACATAGGATTAACTCATGGTTCATTTAACGCGTATCTATACGAAAACCGGTGATGATGGCAGTACCGCGCTAGGCGACATGAGTCGTACCTCAAAGAATGATCCCCGCCTTGAGGCATATGCCACCGTAGACGAAGCTAATTCATCAATAGGTGTTGCACTTGCCATGAGCCAAATTTCAGATGAGATGCGAAAATTATTGGTGCGAATTCAAAATGATTTATTCGATGTAGGTGCAGACCTATGCACCCCAGTGATTGATAACCCTGGATATGAGCAGTTAAGAGTTCTGGAAAGCCAAATAATTTTCTTAGAAGAGCAGATTGATAAATATAACGAAGACTTACCAGAGCTTCGTTCTTTTGTACTTCCATCCGGAACTCCAGCTGCGGCCCTGCTGCATGTCGCACGCACAGTGGTAAGACGTGCAGAGCGTCGTACCTGGAGCGCAATCCACGCATTTGGAACTGGAGTTAATCCACTAACTGCGAAATATCTAAATCGTTTATCAGATTTACTTTTCGTATTAGCTAGAGCTGCAAATAAGGAACAAGGCGATGAGCTTTGGGTGCCAGGAGCTAATCGGTAGTTTCTTTAATATAAACACTGCTTGGAATCTTAATATCAGATGGCAAGATATTTCTATGGCAAGTTAAATTAATTGCTACTACTGCGTAACCATTTTTCAATGGTTCCGTCGTTTGCAAAACATAAGTTTTAATTTTTTTAGCTTCTGATGCGCCGAAATAAGATGTCACTGTTCCTATTTTTACGATTTTCGATTCAGTGTCAGATGAAGGACCAACTAAATCACCTGAAATTACCCACCAATTACAACCGGCTACTGATCCGGCAAAAACCGTTCCACAAGCTAGGTCTTGACATGATGCGTACAAAGCGCCAGTTTTTCCAGTTTTATCGTCTCCAACATTATCTAAGGCTTCTGCATTTGTTGGAACTTTTGCATATACATCACCACTTTGGAAGTAACCTTTTGGTGGCCATGGTGCAGGCTTTCTTGAGGTCAGCTTTACCTTTTTACGCGGCTTTGGTTTGTAAACAACCTTTTTCTTGGTTGCTGTGGCAGAAGCGGTCGCTTTAGCTGTTGGTTTAACGGTAGTTTTTGAGGTCGCAGTTGCTTTACTTGTAGCTTTTACAGATGCTTTAACTGTTGGCGTTGCAGTAACTTTCTTGGTTGGAGTGGGAGTTGGTTTTTTAGTCACAGCGTTTGCAGTTCCGCCCATCAGCGAAACAGCAACTAGAGCCACTAACAACTTTCTCAATCGCGATCCCATCTAAATGTCTTGATGGCAAGTGCTACACCTAATACCAACCAGATTAAGTTGATTGATATTCCTCGACCAGTCTCCCAGCTCTTAGCCACTTCTTGTGCCGCAAAGGAATCAGGTAGAAATACTTCACGCATTCCTTGAGTTAGCCATTTAAGGGGGAAGATAGCCGCAACCTGCTGCATCCAGCCAGGCAATTGTGTGAAGATGAAAAAGACGCCGCTAAAGAATTGCAAAATAATTACAACTGGAGAGACTACAGCTGAAGCGCCACGACCAGATTTAGGTAGTGCCGAGAATGCAATTCCAAGTGCAGTTGAATTGGCGCTTCCTATTATCAATAACAAAATAAAGAGCCACCATTTTTCAGATGTGGCTGGCAGTTTTAAACCGAAGAATGCGACACCTCCAGCTACTAAAAGTATGGTCTGGATAATCATGGATGAGAGCACCAAGATTGATTTTCCAATGAAATATGAAGCGATTGGCATCGGGGTGCCACGTAATCGCTTTAGCGCTCCTGCATCGCGTTCCATAGGAATCATGATGGCTAATTGCTGAAAACCACTATTAACCATGCCAGATGCGATCATGCCGGCGACAAAGTACTGGCTAAATTTTACGCCAGGTGCGATAGTGTCTTTAAATACTGAACCAAAGATCACCATCAAAATTAGTGGAAAGAAAATCGTAAACACAACTGATTCGCGTTGTCTGGCAAATTGCTTAATTTCTAGCGCACCGCGATGGAGTCCTAGTTTGATGGCATTCATTACTCACCAATCATTCTTAGATAAATATCTTCAAGTGAAGGGCGAATTACTTGAAGTTCTGGAACTTCGCCTTGATATTTAGCAGATAGCTCTCTAACAAACTCAGTTGGTCTATCAGATTCAGTTTCGCCATCACGCCACTTGATTATCGCAAGTGCACTCTGGCGATCACCTAGTGTTGCAGGTGTTGCAACTTCAACAATTTTGCCGTGGTTAATAACGGCTACTCGATCGGCTAACGCTTCTGCTTCGTCCAAATAATGAGTGGTTAATAAAATTGTGGTTCCAGCATTTTGTAGAGAGCGGATTAAGTCCCAAAATTGGCGGCGCGCTTCGGGATCAAATCCAGTAGTTGGTTCATCTAAAAAGAGCAGCTCTGGATTACCAATAATTCCAAGCGCCACATCTAATCGACGGCGCTGCCCACCAGATAAGTTGCGAATAAGTGATGCTCTCTTGTCATCTAATCCAACCGCGCTAATTACCTCATCTGCGTTACGTGGATTTTGGTAATACTTAGCAAAATGATAAACCGTCTCCGCCACACTTAGATCTCCAGCATCTTGGCTATTTTGATGCACGATTCCTAAGCGATTGCGCCAAGCGCTATCACCGTTATTTGGATCTACTCCCAAGACTGAAACACTGCCAGATGATCGGGTACGAAAACCTTCGAGAATTTCTACAGTAGTGGTTTTGCCTGCGCCATTTGGGCCAAGGAGTGCAAAGATTTCTCCTTGATTGATGGTCAAATCAACGCCAGCTACGGCATTTAACTCACCGTATTGCTTCGTTAAGCCATGAACCGTGACTACTGACATGGCGCCACGATGCCACAAGTGGCTGTGAAATGCGAAAATACTCATGTGAGTCCGCGTAGAAATTACCCAAAGAATCGCCGCCCAAAGGCAGATCAAGAGCGCGACCCATCAACTTCGAATCAAATTATTGAAGAACATCATGATGGAATTTATGTTGTTAGGCAATTGACAGGTTCAAGTTCAAATAAACCATATCGCTGCCCAGGTTGTGATCAAATGATTCCGATGGCGACGCCACATATCGTGGCATGGATTGAAGGCGATGAAGATTCACGTAGACATTGGCATAAAGCCTGTTGGAATAATCGTGCAAATCGAAAGCCAAATACTCAGCGCACTCGTAATGCGCCAAGATATTAACTAAACCATTTACTTAAATTAGCAATAATTTTTTCTTGGGTTTGGGTGCGTTTAAAAGAAGTGGCGCGTAATGGAATTTCAAATCTTGGTCTAACAAATGTGCGGGCATAGGTAAATTCATACAAACCTTCTGGTCCATGAATACGACCATAACCACTCTGTTTGGCGCCGCCAAATGGAACTGATGGCACCGCGGCAAAGGTAAATGATGAATTTATAGCGACCATGCCGCACTCCAATTGCTTGGCGATGGCATAACCATTTCGCTTTGAAAATACCGAAGCTCCTAAGCCATATTCACTTGCATTTGAAAGCGCCACCGCTTCATTCATAGAATTTACTTTGTTAATTGCAATTGTTGGGCCGAATGTTTCCTCGGTCATAGCGCTGCAATTTTCCGGCACTTCAGCCATTACCACGGGATTAACAATGCGTTCATTTACAGAGTAAATATCGCCATAAAGCATTTTGGCACCGGCATTTGTGGCATCTTGAATATGTCGTTTAATGATTTCCAATTGCTTAGGCATGGTCGCCGGGCCATAGCTCTTACCTGGCTCTAGATTCTTTACGATTTTTAAAACTTCACTTTGAAATTTCTCTACAACTTTTTCATGAACATAGACGCGCTCTGCGCCGATACAAGATTGGCCGGCATTAGCCATCGCGGACCAAACTGTATATTCCGTGGCCAATTTCAAATTGGCATCTTTATCAACTAGAACTGGATCCTTGCCACCGCATTCAAGTAGTACGGGCACCATATTTTTTGAACAAGTTTCGGCGACTAATTTTGCAGTTCTAGTTGAACCAGTGAAAGCTAATTTGCTGATGGCAGATTCACATAAGTATTTTCCGGTTTCACCCAAACCGGTAATTGTTTTTAAGACATTAGGAATTTCGCAGGTGCTTTCAAAAGTTTCGGCAAGTAGCACTCCAACGCCAGGAGTGAATTCACTAGGTTTAAATACCACGGTATTGCCTGCTGCAAGCGCATAGGCAATAGAACCCATCGGGGTAAATAACGGATAATTCCATGGGCCAATTACTCCGATAACACCAAATGGAACTCGTTGTACCTCTGCCTCAAAATTGAAAAGTAATAAACCAGTCTTACGGCTCTGTGGTTTTAAGTAATAGTCGGCCCGCTTTGCAGCCCATGAAAGATGTGAGATTGCTATAGAGACTTCTAATCTGGCATCACCAATTGGCTTACCAGTTTCAAGTGAAATCAATTGAGCAAACTCTTCCGCCTTCGAAACTATTTCACGCTTCCATCGCAGTAAGACGCGTTTACGATTTGCCGGCTTTAACTGACCCCAACTTTTAAAACTCTCAGCAGCCAATCTGACTGCGCCATTTACCGCTTCTTTTGAATAGATCTCATGCGTTGCAACAACTTCGCCATTTTGAGGGTTAAGCGATTGGAAGTGGGTCATGAGGAAATGGTAACGAGCATTAGAATTTCCGTCATGGTGCAACCATTAAGACCAAGCACAGTTCTGCCATCTAAGCGTGAATTAACCAAGGTATTTACTGAAGATGGCATTGAGTTAGTTGTAGAGGTCTCAGCGCCACTTAATCCATCTAGGGGAGCGCTTTTGATGTGCCACCCAAACCCAACAGGTGGCGGCATGATGGATTCCCATGTTTACAAGAAAGCAGCCAACCGGTTACCAGCTTTAGCTGATTTAACAATTGTTCGTTTTAACACCAGAGGAACCAGTAGCGAACAGGGAACTAGTACTGGTAGTTATGATCAAACTAAATCTGAAAAGTACGATGTTGAAGCAATGGTTCATTACTGCCTCGATGAATTAAAGTTGGAAAATCTCTGGGTAGTTGGTTGGTCATTTGGCACTGAATTAACTTTGAAATATGCGCGCGATACTCGGATAAAGGGAATCATTCTGCTTAGTCCACCGATGATGTATGCAACAGAATTAGAACTAAAATTTTGGGCAAGTGATGGGCGTCCAGTGCTTGCGTTAGTTCCAGAACATGATGAATATCTATCTCCAACTGCAGCAAAAGAAAAATTCGCCGTGATTCCTCAGATTGAGATCATCGAAGGCGTAAACATGAAGCACTTATGGCTTGGCGAACCTGCAGTTCAATTTGTGCATAATGAAATCGTTAAGAAAGTTGCGCCAGAGAAATATCCACTGCCAGTAGAGATTTAAGCTTGATCTGCTTTTGGATAAACAACTTCTTCCAGAATGAGCAGTATGGATGCGGCGATAGGTACCGCCAAGATACCACCGACTAGGCCTAATAATGATGCGCCAATTAGCGCACTAACAATCGTTACCAAACCTGGAATTGAGAGCGTCTTATGCATGATTTTTGGCATTAATACATAGTTTTCAATCTGCTGATAAACCAAATAAGCAACCAAGATTGCAATTCCAGTTGTTATTGATTGAGTTAAACCTACGATGGTAAGGATCGAGGAACCAATAAAGTGGCCAACCAACGGAATCATCCCGCAGATAAATACCAACATTCCTAGCGCCACTGGAGAAGGAAGCCCAAAAATCGCGCAGAATATTGCCATGACTACACCTGCGATAAAGGCTACAGAAATCTGACTTCCCACAAAAGCGCCGATTCTAGAAACAATGCCATCGGTTAATGCTCTAATTCTTGGGCGGCGTGATGCTGGCGCAAGGCGAAGCACTTGGCTAATTACTTCTGGAAGCGAAATTGTGAAATACATAGTCAAAACTAAGATTGTTAGGGCTGTAAAAATTCCTGAGACAAATGTTTTGCCTACGCCTACGATTCCGCCGAATGCAGAAATTAAGAGTGTGCCATCGCTTGTAACAGAATTTACTTTCTTAGTCAGCGAATCGATAATTCCATAATGATTATTAATGTCATTTATAAATGTATTATTTTTTAAATTTGCTAGCAGAGTAGGAGCGTTCTCAATCAAACTAGTTGATTGGCGAACGACAGGCGGAATAATCAGAAATGCTAAAACAATTACAAATATGAGCACTAACCCAAGAATTGCCGATACGGAAGCGCCTCTACTTAAGCCTCGGCTACGGAAAAATTCGACTGCCGGATTTAAACCCATTGCCAGGAAAATAGAAATAATTATTAGTACAAAAATTTGACTTGCTGCGGCTAATGAACGTAGCAAAACAAAAGCGGTGAGCGCACCAGAAGTTGCTAAGAATCCAAAGTAAAAAGGTGAACTTTTTTCAATGGGTGCTCCAGGTGTGCCGAAGTTCTCAGCTAATTTGGGTGATTTAACCGAAGTTTGACGTAAGCGCTTAGTTATAGCCATGGAGTAAGTGTATTTATACGAGAGAATAACCCCATGTCACTGCGAATTACGGGTCTAGGCGAGGAGATCGGCGCAGTTATTGGCCTACCTTGGGAGGAGCCTTTAGAGCAGTGGCCGGAAGATCCAATCCTCACGGAAAAACGCGGCATTTCACGCCACGTGGTTCGTTTGGTAAGAGCTGACGAAGGGGACCCAAATTCAGAAATTTACGCAGTTAAAGAGACGGTAGTTGAGTTTGCAAAGCGCGAATATAAAGCGTTAATTGAATTAAAGAGACTTGGCGCACCTAGTGTTGAACCAATCGCGGTGATTGAAGGCCGAACAGATAAGAATGGCGAAGTATTACCTTGCGCGATAGCCACTCGTTTCTTGCCGTACTCACTTCCGTACCGAGTCGTGCTCTCTCAATCTGTCTCTGAACATGACATTAACAATATGGCAAATGCACTGGCCTACCTATTGGTGCAATTGCATCTGCTTGGTTTCTGGTGGGGAGATTGTTCTCTGTCTAACACTCTCTTTCGTCGTGATGCCGAAAGTTTCGCAGCCTATTTGGTGGATGCTGAAACTGGAGAATTTCAAACGAAACTGTCAGATGGCCAACGTGAACATGATTTAGAGATTGCATTTTTTAATGTGGCTGCAGAGTTAGAAGATTTACAACTATCTGGAGTTTTGTATGCAGGTATGGATCCAATTCGCGCATCAGAGGCAGTGCAACGAAGATATCGAAGACTTTGGTCGGCGCTAAAAGATCCAAAGAAGTTAGATCCAAATGATCGCCATGCCGTTGAACGAGCAATGCGCGAATTACACGATTTAGGATTTGCAGTCGAAGAAGTGCAAGTTTCTCTGGATAATGAAACTCATATGCTCTCTTTTCAACCAAGATTAGTCGCAGCCGGATATCACAGCGCCAAATTAAAGAATCGATTTGGACTAGATGCACAAGAACTACAAGCAAAGCGAATTCTCGCCTCCTTTGATCGTTGGCATGCACGTCAACCAAATAAGAGCAGCAAAGATGAAATGGCTAAAGAGTGGCTAGATACCGTCTTCTTTAAAATATTAAATTTAATTCCAGATGAGTTACAAGGTCGCGTTGAGAAGGCTCAGATGTTCCACGAAATTCTGGAGAACCGTTGGTATATGACGGAGAAGGCTGGATTTGATGTCGGTTTGGAGGCAGCCGCAAAAGCCTATATAAATGAGGTCTTGCCGTTAAGAATGGATTCAGGAGTGGAAGCCGAATGAAACAGCCTAACTTTGGAAGTGCCTTTGATTTAAGCACTCTTAAGAAGCCGGCTGAATCCAGCGCCGCTTTGCCATTGCCCGGAGTACCTGCAACTGTCGAAACTCTTCCGAATCAACTTATGCCTTTATCTAACAGCAAAGCAGTAATTGTGCTCTGCTGGTCTGAGAGATTCCCAGAATCTCGGGAAACTTTAACTCTGCTGGGTAAATTAAATAAAGAAGATGATGAGTCTTGGCAGCTGGCTACTGTTGAAATCGAAAAGGAACCACAAGTTGCCCAAGCTCTGCAGACCAGAGTAGTGCCGTATGCAATTGCAATTGTTAAAGAACAGGTAATGCCACTCTTTGAAAATGCGTACCCGGAAGCACAACTGCGCATGGTGATAGATAAAGTTTTAGCAATTGCCGCAGAGCAAGGAATTGGCGAATCCCCAATTGAGCGAACTGAACCAGAAGAAGATCAAGCAATGGAAGCGCTGCAAAATGGAGATTTGGATGGCGCAATAGCTGCATATGAAAAATTAGTTTTGCGTAAACCAGCTGACGCTATGGCGAAATCAGGTTTAGCTCAAATGCAATTGTTAAAACGGACTCAAGGTATTGACTCAAAAACAGCAATCGAAAGAGCGGCAAGCAATCCTTTAGATGTGGAAGCACAGATCAATTGCGCAGATCTAGAAATTGCTAATGGTCAATTAGAGCCTGCGTTTGAGCGCCTACTTAATTGTGTTAGAAAGTTAACTGATGAAGAAAAAAAGCGAGCAAAAGATCATTTAATAAATCTCTTTGGATTGGTAGATCCATCAGATCCTCGTTTGGTGCAGGCCCGTAAAGATTTGGCGAGTGCACTATTTTGATTAAACGTGATGTAGCTTTGACTAAAGCGCTCTTCTTCTTCTTTGGCGTAGGGATTATGGGCTGGGTGCCTAGATTCCCAGAGTTAAAGGCAAATTTAGGGGTAAATAACGGCTTATTCGGCTCGATGCTTAGCATGGGTGCCTTTGGGTCGCTCTTTGCGCTACTGACTATTGGCCATTTGGTCGACCACTTTGGCGGTAAGCGCATGCTCATTACCGGGCAAACTCTCTTGAGTATTGCTTATGTAGCGATAGTGCATGTAACCAATCTGCAAGCCTTCCTGTTGATTAATATCTTGGTTGGTTTTTCTATTTCAACTCTGCACATAGCTAATAATGCGCAAGCTTTCTATGATCAAGATAGAGGCGGCAAGAACTTAATTGTCTCCGCAGCTGGTTATTGGTCAGCCGGGTCACTTTTTTCAACGCTGCTTTCGATGTATTTAATTGGCAAAGTTGAGCTTCCGCTTCATATTACGATTTTGCAAATTGTCTGCTTTATTGCCTCTTTAATCGTAATTATTTCGCGTCAAGATACTTTGATTCCTTCTAATAGACATGATCGAGTTAGCAAATCAATCTTAGATGATTTACGTAAATTTAATTTTGACTGGATGATTAATTTTGGTTTGATTTTTGGAATTATGTTGGAATTTGCAATTGGAGATTGGTCAACCATTTTTGCAAAAGAAAATGGCGGTATCTCAGCTACCTGGGCGCCAATGCCATTTTTATTCTTTACTTTATTTATGATTATAGGCAGAGTATCAATTACACCGTTAAGGAATCGTTACAAAATTACCCACTTGGTTCGATTTGGTGGAATCTTGGCTGGCACCTCATTTATTATCGGAATTTGGTTTATCCATATCTTTGGTCTTGCGGGATTGATTGTTACCTTCTCGCTTGCCGGGTTAGGTTCATCTTTTATAGGCCCGTCATTTTTAAATATCGCTAATACCCGAATTAATTTGCCATCTAGTATCGTGATTGGCCAAGTGAGCGCTGTAAATGTGATGCTCTCTTGGATCTTAAAACAGTTAATTGCATTTGTGGCTCAGATAGCTGGCTTGCAAATTGCACTTACAATTCCTGCGGTTTTAGCGATAACAGTTGGACTATTTACTAGGGTTTTTAAGCCAGTTCCAGCCATATAGTTGCCATAGGTGGAATGCGAAGCATTCCATAGCAATCTTGACCAACAACAACTTCAGTATTTGTTACACCAGATCCGCCATATTTAAGATCATCGGTATTAAGTACTTCGCGATATTTTCCAGGTTTTGGAATAAACATTTTGTAATGTTCATACGGGATTGGTGACCAATTGGTTACCGAAATCAATGACTTTCCAGTATCTGACCAACGCGCATAAGCAATCACATTGGCAACACCATCATCACCAACTAACCATTGAAAACCTTGGGCAATATTATCGCGTTGCCAGAGTGCTTCAGTGGCTTTGTATTTTTGATTGATATCCGAAATAACTCTTTGGACAGCTTTATGTTCGTCAAATTCAGTCAGATACCATTGCAAACCATCAGATGCGCTCCACTCATCATTCTGAGCAAATTCAGATCCCATGAATAGTAATTTTTTACCTGGGTGTGACCACATATATCCGTATAACGCACGAAGTTGCGCAAGCTTCTGCCAGCGATCTCCTGGAAATTTATTAACTAGTGAACTTTTTCCGTGTACTACTTCATCATGCGATAGTGGCAACATGAAGTTTTCGCTCCATGCATAAAGAATTGAAAAAGTAATCTCATTGTGATGGTACATGCGATGTATTGGTTCGTGTGAAAGATATTTCAGGGTGTCATGCATCCAACCCATATTCCATTTATAGCCAAAACCTAAACCGCCAAAGCCAGTATCTTTAGTAACACCTGGCCAAGCGGTAGATTCTTCAGCAATCATCATGATTCCTTGGTGATGTCTATATGCAGTGGAGGTCGCTTCTTGTAAGAATTGAACCGCCTCTAAGTTCTCACGACCACCAAATTTGTTTGGCACCCATTCGCCTTCTTTGCGTGAATAGTCTAGGTAGAGCATGGATGCCACTGCATCTACTCTTAGACCGTCTATATGGAATTCATCCAGCCAATAAAGAGCACTTGCCACTAAGAAATTACGGACTTCATTGCGCCCAAAGTTAAAAACCAACGTGCCCCAATCAGGATGCTCGCCCTGTCGCGGATCTGCATGTTCATATAGCGCGGTGCCATCAAATTTAGCTAAAGCCCATTCATCTTTAGGAAAATGCGCAGGCACCCAATCAAGAATTACTCCAATGCCGGCTTCATGCATTTTGTCTACTAGAAATCTAAATTCATCAGGCGTGCCAAATCTTGAAGTTGGCGCGAAGAAACCAGTTACTTGGTAGCCCCAAGATGGTGCATATGGATGTTCTGTAACTGGTAGAAACTCAATGTGAGTAAATCCTTGGGCTTTCACATAATTAATTAGTTCAACTGCTAATTCTTTATATGAAAGTCCAACTCTCCAAGAACCTAAATGGACTTCATAAACTGAAACCGGGGAGCGCCATGATTCAAAAGATTTACGCGCCTGCATCCAATCATTATCATTCCATGAATAATTAGATTCATTGACAATTGAGGCCGTACTTGGTGGAAGTTCACATTGGCGAGCCATTGGATCAGCGTGATCAATCCATTGACCCCATGGACTGCATACTGCAAATTTATATTTCATACCTGGTCCAACATCTGGCAAGAAAATTTCCCAAATTCCAGAGCTATCGATTTTTACCATTGGGTCTGTGGATTTATCCCAAAAATTTCGGTCATGTATTAGGGAAACGGCAGAGGCATTAGGCGCCCAAACGCTAAATGCAGTTCCGATTAAGTTACCTTTTGCATCTCTTTTGACTTGTGCACCAAGAACGTCCCATAACTTCTCATGGCGACCTTCGTTAATTAGGTGTAAATCAAGTTCTCCTATTGATGAGTGTGGATTTAGAAATGAAGTCATCAGAGCTCAACTTTGACAATATGCGCCACTTTTCCAACCGGGCGGCTAGGTTGCAAACGCACAAATGTGTGCGCTGACCAATGGTGCACATTTCCATCAAGTAAATCAGTAACTTTGAATTGATCTTTATTAATACCAAGAGCCTGCATATTCCAGTTAATAGTTGTTTCTTGAGAGTAGGTTGGATCTAGGTTTACCACGACTAAAATCAGATTGTCACCTTCACGTTTTGAAAAAGCGATAATCGCTCCACTATCAGTATGATGAAAATGCAAATTACGTAAACGTTGCAGAGCAATATTTTCTTTACGGATCTTATTTAGCTGTGCAATAAATGGCGCGAGAGTTAAACCTTTTTTAGCTGCGCCTTCCCAGTCACGATTTTTAATCTGATATTTCTCAGAATCCCAATATTCCTCTTTCCCTTGCGCCAATGGCTTTGATTCATAAAGTTCGTATCCGGCATACATTCCCCATGAAGGAGTTAAAGTTGATGCAAGTACTGCGCGCAGTGCAAACATCGCCGGATTTCCACTTTGTAAGTGGTAAGGCAAAATGTCTGGCGTATTCACCCAGAAATTTGGTCTGAAGAAGGCGCTTGTCCAATGTGCAACTTCATTACCGTAATTAGCTAATTCTTCTTTGCTGGTGCGCCAGGTGAAATAGGTATAAGACTGCTGGAAACCCGCTTTTCCTAAGGCATGCATCATGGCAGGTTTTGTGAAAGCTTCTGCTAAGAAAATTACCTCTGGATGTTCTTTATAGATTATTGCTAATAAATCCTGCCAAAAATGCACTGGTTTGGTGTGTGGATTATCAACACGGAAAATTTTTACACCTTTTGATATCCAGAGGCGCAAAATACGAAGAGACTCATTGAGAATTCCTTGGTAGTCCTGGTCAAAGTTAATTGGATAGATGTCTTGATATTTCTTTGGAGGATTTTCCGCATAAGCAATAGAGCCATCAAGGCGCTGGCTAAACCACTGTGGCGCACTCGTTACCCATGGATGATCTGGACTTGCTTGCAGGGCAAAATCCATAGCAATTTCGATATCCAATTTGGCAGCAGCTTTAACAAAATCTTCAAAGTCAGCCATGGTTCCAAGCGCCGGATTAATGGCGTCGTGGCCACCCTCTTTACCACCGATTGCCCAAGGAACTCCTGGATCATTGGGGCCGGGAGTTAAAGTGTTATTTGGACCCTTACGAAATTGCATACCAATAGGGTGCACCGGCGGCAGATAGAGCACATCAAAGCCCATGTCTTTAACGCCTGCTAAACGCTTTATTGCGTTTTTAAAGTTTCCACCTTCAGAGCGTGGAAAGAATTCATACCAAGCGCCTACCAGCGCCCGATCTCGATCTGAGCGAACCGGATAAGAATCTGATTTAGAGATCAGTTTCTTAAGTGGGTTGAAATAGAAGTATTCACGTACTTCTGGTGTTGTTGCCCATAAAAAACGAGTAGCCGCATCTAATTTTTTATCACGTAGCTTGCTTAATAAAGGTTCTAGTAATTTCTTTGCATTCTTATCGGCTGCGATAGTTTCCTCAAAAAGAAGCGCGCCAATTTCGCACATTAATTCTGCGTCTATATTAGCGGCAATCTTAATTTGACCATCATGTTGCCAAGTTAAAAAGGGGTGATCGTAAGTTTCAATATGAAAGGTAAATTCGCCGAGTCCATTGGTATTTACCCAAGTTTCGTAGCGATTAGTGCCAGGTGTGCTTTCATGCATTACCGAACGACAAACTTCATTACCCTTGGTATCTAGTACAACGGCCTGCGCACCAAAAGCGTCATGGCCTTCGCGGATTACGGTAGCTTCTACTTTGAATTTTTCAAATGGAATCGTCTTAACAGGAACACACTCACCACCGAACCAGATGGTCGGAGAGATATCACTGGCAGGGATTCGATTGATCAACCGGAGCCTTCCGTATTTCCTGGATCAGCAGCGCTGATATCGGCCAAACGGTACTTGTCTAGTGCTTGTTGCACAAGAGATTCTTTTACCTCTCCTGATTTTGCAAGCTGCGACAAGGTAGCGACCACAATTGATTCGGCATCAACTTTGAAGTGACGACGAAGCGCACCACGTGTATCTGATAAACCAAAACCATCTGTGCCTAGAGATACGAAAGGTTGTGTAACCCAAGGTTGAATTTGATCTTGTACCGCGCGCATGTAATCACTAACTGCAACTACTGATCCCTTTGCATCAGCCAATTTTTTGGTGATGTAAGCGCTCTGCTTATCGCGTGGATTTAATAAGTTGTGGCGATCTACTGCAAGTCCATCGCGACGTAATTCATTCCAAGAAGTCACTGACCAAACTGATGCATTTACATCCCAATCTTTAGCAAGCAGCTCTTGCGCTTTTAGCGCTGCATTTACTGCTACACCTGAAGCTAGGATATTTGAGCGACGTTTGCGTCCCGCAGCTTCTTTAAGAAGATAAATACCTTTAAGAATTCCATCAACGTCAACATTTGCAGGCTCAGCAGGTTGCGCATATGGCTCGTTGTAAACAGTTAAGTAATACATAATGTTTTCGCTGTTTTCGCCATACATGCGGCGCAAACCATCTTTAACAATGTGTCCAATTTCGTAAGCATATGCAGGATCGTAAGAAGCTACCGCTGGGTTAGTTGCGGCAAGTAATTGTGAATGACCATCTTCGTGCTGTAAGCCTTCGCCATTTAATGTAGTACGGCCAGCAGTAGCGCCTAAAATAAATCCACGAGTCATTTGATCTGCCGCAGCCCAGAAGGCATCGCCAGTGCGCTGGAAACCAAACATTGAATAGAAAATATAAATCGGGATCATTGGTTCGTCATGAGTTGAATATGAAGTTCCAACTGCAGTAAAAGATGCGGTTGAACCAGCTTCATTGATACCTTCATGAAGAATGACGCCGGTAGGTGCTTCTTTATAAGAGAGCATCAATTCACGATCAACAGAAATATATTTTTGGCCATTTGGATTGTAAATCTTCATGGTGGGGAACAATGAATCCATACCAAAAGTGCGCGCTTCATCCGGAATAATTGGCACAATTCTCGGCCCGATACCTGGATCTTTTACTAAATCTTTAAGCAAACGAACAAAAGCCATCGTGGTGGCAACTTCTTGTGCACCAGAACCACGTTTTACTGATTCATAAGCTTCATCACCAGGAAGCGTTAACGGCTTGGACTTTGTACGCCTTGATGGAATTGACCCACCTAGTGCGGCACGCCGCTCCATCAAGTACTTATGTTCTGGAGACTCCTCTTCGAAACGATAGTAAGGAGGTAAGTACTTATCTAATTTCTCATCAGGAATTGGAATACGTAGCGTGTCACGGAATGCTTTGATGTCATCAAGTGTCATCTTCTTCATCTGGTGAGTTGCGTTGCGGCCTTCAAAGTGCGATCCAAGCGTCCAACCCTTAATGGTCTTCGCCAAAATAACTGTCGGACGACCATTCTTCTGGGTCATAGCTGCTTGATAAGCGGCAAACATCTTGCGGTAATCATGACCACCGCGTTGCAACGACCAAATCTTCTCATCAGACCAATTTGCCACCATCGCTGCAGTGCGTGGATCGCGGCCAAAGAAGTTCTCGCGAACAAACTTTCCATCTTCGGTTTTAAAGGTCTGGTAATCACCATCCGGAGTGTTATTCATTAATTGAACGAGCGCGCCATCTTTATCTTGCGCAAGCAGCTCATCCCAACCACGGCCCCAAACCACTTTAATTACATTCCAGCCAGCGCCACCGAAGATAGATTCAAGTTCTTGAATAATCTTGCCGTTACCCCGAACTGGACCATCAAGTCGTTGCAAGTTGCAGTTAATTACAAATGTTAAATTATCTAAACCTTCACGTGCCGCCAAGCTAAGTGCGCCAAGTGATTCCACTTCATCAGTTTCACCATCACCTAAAAAGGCCCAGACATGTTGCTGGCTGGTCTCTTTAATCTTTCGATTCTGTAAGTAACGATTAAAGCGTGCTTGATAAATAGCATTTATTGGTCCAAGTCCCATTGAAACAGTGGGGAATTGCCAGAACTCCGGCATCAAACGTGGATGTGGATATGAAGATAATCCGCCGCCTTCATGTGAAAGTTCTTGACGGAATCCATCTAATTGATCTTCACTAAAACGTCCTTCAACAAATGCACGCGCGTACATTCCAGGGCTGGCATGTCCTTGGAAGAAGATCTGATCTCCGCCTCCTGGGTGATCAATTCCGCGGAAGAAATGATTAAAACCGACTTCGTATAGAGCTGCTGAAGAGGCATAGGTAGAGATATGTCCGCCAACACCAACGCCTGGGCGCTGCGCACGATGAACCAACATTGCTGCGTTCCAACGAATTGCAGCGCGAATGCGACGTTCAATATCTTCATCGCCTGGGAATGCAGGTTCGCGTTCTGGCGAAATAGTGTTGATGTAATCAGTATTTCGAATCGAGCTAATCGGCACATTCTTCTCATGTGCGTGCTTGAGCAGACTATTTAATAAGTACTTTGCACGAACCGGTCCCGCATGTTGTAGAGCAGCATCTAGGGATTGGAGCCACTCATTAGTTTCGCTAGGGTCGGTATCAACTAGATTTTCGATGTATTGCTCTGGCGCCTCAAAGGTTTCGCTCATAGGCATATCTTTCCGCGAGAGGCTCCAAAACGCTAATTCTCTGCGCCTAATCTCAAGTATTCAGAAGTTTTTTTTCATTTGACTTGCGCCACAGCCGACTTCTCCTGTGGACTTCTCCCATGCCATCGCGGATGGGTTTTGAGAAAGGTCAAGTAATTCTCGAAGTCGGACATGGTTCTGACTGCGACGAGGATTTTCGCAAGCAGTTAATTGAAATTACTGGCGAGTCATTAATTGAGAATGAAGCCAATGAAGTTGTCGATGCAGTTTTAATTTGGTTCAGAGAAGACGATGGCGATCTTGCAGATGAATTAGTAGATGCACTTACCTTTCTCTCTGATTCCGGACCAATCTGGGTACTCACACCAAAAGTTGGTCGCGATGGCCATGTGCACCCAAGCGATATTCAAGATGCGGCGAATACCGCTGGCTTGAGTCAAACCTCTACTATTGCGGCTGCTCCAAATTGGAGCGCAACCAAGATCGTGCACCGAAAGGCAAAGAA
>JBJTCN010000029.1:0-10140 GCA_046091905.1 Candidatus Nanopelagicaceae bacterium
TCGCGCGAATAATTGCGCTGCCACCTGCGATTTGGTCACTCTATCAAGAGGGAACCATATGGCAATTAATAAGTTGGTTAATTTTCTTTGCGATTGCCATGAGCGATGTAGTTGATGGCAGATTGGCGCGCAGTAGTGGCCAAATAACTGAGATGGGTAAGTTTTTAGATCCAGTTGCAGATAAATTGATGTTGGCATCGGTGATGATTCCACTCTCACTACAAGATCGATTTCCTTGGTGGGTCACAGTTGCAATTCTCTTCCGTGAAATTGGAATTACTGTATTTCGCTCCCTAGTAATTAGCGGTGGAGTAATCAGCGCCAACCGCGGTGGGAAGTTTAAAACTCTTAGCCAGAACTTGGGAGTGGGTTGGTTTATCCTGCCGCTTCCGGCCTGGCTCGATTGGTTTAAATTCGGCTGGCTCTATGTGGCGGTAGCGCTGACTTACATCACGGGATACTGGTATGTCCGCGCTTGGCTGCATTACCGCGAAGCAACCACGGAGTGACTGCGATTTACGACTGAAAATAATCTGAAACCAGGCCAAATAATCATAACTATCAGTTTGTTTACCCTTTGTGCAACTTAAAGCCGCTAAATAGAATTGGGTAATAATGAACGGTCTAAAAGGAATTGGTGTTTCGCCAGGAGTTGCGACTGGACCTGTTCGTAAAGTAATCAATGAAATTTCAAATGATGCCATTGCGGCGACCCCCAGAGAAATTTTTGATGCCTTAATTAAAGTTGGCGAAGATCTAGAACGCGCAGCTGCACATATCGAATTAGATGTTGCCAAAGAGGTGCTCTCAGCCCAAGCCATGATTGCGCAAGATCCAGCTTTAGTTGAAGCAATCGGTGCGCGCTTAGATCAAGATATTAAATACCCAAATGTGCGCGAAGATGTAGTTGCAGCTTTTGCAGGATTTAAAGAGGCGTTACTTGCAATTGGTGGATATTTTGCCGAACGCGCCGCCGATTTAGATGAAATTTGCAATCGCTTACTAGCAAAGTTATCAGGCACCGAATCTGAAGGTTTAGTTTTAACAGCACCAACCATTATTGTCGCCGAAGATTTAACTCCTGCAGATACTGCTGAGCTAAATTTAAAATTCGCGCTGGCATTAGTGGTAGAAAAAGGTGGACCTACTTCACATACTGCAATCGTGGCCCGTGGCCTTGGGATTCCCGCCATCGTTGGTTGTGCCGGAGTAATGTCACTTGCAGATGGCGTAAATGTTTTAGCAGATGGTCGCGCCGGAGAAGTTATTACTTCACCTGATGAAGCCACAATTTATGAACGCCAAATCAAAGAAGATGCGCTACGAGCACGTGCGGCAAGTGTTACTGGTCCTGGCCGTTTAGCAGATGGCACTCCAGTTAAATTACTGGGCAACTGTGGTGATGGCGATGGATCAGTGGCTGCCGTCACCGCTGGCGCCGAAGGAATCGGTTTATTTCGTACCGAACTCTTATTCCTAGATTCAATCACTGAACCTACGGTGGAAGAACAGATACAGATGTATCGCACTGTATTTACACCTATGGTTGGCAAAAGGGTAGTGGTGCGCACGCTTGATGCTGGAAGCGATAAACCGGTTCCGTATATCAATGCAATTCATGAAGAGAATCCAGCACTTGGTGTGCGCGGTTGGCGTTTAACACGTACCAGCGATGGCGTCTTAACGCGTCAATTACAAGCAATATCCGAAGCCGCCAAAAATATGGAAATCGAACTTTGGGTAATGGCACCAATGATTAATACCCCTGCAGAAGCCGCAGATTTTGCAAAGCGTGCCCGTAGTTTTGGCATCAAACAAGTTGGGGTAATGGTGGAAACTCCTGCGGCCGCGCTACATGCCGATAAAGTTTTAGCAGAAGTTGATTTTGGTTCCTTTGGCACCAATGATTTAACTCAATATGTAATGGCATCTGATCGTTTGGATTCGCGCCTTTCAGATATGACTAGCACTTGGCATCCTGCGGTATTACGCACAATTCAAATTGCAGCTGGCGCAGCTAGCAATTTAATTAAACCAATTGGCGTATGTGGTGAAGCGGCAGCTAATCCACATCTTGCAGCAGTGTTGCTAGGGCTTGGCGTGAATTCCTTATCGATGGCGCCTTCTGCAATCAGTGAAGTGCGTGGCTTCTTATCTACAGTTGATTTAGTAACGTGCCAAGCTGCAGCGCAACGGGCAGTGGTAGCCATCTCTGCCGAAGAGGCTGAGCGTTTAGCAAAAGAAATTTTAGAAAGTGCGGCAAAGTAAATGTCCACCACCAAACAACAAGTCGAACAGATAATCACATATTTAAATGAACGCGGTGAAACAATTTCAGTTGCCGAGAGTTTGACTGCCGGTGGACTTGCAAATATGTTAACTAGCGCATCTGGAAGTTCTGCAGTCTTTGTGGGTGGAATTACCGCTTATCGAAATGAAATTAAATCCACGATGTTGGATGTTGATCCAAAAATTATCTCTGAATTCACTGTGGTTTCTGAAGAAGTTGCAGATGCGATGGCGGAGGGCGCCAGAAAAGTTTTTGGAACTACCTGGGCCATTTCAACTACTGGGGCAGCCGGCCCAGATCCGCTTGAAGGCCATGCGCCGGGTTCGGTCTGGATCTCAATTCGTGGCCCGATAAATCAGGCCCTGCAATTAAACCTAGAAGGTGGGCGCGAACAGGTCCGTAACGGCACAATCTCCACCGCCATCGGAACCTTTGCCCGTATACTTAAGTTTCGAACGCTGTAAGAGTTAAGAAAGGAACGATGATGCTATTACGCGATGCAGTAGGTAAAGAACTTCGCGCGGTTCGCGTTGCGCAAAGTCGTACCCTGCGCGATGTAGCTCGCGATGCGCGCGTCTCACTTGGTTACCTTTCCGAAGTTGAGCGCGGACAGAAGGAAGCTTCATCTGAACTGCTCTCTGCAATCTGCACTGCTTTAAATATTCAGCTCTCAACGTTACTTAGCGACGTAACTTCCCAAATTGCTAAGCAAGAAAAGACCAGCCTCACAGTTATCACTTCAGACGCCGCTTAATTTTCGTTATGTCCGAAGAAATCTACGCACGTCAACATTCAACTTATCGCGCAGTACACGAATCAATTATTGTTGCCGCTAAAAAATTAATTGCGCAGCAAGGTTTTCGCGCGATGAATGTGATTGATTTAGCTAGCGAAGCCGAAGTCTCTCGCGCGACTTTGTACAACCACTTCCGCGACAAAGAGGCAATTGGGGTCGCGCTGGCGCAATATGAAGTTGAAGGCGCGCTTAGTTATCTGGGCACTCCAGCCGATTTTCTGATTAATTTTGCCAATGTGATTTCGCAGAGCGAAGTTTTAAAAGCGATCCGCGAAAATGATCGCGATCTACTGCCAACTATCTTTATGCCTAATTACGACGAAGTCGCCGGGCCGATCTGGCGCCAAGTAGGAGAGGTGTTAAATCACCGATTAGGCGAAAGGTCAGGGATGGCATTCATTTGGTTAGTCGGACAAGCCCTTGCACCACTTTCACCTGAGAGCATCAAGCTGCAGGTTGAAGCGATGCTACCGCGCACGCTTTTTTAGGATGAATTAAGGAAATATTAATGAGCATGATCGAAGCTATTAATGATGCCTTGCGACGCTTTACCGATTTTAAGGGGCGTAGCAATCGCAAGCAGTATTTATCTTTTCTGCTCTTCTATATTTTGGTAGATCTCTTTATAAATTTAGCCAATCCAAATGGCACCACCATTAACGCCATAATTATGGGTGCAATGATTGTGCCGCTGATTGCAGTTGAAATTCGCCGCAGCCATGATGTGGGTAAATCAGGTTGGTGGATTCTGGTGCCGTTCTACAGCATCTATTTGATGTTTAAAGAATCAATCCCTGAAACCCCAGAACCACCTAGCTCTTTGTAGCTGCAATCACGCCTAAACACATCTCATCTGAAGAACCTTCGCCCCAAGTTACATATCTAGGAGTTAAGTTCTTTAGCGCAGGTAGCTTTTGGCGCAGTGTTGAATCAAAGGTGCACTCAACTCTAATAGTGTCACCAGGATTTACCGGTACTGGTTTTTTCAAAACAATCGCAGATTGATCATCAAAATTGTAATTTGGCACATTCATCAAGATTGTTTCATTAGCTTTGCCCGGATTTAAAATTAACTTCATTGATCTACCCAGTAAGTGCATATGTGGTGCGGCGGCAATTACGGTGAATTTACTGTTCATGACCTTGTCGCAAGTCGAAGTTGTAGATGCAACTGGCTTAAATGGATTCTGTCCGCAGAGCGCGGCAATTCCGGTGGCCTCTAGCGCGCTGGCATTATTAGTTCTTCCAGCTAAATCAATTAAAGATAATTTACGATCACATAGTGGACCAGTAACTCCTGAAGGGCAAGCAAGTTCTACTGGAGCTGGAAATAGCTCTACATGTAATTGTTTTACCGTGGAACCATTTGCAGGTACCGTTTTCATAATGATCCGTGATTGATCAGTCTCTACTTTTCCATCGTCCGCAGCGAGCAAGTTGTAATGTACCTGGAGCACAAAGCGCTCACCTTTTTTAAATGGAATTCCATAACCAGCAGGAGATACATCGATACCGCGACCTGGCGCCCAAGAGCTAATCCAAGGTGAAGTTACAAAGGAGGAGAGCATGCCGCCAAGTCCGGAACCGCCAAAACATGGCCAGCCCACACCTGATTTATCTAACGCAATTGCCTCCTGCAAATTAGCATCGGTAACTCTAAAAATAATCGCGTGATGCACATAATTTTTTCGCTGCGGAATAAATTGAATTGATCGAATAATTGAATCTTCTGACACCTTTGGATCAAGTAAGAAACAGCGATAATCATCGGTGCCGTTCTTAGGTGCCACTGGCAGATGTGCTTTGCTCATCTTCACTGAGTAGGTCTTGGTAACGTTCTTTGCAGCAGCAGTTGCTGGCAATAAAGAACCACATAGTGAAATCAAAAGAAAAGCCATAAAGACCTTTAACTTCATCAATTGACGCATGTAATAAGGATAGCGAAATTTCCTTAAAGCAAGCACTTGGGTATGGTTAGCACATTATGTACTTAAAGCCGCATTTGAGACGGAGCGCACTTTTTCTAACTTTGGCGATGCAAGTTTTACTCATATCTAACAGCGCATATGCTGCTGCCGAAACCAAGATTGAAAAGATCATAAACACCGGCCAGAACGTAGCCATTGATACCACGCTCTACCTGCCAAGTAAGGTTCCGGCACCGGCGGTAATGATTGCGCATGGATTTGGCGGAAGTAAAAATTCCGTTACCGAGCAAGCTCGCGAATTAGTTGCAAAAGGCTATGTAGTACTAACTTGGTCAGCTCGAGGTTTTGGCAAGTCCACTGGATTGATTTCGATGAATTCAATAAACGGAGAAGTTGCAGATAGCAAAGCGCTGATTGATTATCTAGCGAAAGATTCGCGAGTAAAAAATAACACTGGTGATCCAGTAGTTGGAATTATGGGAAGTTCATATGGTGGAGCCAATGCGCTACTTACTGCTAGCCAAGATTCACGGATTGATGCGGTAATCGCAGATATCACTTGGAATAATTTAGAAAACGCGCTCTTTCCGCAGAGTGTGATTGGTTCAAAAGAACCGGGTCCATTTAAGAAAGTTTGGGCTGGTTCATTCTTTACCGCTGCCTCATTTCAAAATGCATTCTTAGGCGAATGCGGTTCTTTCGAGGCTAAATGGTGCGATTCTTATAAGAACGCCGCACTTTATGGCTTACCTAATGTGGCAGAGCGCAAAATGTTAGCCGAGGTATCTCCGGTAAATTATTTAAATAAAATTGCGGCACCAACTTTAATTACCCAAGGCGAAGCTGATTCACTCTTTCCGCTATCTGATAGCGCCGCCACTGCAGCTGCAATTGAAGAAGCTAACCCAAAACTTTCGTTAGCCATGATCTGGCATGCCGGTGGCCATGATGGCGGCGTTGATGAATCTAAGTATTTAATGGCGCAATATCTAAAATGGTTTAATAAATATTTGAAGCGTGAGTCAATTGATTTTCCAAGATTTCAATACACCAACACCAATGGCTCAATTTCGCTACAAGATTCCACGGTAATTCCGCGGACCTTCGAAAGTAGCAAATTACCTAGCGAAACACCATTCGTGGCTTTGCCATTAATTTCACCAGTTACTGCAATGTCCTATCCAATTGGCGGTATTCCAACTGCGATTTCATCGCTACCTGGAATTGGTTCAGCCGGAAGTTTGGCAACCCGAGTCGTGTCTGGAATCTCAGGATTTAGCCCGGCATTCTTGCCGGGGCAGAGCGCATTTTTAGAGAGCGCACCACTATCTAAACCTCTAACTATTGTTGGCAATTCAAAGGTTAAGGTGCGCATTACTAGCACCACTGGTGATGCCACTTTATTCTTCTCATTAGTTGTAAAAAGCAAGAGCGGCGCTATCAATCAACCAAATGGAATTGTGGCGCCAGTTAGATTAACTAACATTCCAGCAAGCGGCGTAGATGTAGAGGTGCGCTTACCGAGCGTGGTTCTTGATGCAGCCGTAGGCGATTCCATTGCCGTAGGAATTTCAAGCACTGATCAAGGTTATGAACTACCGAAGACTTCGCGCTTCTATTCAGTAGCTGTAATTTCACCACTGCAATATCAATCGGTAACCGGAACCTCTGCTAAAAATTCCAGCGCGTTATTTGTTTGGCCGATCGCAGTATTCATTACCTTACTTATTGCCATCATTTTTGTACGTATGCGACGACCAAAGCGAACCTTGACGACAAAAGCAGATGGCGCGCTAGTTGAAGTTTCTGAGCTTTCAAAAGTTTATAAAGATGGGTACAAAGCTGTTTCTGAGCTCTCATTTAAAGTCGAAGGCGGACAAGTTGTTGGTCTGCTTGGCCCAAATGGCGCCGGCAAAACCACCACGCTACGTATGTTGATGGGGCTAATTTTCCCAACTGAAGGTGCTATCTATTTAAATGGTCGCGCCATATATCCAGGCTCACCTGCGCTAGCTAATTTAGGTAGCTTTGTAGAAGGCCCTGGCTTTTTGCCGCATCTTTCTGGCCGCGAAAATTTAGATCTCTACTGGAAATCTATTGGTCGCGATGGCGATAACCATCTAGCCGAAGTAGTTGCGATTACTAAGTTAGGAACCGCGCTAGATAAGAAGGTGCGCTCTTACAGCCAAGGTATGCGCCAGCGTTTGGCAATCGCCCAAGCTATGTTAGGTATGCCAGATCTATTGGTTTTAGATGAACCGACAAATGGTTTAGATCCACAACAGATCGCAGAGATGCGCCAAGTACTCAAGGATTATGCCAAGACTGGGCGCACCGTCATCATCTCTTCACATTTACTTGCAGAGGTGCAGCAGACCTGTAGCCATGTAGTTTTGATGCATCGCGGCAAGTTAATTGCATTTGGACCAATGAAGAAGATTTTGACTAAGAATCGCAAAGCCAGAACTCTGGAAGAGATCTTCTTAGAGTTAATTGGAGATGATTTAGTGATTGGAAAGGTGCAGCCATGAGTTATCAAGCATCCAAAACTCTGCCATTTTCCGTTGAGCTATATCGCCAATTAAAGCGTAAGCGCACCGCATTTGCTTATGGCTTTGTGCTCTCGCTGCCAATTTTGGTGGCGATCGCAGTTAAGTTTGGCCCATCTGGAAATAGCGGCGGGCCGACTCGTTTAGGTTCTGGCACTGCAGATTTAATTGGTTTAGCTACTGTCGGCGCGGCAAATTTTACGGTTACGATGCTTTATTTTGCCACGCCATTTTTATTGGTCACTGTGATTGCACTCTTTAATGGCGATACCGTAGCTAGCGAAGCTTCTTGGTCAACTCTAAGATATCTACTTGCTGCGCCGGTGCCGCGCACTAGATTACTAATTCAGAAGATTAAAGTTAGCTTGACGCTTTCCCTGATTGCGATTTTGTTGATGCCACTTTCATCAACTATTGTGGGCTTAATTGCCTTTGGTAATGCACCGTTACAAACACCACTTGGCGCCACCTTTGAAATTTCCGTTGCGCTAACCCGCATTGCAATTATTACTGCCTACCTAGCAATTTCATTGCTCTTTGTGGCGGGCCTGGCTTTCTACTTAAGTGTACGCACCGATGCACCACTAGGTGCGGTGGGCGTGGCGGTCGGTATTTCGATTCTGCTTAATATTCTGGATGCCATCTCTGCGCTCGGCCGAATTCGCGAATGGCTACCGGTGCACTATGCATTCTCTTGGTTTGATGCGCTCTCTAATTCAATTGATTGGAGCATCATGATCAGAGGCGGCAGCTACTGCCTGATCTGGGGGATTGCGTTATACGCGCTAGCTATTAATCGCTTCGCGCATAAAGATGTCACTTCCTGACGCGCGATGATCTACATCCAGCTGCGAAATATCTTCTTACTACTAACCGGGAAGGGCCAGCTTATTTGGTCTCCAGAGCTAATTTAAGTTCTGTTAGCCCATCATTAAGTAGCGTCAAAATCAGATCCCGATCAACTGAACCATATTTATGGACAAGATGATTTCGTAAACTAATTACATTGCTCCATCTAGTAAAGGGAATATTTGCTTTAGTTGCTGCGGTCATATTATTGACTGCTTCGCCAATTATCACTAAGTTATAGAGAATCGCATCATAGAAGACAGTTTTTAAGTACTCATCTCTTTCATACATATAAAAGGAATCTTTAAATGAATCAATCTTTGTGATCGCGTTTAAAATGTCTTCAATTCTGATTAAGTCTGGGCGGGGATTCATAGCGGAATTGCATCACGCAACGCCGACTTTCTGACCTCACTTATCAACAGGTGCTCAATTCCGATATCAACTCGAACACCGACCATCCTCTTTATTGCATGATGGCATTTGTAAATATCCAGCACATTTGCGCCATCAACTCTCTGCACCAAAATATCCAAATCGCTCATATCGTCATCATCTCCGCGCGCCACGGATCCGAAGATTCGAATATTGGTTGCGCCAGCTGAATGCAGCAGGTTTCTAATCTCTCCTCGGTGCACCTGGACTCGCTTATAGAGATCGCTTCGCTTGTAGATTTTCTTTGTTTTCTTAACGTCCAGAACTAGATCAAAGCCATTTGCTTTGAGCAGGCGGATAAGTGTGTCCACTGATGGAGTTTTGGTACCTGCTTCATATTTAGCGACCGCCGCTTGATTGGTACCTGCGCGTTCGGCAACTTGTTTCTGAGTAAGCAGCGATGTTTTGCGCGCATTGATAAGTAGAAGCGGGACTGGGTCGTGTGCCATACGAAAAATATACCTGTACAGGCATAAATTGGATATGTCTGTACAGACATATTGTGGAGGAGGCCTACAGATTTATTGCTGGGGATCGTTGGTGACAGGATTGAAGTCTCCGTAGACGCGCACAGAATCGCCAACGCCAAAACCTGATGCCCATAATTTATCTACGAATGCGCCCAGCATACGTACACATCCATGCGATGCCGGATACCACCAGACATAGTTATCGCTTTCAACTCCGTGGATAGCCTGTCCTTTATTAAAGAACATTGGGCGATACATCCAGCCATCGGGAATTGAGATTGATTCATACCAGCGATTAACCTTCCAGCCAACTTTAAAGTTACCGACTTCGGTTGGAGTCACAGCTGTACCGGTAGATACAATTGAAATTTCATAGTCTTTACGGGCATCGTCCATGATCCAAATCACGCTCTGACAAGTTTTATTTACATTTAAACCTTTTACATAATCTTCACTTAAATTAAAATTCGCATTTGTTGCAGCCAGAAACATGATCTCGCGCTGTTCAAATTCAATCGGGTAGTCACGGTTAGCATCGCGTTCAGTTAATTCACGCCAGATACAAAATCCCTGTCTGGTGCGCTGGCCCCATTTACCATCAACTTTGCCCGCCGGAATTCCTAAATCCAGCAGCGCCTGCTGCACACCTTCTGGCGTTACTTTGATTGCGCTAATTGAATCAGCTGGTGCATCTGGCAGCACCAAAATAGTTGCCGGTGGGTTTTTATAGCTATCCGCTAATTCACTCTGATCAAAGTAGAAATACTCATAACCAAATTTGGAAACACCTGCTAGCGCAACAATCGATACCACTAACCAGATG
>JBJTCN010000030.1:0-2090 GCA_046091905.1 Candidatus Nanopelagicaceae bacterium
ATATTCATGAGGCCATATTTAGAATTACATTGAAATGTAAAGGTATTGATCGAATTAATCTAGTAACCGATGCCGGATTTTTGGCAGGGCTTTCAGATGGAGAGTATGGTGCTAAATCAGATAGAGCGGTAACAAAGATAGGTGGAAAGATTGTGCTTGCGGGCACAGATACTCTTGCTGGAAGTGCGCTTACTATGAATATGGTTTATCAAAATGCAGCTAAGTTTGCTCGGCTAAGTCAGCCAGAATTAAGCAAACTATCGTCTCTAAATGCGGCAAAGATTTTGGGTAGGGAATCAGATATTGGTTCGATTGAAATTGGGAAATTGGCTGACTTAGTACTATTGAACACAGAATCTGAGGTTTGTGCGACCATGATTGAAGGTGAGTGGAAGTATTTAAGTGAGGAGTGGAAAGAGGCGCTAAGCGGTTAGTGACCAGCGAATCTCATCAGCTAATTCAGCCAATGTCATATCAAGGCCACTGCCAAATAAACGAGTTGGATCTGAATTCAGGAGTGCTCGAATTGAATTGATTTTATCTAGATCAGCCTTTGTTCCACTTAGATTTGAATTTTTGGAGGTACCGCAACTACTTAAAATCCGGGCTATCTCTAGAAGTGCTATTCCAACTGCCTCATACTTTGTTAGCCATTTCAAGAATTCTTCGCGCCAGTGTGGTTTAGAGAATTTTGCTGATTTCATTGTTGCAACATCACCGAGCATCTGGTTGCCATGGGCCTCAATCAGTTTTCCTGCTTGAACAGGTTTTCCAGTTTTCCAGGAAAAGGAGGCCTCCTCTAAAATTGCACTAAAATCTGGAGCTGGATTTACTCGCAGGCAAGATTCAAAGCATGCCCGCAGGAGATTACGGACTGCAACACGATCGCTGGGATCATCGACTAAAAGAGTAAGCGAATATTCCCAGGCAACCTGTGGCTCATAGCCTTGCGTATCCCACAGATAATCACCGATAGTACTTAAAGAGATGAGTGAAAGTTCAAAACGATCCATTGGGTTGGCAAAGTATCCAAGTGAATAATTCTCTAAACCTTTTTCCCGTCCTTCGATTGGCCCAACATGTAACTCGTGCAACATGGCAACGTCATTGACAGGATAATTGTCCCAATACAATGGAATGTGATTAGTGTTGGCTTTAAAGACTTTGGCATCAGAGACATCAAGATACTCAGAGCAAATCTCGCGTCCCGTCCAAATTAAAGCTATGTCAGGATCAAGGGCCTTGCCAAATTCGGTAATGTATTCTTCGGTACCTTTACCGTGATACTGCAAAGGACAAACCGCTAATGTATTCGCAGAATCTAAGCTCTTTAACTCTCTCCAGACTGCATTACAGTAATAACTATGCGCCTGCATGATGGTATCAAATTGCTCAGCATCATTCTTGCTTTGTAAACGCGCTGGAATGTCATCGAAAAAAAGTCCAAATTCGCGTACGCCAATACTGTGGAGTTGCTTGAAGCGCACCATTATCGCTTCTACATCGTTAACATCTGAGTATTCAACTGTCAGACCTGGCGAAATTGCAACTGCAACAGTAATCCCGTTCTGACTACCCTCCAAGAGCAAATCTGAAACTCGATTCAAAAAATCTTCACTTAGTGATGAGCGCCAGTCGTATCTATGCCATGGATCATCCTTGGGTGCTAGCAGGTAACGGTTAAAACCGAAATCTGAAAAGTGAGCTAGCCCGCGCAACCTTTGTTCGTGGCTCCAAGGAGTTCCATAGAAGCCCTCAATGACACCTCTAAGGGCAAATTTTGGAGAATGCGTATGATTAGTAACAGCTACATTCATTAACAGAGATTTAAGAAGGATATTAAGTGCGTAGCGAAATCCTGCATATGTTGATCTCTCAATTGTTGAAATTTTATCTATTGTCAGCGAGGTAGTAACAATTGATTCTTCTAGCCCAAGTTTAGAATTCTCAATGACAGTAATTTTGCTAAATCCGGAGTTTAAAAATACCTTATGTCGCTTAATGAAACTTTCAAATAAAGCGTTTTCTTGGGTAGTAGCTCCAAGTAATTTATTCATAGCACACCCTTTTTCGATTAGTATCTCTAAACT
>JBJTCN010000031.1:0-3628 GCA_046091905.1 Candidatus Nanopelagicaceae bacterium
GTTTAATGATGTCTTTATCAAGTTTTTTGAGAATTTGTGGGTGCACAATTAATAGCGCAATGGTTGCAAGTGCAAAACGATAAAAGAGAAAACTATTTACAGATTGGCGTCCAAGCGCATCCTTCATGGTTACGAAAGCCAGCCCCCAAGACATGGCAATCAACAAAAGTAGCCAAGAAGCTAATCTTTGCTTCATCCACGCAACTTCTTTAAAAGTGCAACCTCTTTACCATGTTCTGGCTCTTCGCCTGGAGTCTCCAAAATCAAAGGTGCATTTGCGATCGCCGGATGTTTAAACATCTCTTTAAATGGATCAACTCCAATATGTCCTTCACCAATATTTTGATGGCGATCTTTAAGTGCGCCACAAACATCCATTGAATCATTTGCATGGACTAGTTGAAAACGTTCTGCTCCCGCGATCTCTACCAATAAATCTAAAGTTGCAGTCATGCCGCCTTTTTTGGCAATGTCATGCCCGGCTGCAAATACGTGACAGGTGTCTAAGCAGATGCCAACTTTTGGATGATATTCCAACGCTTTTAAGTAATTCTCTAAATCATCTAGTTTCTTAACTAGAGATTGTCCCTGCCCGGCTGTTGGTTCTAGAAGCAAGGTAGGAGAGTCGGTATCTAACGCCTCTAATATCGGCATCATACCTTCATGAATCTGCTTCCAAGCATTTGGTACATGCGCTTCATCTACTGCCGAACCGGTATGAATTACTACGCCTAAAGCTCCGATATCTTTACCACGACGCAATGAGTACGCAGTGGAATTTAATGAATTCTTGTAGGTGCCTTCTGTGGGTGAACCTAAGTTAATTAGAAATGGCGCATGCACATAAGTGGTGATATCCATCGCTGCTGCTTTGGTGCGAAACTCTTCATCAGCTGTCGGATTGGGTTCAGGCATCGCCCAGCCACGAGGGTTTGAGGCAAATACTTGGATAACTTCCGCTTTGATAGTTTCGGCATAACCAAGTGATCTCTTGGCCATTCCGCCAGATGTAGGAGTATGTGCGCCGATACGTGGGAGTTTAGGCATTCCCTTACCCTACAGTGATAGTGACCTTGCTGCCACGCTTCACTTTAGTTCCATGCATTGGCGTCATCGCCGTAACATGCTTAATTTTCGCTTTACCCATAGGTTTTACAACTGGAGTTAACCCAACAGCTTTTAATATTGCAGTTGCTTCTTTTTCGGTTTTTGAAAAAACATTTGGAACGGATACAAAAGCCGATCCAATTGAAATATTTAAAGTAACCGAGGTACCCTTTGGATAATCCTTGGCTTCTGCAGGAACTTGAGATGCAACCGCACCGGGCGGAACTTTGTCGCTGTATGTAGTCTTCAAAACAACTTTAAAGCCTGCGTCTGTAAGGCTTTTGACAGCGCTATCTTTCGGTTGATTTACATAATCGATTAGCGCAATTTGTTCTATGCCTTTAGAGATAATTAATTTGATACCGGCGCCACGCTTTACTTTGGAACCGGCGGCAGGCTCGGTACCTATTGCAAAGCCTTTAGGGAACTTTTCGTTGAATACCTCTTGCACAACTGGATCTGCAATTGGAATAGTTGAAAGTAACTTGGTCGCTGCCTCAAAAGTTAATTGCGCGACGCTTGGAATTGAATATCTCTCTGGCCCCTTTGAAAGGGTAATTTGAACAATGCCACCTTCTTTGATTTTCTCACCACCAGCTGGATCAGTTGAGATGATCACACCTTTAGCAATATCTTCACTAAATTCTTGGCTGGCTATTTCGCTAGTTAGACCAATTGGCTTTAGTAAGGTTGCGGCATCATTTAAGTTCCCACCAATAAGTGAGGGCACAGTTACTTTCGAGCCTGGACCAATAATCGTCCACCAGCCACCAAAGCCGACGGCAATCGCCAGAATTATCGCGACCTTGCCAAATCCCTTACGTGATTTACGCTCCCGTCGTCCCTTTTCACGTTTGGTTGGTTTGGTAATTTCTTTGGTCTCTTCCTCAACTACTTCAACTTTTTTCGGTGCGCTCTTTGGAACCTCTTTGCGAACTGGTAAATCTAACTCCAGACTCATCTGTTGTTTAGTTGGATCAATTTTAATCTGAATATTTCTTAAATTATTTGAGAACACTGAGGCATCTTTGGGGCGGTCATCTGGATTTCTGCTGGTAGCTGCATAAATCAATTCATCAAGCTCTTTGGGAATCTTTATCCCTTTACTGCTCACCTTTGGAATATCTTCATTTACATGTAGATAGGCAATTTGCAGAGGTGATTCACTTACATGTGGGCGTTTCCCAGTCAACATTTCAAATGCCATAACTCCAACCGAGTAAATGTCACTTCGGGAATCTGAAATTCCGCGCTGAACTTGTTCGGGGGATAGGTAAGAGACACTTCCTAAAATTACGCTGGCTTCGGCGGTCATGGTCTGACCTAAATTACTTCCGCGCGCTAATCCAAAATCTGCAATTTTAATTCGGCCATCATGAGAGATTAAAATATTTTCAGGTTTGATATCTCGATGAACAATTCCGATTTGATGTGCTGCGGCTAGCGCGCTGACAACTGGAGCTAAATATTTAATAGTTTCAGTAACCGAAAATTTTCCTTTAGTGGCAATTAATTCGCGAAGTGTCTGACCTTCGACCAACTCCATGACTAGAAAGACCGCAGGAATACCAGACTGATTCCAGCCTTGATCCATCACATTGACGATATTTGGATGCGATAGAGATGCCGCTGCCTTTGCCTCTCGGATGAAGCGAGTTATGAATTCCTCATCTTGGGCTAGATGCGGATGCATAATTTTTACCGCAACTTTTCTATCTAAGCGGGTATCCATACCTTCGTAGATAGTGCCCATGCCGCCATTGGCGAGAATTCGAATGAGTTCGTAGCGGTTATCGATTAGTTGGCCGCTTAGATCACTCACGGGGTGGATTTTAGGCGGTAGTGATTATGAAATCGGCGAAATCACGGGTGCGTTCTACCTCAAAGTGCGTCGCTTCACTTACTTTGAAGGCGCGCATCTGGCTTTCAATTTGTACCCCATCACGTTGCAAGACTCGCTCTAATCCAGTCTCATAATCGATATCTAGCCAATAAAGCGCGCTGGCAGTACCTCGAATTGCACTTTGCCCAGCGCCTACCCCTTCAATTATCAAGGCTGGCGCAGGTTTAATGATGCGCACGGAATCAAAGCTCATTGCTTCCCAGTTGTATACAGGTAACTCAAATTCGATTCCTTTTAAGAAAGCACTAACTAAATCAACCAATACCTCTGTAAGTGATGATGAGAGCGCGTTCTCCCAACCATCATAGACATAGTCAAGATGAACTATTTCGCAATTGAGTTCGCTCTGTAATTCTAGAGCGAGCGTGGTTTTGCCAGCCCCAGCGGGACCATCTATAAGGATGATTTGTGGATTCGAAGCCATCTAACCCAACCAACTAAAGCGATCCCAGTAAATGCTAAATAAAGCAGCGCCGTAAACCAGTAATTTAAAACTGCATATTCAACAGTTGCTAAAAGATCAACAGCAAACCAAAGTGGCCAATTCTCATACTTTTCATAAACCATAATTACTTGTGCTACAAAGGATCCAAGAAAAATCAAGGCATCAGTTTTGTA
>JBJTCN010000032.1:0-23253 GCA_046091905.1 Candidatus Nanopelagicaceae bacterium
TCGTAATTGTTGGTGCGCCGATTGATTCTGGAACTTCACATAGAAGTGGTGCCAAGTTTGGTCCGCAGGCAATTCGCATGGGGGATTACTTACCTCATGATGGAGAGCGCCCACATTTAGCGCTACGCACCGATGGTTTGAAAGATATGAAAGTTGTCGATGCGGGCGATTTAATTATGAATGGTGGCAATCTAGAAAGCTCATTGGCTTTACTTGCAGAGGCAACTGAAAAGATTTCTCGCGCCGGAGCAATTGCAGTAATTCTAGGTGGAGATCATTCAATTGCATCTGCAGATGTCGCTGGTATTGCTAATCACCGCGGTAAAGGCAAAATCTCAATGGTTCACTTTGATGCACACGCAGACACCGGTACCGATCAATGGGGCGCACTTGTAGGTCACGGAACACCGATGCGCCGTTTAATTGAGAATGGTCATGTGCGTGGTGATCGCTTCTTACAATTAGGTTTACGCGGTTACTGGCCAGATGATGCGACTCTTAATTGGATGCGCGATCAAGGAATGCGTTCATATGAGATGACCGAGATTCATCACCGCGGATTGAAAGCAGTATTAGATGAATCTTTTGCAACACTTACTGATGGCTGCGATGGAGTGTTCTTATCTGTAGATATCGATGTGGTTGATCCAGGCATGGCGCCAGGTACCGGAACTCCAGAACCCGGGGGAATGACATCGCGTGAATTACTAGAAGCAGTTCGTCGTATTTGTTTAGAGCTTCCAGTGGTTGGCGTAGATATTGTGGAAGTAGCGCCACCTTTTGATAGCGCAGATATCACTGCAATTCTTGCTAATCGAGTTGTGCTGGAAGCGTTAAGCGCAATTGCGCTACGCAAAAAGGGTGGAACTTACAGTCCAACTCGTAATCTGCTTGATCGCTAATGTAATTGCTATTGATCTAATCTTAGGGAAGACTTCTCAACTATGAGGAAGATATTCGTCGCAATCACTGCACTGCTTTCAACTGCGCTAGTTTCGCTTAATTCATATGGAGCGCAGGAGTGGACCCTAACGCAAGATAATGTGAATTTAAATCTCCAAGGAGTTAGCCCTTACGCTGAAAAATTAAGCAGTGGAGCTGACCGAATTTATTTTGCAAGTGAATCCGCCTTACCTGATCCCATTATGGTGATGGATTGCAATGATGCTAGTTGCACTCGTAAATCAATTACCTCTCGATTTGGTTCTGATGCCACGATTGTTACTTTGAACAACGGCACTAGAAAAGTCTTCTTCGTAGAGATGGGTCCTAGTGGCAAAGTAATTAAATATGCGACTTTGGGTGCAGATGGACTTTCTCATGGAAGTGTTTCCGCATTAGATGTAGATGGTGCGACAGTTAGCCAGAACGAAGGTGCGTGGGGAGTACCAGATGCAGTAGTGCTGCCTGATGGCAAAGTCCGTGTCTATTGGGTTTTTAAAGATCTAGCAACTGGTAAACCAGGTTTACCTGAAGCAGTTATTAGTGCCACATCTACAGATGCCACAGCCACATCTTTTAAACGCGATGCGGGTTTTCGATTAACTGGTGGTTATGTAGATACAGAAGTCTTGCGTGCAGTAGATGGTGATTGGGTAATGATTGTGTCTACTGGTCCTGGTGGCGGAACTCAGAAACTTTATATGGCAACTTCTGCTGATGGTTTAACTTGGAAAGTAAATGAGAATTCAATTTCAAGTCCTACCGAATCGGCTTTAGACCCAACCGGATATGAAATTGAGAAAAATACTTGGCGAATTTATTATGCATCAGGCGCACCGGGCATGGTAGTAAATCGTGTTTATACATTAAAGCGCGCAACTTTAAAGCTTGCTGAGGTTGCACCTACGCCAACACCGACTCCAATCGCTACGCCTGTAGTAAGTGCGACGCCAACACCGACTCCATCAGAGACTGCGGTAGTAATTGCTGCACCGAGTGCGAAGTCAACTTTGGCTAAGAAAATCACGATTACTTGTTTAAAGGGAAAGACAATCAAGAAGTTAACTGCAGTTAATCCAAAGTGTCCTGCCGGATATAAGAAGAAGTAATTATTAGGCGTTAGCGAATGCTTCGTCTAACACGCTCATCGCTTCTTTAACCAAGTCATCACTAATTACTAGTGGTGGTAAAAAGCGAAGCACGTTGCCATAAGTACCAGCAGTTAAGAACAGAACACCCTTAGTTTGTGCGTACTTAACTACCTTGCCTAAGACCTCGCCGTTAGGTTCTTTGGATCCTGGCTGTACTAATTCAATTGCTACCATAGCGCCACGGCCACGAATCTCACCGATAACTGGGTACTTTTTCTGCATCTCAGTAAGTGCGCTAACCATAATCTTGCCTATGTCATTTGCGCGCTGCACTAAGTTTTCAGACTTAATGGTTTCAATTGCACCTAGCGCTGCAGCACAGGCGATTGGATTTCCGCCGTAAGTGCCGCCAAGGCCTGATGGGTGAATCTCATCCATAATTTCTGCCCGTCCTGTAACCGCTGCAAGTGGTAATCCACCAGCGATTCCTTTAGCGGTAGTGATTAAATCTGGTTCGACGCTTTCATCTTCGCAGGCAAACATCTGGCCAGTGCGCGCAAAACCAGTCTGCACTTCATCAGCGATAAATACTGCGCCAACTTCTTTTGCATACTTAGCAAGCCCTGGCAGGAAGCCTTTTGGTGGCACGATAAATCCACCTTCGCCTTGGATAGGTTCAATACAAATCGCAGCTAAATTCTTGCCACCGATTTCCTTTTCAATCTTATGTAGCACTTCATCAAGTGCGTGTTCGATATTGCCTTCGTGGCGATATGGATAGGCCATTGGCATTCGATAAATTTCCGGAGTAAATGGTCCGAAGCCCTCTTTGTATGGCATGTTCTTTGCAGTCATCGCCATAGTTAGATTGGTGCGACCGTGATATCCGTGTTCGAAAACTACAACTGCTTGGCGCTTGGTGTAGTGGCGCGCGATTTTTACGGCATTTTCTAAAGCTTCGGCACCGGAATTAAAGAGCGCACTCTTCTTCTTAAAGTTACCTGGAGTAAGTGCATTAAGTTGTTCGCAAACTTCGATGTAACCTTCATAAGGTGCAATCATGAAACAGGTGTGAGTGAAATCTGCGACCTGCTTTTGAACTCGTTCAACAACCTTTGGTGCGCTATTGCCAACGTTTACCACCGCAATGCCAGATCCCATATCAATGATCTGATTGCCATCAACATCCAGCAGAATTCCACCGGATGCATGGGTAATCACAGCTGGCAGCGCCATGCCAAGAGATGCGGAGACCGCTTCACTTCGGCGCTTGATAATTTCCTGAGATTTTGGCCCTGGGATTTCGGTAACAAGTTTGCGTTGCTGCGGCACGTTCATTTTTCTAGTTTACCGAAGCCGTGAGAGTATTGCTACGTAACGTCGCACCTGTAAGCAATGATTTCGCCAACTAGGAGGCTAAATTGGCACTTGTCGGAATTTTGCTATTTGTTGCAGCGCTACTTTTTTCAGTAATGGTTCATGAATTTGGGCATTACTTCTTCGCAAAGAGATACGGAATGAAGGTCACCGAATTCTTCTTAGGATTCGGAAAAAGAATCTGGTCAACGCAGCGCGGAGAGACTGAATTTGGCGTAAAGGCCATTCCTGCCGGTGGCTATTGCCGCATCGAAGGTATGACGGTTCACGATCACTTGCCAGCTGGCGAAGAGGGCAGAGCATTTGTAATCGCATCTACTCGCAAAAAACTTTTTGTATTAGGCGCTGGTTCCTTTAATCACTTTGTACTTGGCTTTCTTATGATTTTAATTATGTTGGCCGGTGTCGGTACTCGTTCCATGTCAACTACTATCCAACAGGTCGTGCCATGCGTCTCTTCAACTTCGGCTTGCGCGGCGACCGATCCAGTCTCGCCAGCGGTTAAGGCTGGCTTAAAGGCGGGAGATCAAGTCGTTGCTATCAATGGCAAAGAGACCACACAAAATAATCTTTCTATAGATTTACAGGCGATTAAGAATAAATCTGGCCAGCAATTTATCTTTACTGTAAAACGCGGCAATGAATTAATAGATTTAAAAATTACTCCTACCGATCGCACGATTCAGGGATACACCTACTCCTTTATAGGTTTTGTGGCTAAAGATGCTACCTATCGAATCCCAGTGCTAACTGCATTTAAAGATTCGGGCAACATTACTTGGTACATGGTTAAAGAGAGTTTGAAATCTCTCTGGCGCTTGCCGGCGATGGTTCCAGAATTAGTTCGGGAAACATTTGGCGATGCGCCACGTGATCCAAATGGACCGGTCGGAATTGTTGGCGTTGCGCGCGCATCTGGCGAAATCACTAGCAGTTCTAATTTAGGCGCTGCAAATCAGCTCTATATCTTCTTAATGATGGTCGCCTCATTAAATATCTTTGTTGGTATTTTCAATTTATTGCCACTCTTGCCATTAGATGGCGGACATATGGCAATCGCGATTGCGGATGCGATTCGTTATCGAATTGCGGCAATTCGCGGTCGTGAAAAACCAGCGCCAATTGATATCAATCGACTAACTCCGATAACCGCTGCGGTATTTGCGCTGTTACTTGGGCTTACCGTGCTCTTACTCATAGCCGACATCGTCAATCCAGTAAGCCTTAATTTATAAAGTTTCACCGCTTTAAGGCAGAATACCGCTCATGGTCGATCTGGGAATCCCTGAGCTAAAGACGCTCGCTCCGCGCCGCAAGACCAAGCAGCTAATGGTTGGAAAAGTTGGCGTCGGTAGCAATTACCCAGTTTCGGTGCAATCAATGTGTACCACGCTTACTGCAGATGTGAATTCAACGCTCCAACAGATTGCAGAGCTAACAGCATCTGGATGCGAAATTGTGCGCGTGGCAGTGCCATCTCAAGATGATGCAGATGCCTTGGCACAGATTGCTAAAAAATCACAGATTCCAGTAATTGCAGATATTCATTTCCAACCAAAATATATTTTTGCGGCAATTGATGCTGGTTGTGCAGCAGTCCGAGTTAACCCAGGCAATATCAAGCAATTTGATGACAAAGTAAAAGAAGTTGCTAAAGCCGCGCTAGATTCAAATACTCCAATTCGAATTGGTGTTAATGCTGGCTCACTTGATCCGCGTTTATTACAAAAATACGGCAAAGCTACTCCAGAAGCGTTAGTAGAGAGCGCGCTCTGGGAGGCATCGCTATTTGAAGAACATGGCTTCTCAAACTTTAAAATTTCAGTGAAGCATCACGATCCAATCACTATGGTTAAGGCATATCGTTTGCTTGCTGAACGTTCTGATTACCCATTGCATTTAGGTGTAACCGAAGCAGGCCCAGCATTTCAAGCCACCATTAAATCTTCGACTGCATTTGGCATTTTGCTTGCCGAAGGTATCGGCGACACGATTCGCGTATCGATGTCCGCGCCACCAGTCGAAGAGGTAAAAGTTGGAATATCAATTCTGGAATCACTTGGACTTCGTCAACGTAAATTAGAGATTGTCTCTTGCCCATCCTGTGGCCGTGCACAAGTTGATGTTTATACCTTAGCCGAAAAGGTGCAGGCTGGTTTACAAGGAATGACCGTGCCACTTCGCGTTGCAGTTATGGGATGCGTTGTTAATGGCCCTGGTGAAGCGCGCGAAGCAGATTTAGGTGTGGCCTCAGGTAACGGTAAGGGACAGATCTTTGTTAAGGGACAAGTAATTAAAACCGTTCCTGAATCACAGATTGTAGAAACTTTAATTGAAGAGGCGTTGCGTCTTGGCGAAGAGATGGAAGCAGCGGGCGTTGCTTCTGGCCAACCGTCAGTGGAGATCAAATAATGCTGAAGATGTCGACGCTTTTTTTGCGCACACTTCGCGATGATCCAGCTGATGCCACTGTTACTTCACATAAGTTATTGGTTCGCGCTGGATATGTTCGTCCAATTGCGGCAGGCATTTTCTCGTGGCTACCACTTGGCGTGGTTGCACTTCGCAATGTCGAACGAGTAATTCGCGAAGAGATGGATGCGGCAGGTTTTCAAGAGGTGCATTTTCCAGCGCTACTTCCAAAAGATGCCTATGAAGCCACAAATCGCTGGAGTGAATATGGCCCAAGTTTATTTCGCTTGCAAGATCGCAAAGGCGCCGATTACTTATTAGGCCCAACGCACGAAGAGATGTTTACCTTGATGGTTAAAGGTGAATATTCTTCTTATAAAGATTTACCGTTATCAATTTATCAAATCCAAACTAAGTATCGCGATGAAGCGCGCCCACGCTCTGGAATTATCCGTGGCCGCGAATTCGTGATGAAAGATTCTTATTCATTTGATATCGATGATGCGGGGCTAGAAGTTTCATATCAAAAGCATCGCGATGCATATGAAAAGACTTTTGATCGTTTAGGTCTTAAGTACAACATAGTTAGCGCAACCGCGGGTGCCATGGGTGGTTCTAAATCTGAAGAATTCTTAGCGCCATGCGCAACTGGTGAAGATACGTATGTGCTCTGTCCAAAGTGCGGATATGCGGCAAATGTTGAAGCGATGAAAACAGTGGTGCCTGCAGGAGATGGCAACTTCCCAGCGCTAGAAGTTATGGATACCCCAGATACACCAACTATTGAATCTTTAGTGGATTTATTAAATGAGAAATTTGGCGGCGGTTATAAGGCCAGCGATACCTTAAAGAACATCATGTTGATGGTGGATGGCAAGCCATATGCAATCTTGGTGCCAGGCGATCGCGAAGTTGATTTAAAGCGCGTTGAGGCAAACCTGGCTGGCGTAAATGAAATTAGAGTTTTCGAAGAAGAAGATTTTAAAAAGTTCCCAAATTTGGTTAAAGGTTACATTGGGCCACAAGATACCAAGGCCAACAAAATTACCTTGCTAGCCGATCCAAGAGTTGCGCCAGGTACTGCCTGGGTATCGGGTGCTAATAAGAAAGATTGCCATGCGCGCTATGTAGTTAATGGCCGCGACTTTGTAGTTGATGGTTATATCGAAGCTGCAGAGGTGCGTGCAGGAGATAGTTGTCCTGAGTGCGCAACCGAAGTAGTAATTGATCGCGCAATTGAAATTGGCCATATCTTCCAATTAGGCCGTAAATACGCCGAAGCTTTGAACTTAACGGTTTTAGATCAAAACGGTAAGAGCCAAATTGTGACCATGGGTTCTTACGGAATTGGTGTAAGTCGAGCAGTAGCCGCGATTGCCGAACAGACCGCTGATGAAATTGGACTTAATTGGCCAGCTGAGATTGCCCCTGCGATGGTGCATATTGTTGCCACCGGGAAAGAAGATGCGGTCTTCGATAAGGCGCATCAGATTGGCGAAGATTTAGAGTCAATTGGCATCACGGTGATGCTTGATGATCGACGCGATCCATCTGCCGGTGTGAAATTTAAAGATGCTGAATTAATTGGTAATCCAATTATTGTGATTGTTGGTAAAGGTTTAGCTGAAGGAAAAGTAGAGATTCGCATTCGTGCAACCGGTGAGAAGTGCGAAGTAGCAGTGGGCGAAGTAGTAAGCGAAGTAGCAAAGCTCTTTAATTGATCGCTTTTCTCTGCGCGGCAGCGGCAACTGCGGGCTTCTTTGATGCAATTGCTGGCGGCGGCGGCTTAATTCAATTACCCGCGCTATTAATCGGCCTGCAAGATAAATCAGTTGTTAGTGTCTTGGGTACCAATAAGTTTGCTGCGGTCTTTGGCACTATCAATGCTGCTAATCGATATCGCAAACAGGTAAAGATTGATAAGAAATTCTTAGCAGCCATGATGGTGCCGGCCTTTTTGGGATCAATGGGTGGCGCACAATTAGCATCACGAGTACCAACTGAAAAAATGCGCGTGGTGGTCTTAATTGCGTTAATTGCCATCTTTATCTATACCGCGCTAAATCCAAAACTGGGTCATGAAGATAATCAGCGAATCGATTACAAGATTGCGGCAATCGCTGGTCTTGCAATTGGTTTTTATGATGGCATCTTTGGCCCAGGTACCGGAACATTCCTTATGGCAGTTTTAGTTGGGGTGCTAGGTTTTGGATTTTTAAATGCATCTGCAATTGCAAAATTTACAAATGTTGCTACCAATTTGGCAGCCATTATTATCTTTGCCAAGCATGGTGCGATTATTTGGGGCATTGGAATTGCGCTGGCGATTTCAAATGTACTTGGTTCAACCTTGGGTTCGCACCTTGCGATTAAAGGTGGTTCGCCTTTAGTGCGCAAAGTCTTCTTGCTGATGACCGGGCTTTTAATTGCCAAAGTGGGATATGACGTAATAAAGTAACGCCTTACAACTAAACAATAAAAAAATATAAAAATGAATAAGGGGAAAACGCATGGCACTCAAAGATCAAATCTTCCAACTAGTAGAACCGCTGGTAATTAAATCTGGCCTAGTTCTGGAAGAGGTACAGGTACAAACTCCCGGTAAAAATCGCTTTGTCACAGTGATTGTTGATAGCGAAACCGGATTAAATTTAGATCAAGTCACTGATGCCAGCCGTTTAATCGGCGAGGCTATGGATAGCGCCCCATTTATGGGCGAAACCCCATATACATTAGAAGTTACCTCTCCTGGCGTTGACCGCCCACTTACCGCACCGCGCCACTGGCGAAAGAATGTGAATCGCTTAGTAAAGATTGTGAAATTAGATGGCGATGTTTGCAAAGGACGTATTACCAGTAGCAGTGAAGATGAAGTGGTTTTAGATTGCTGCACAGTGGCTTTTGCAGATATCAAGCGCGCCACCGTTGAAATTGAGTTTAATCAAAAGAGTGGAAAGGAGCGTTAAAGATGAATGTAGATATGAAAGCGCTCCAAGCGTTAACCACTGAAAAAGAGATGTCGCTTAATGCGCTAGTAATTGCGATTGAAGCTGCAGTCTTAACTGCTTACAACCATACTGATCATGCGCTCGAACACGCACGTGCTCATTTAGATCGTGAGACTGGCGAGATTCAGATTTTCGTACCAGTTTTCTCAGAGACCGGCGATCGCATCGGAGAAGTACAAGATCGCAATGAGGCATTTACTCGCGTAGCAACCTCAACTGCTAGACAAGCAATCAAGCAGTACATGCGCCAAACTAAAGATGCGGGAATTGTCGGCGAACTTTCAATGAGCGTTGGCGATGTCATCTCTGGAATGGTTGAACAGGGCCGCGATTCAAAGATGATCTATGTAAATCTAGGTCGCACCGAAGGAAAAGTTCCGCCACAAGAACAGGTGCCAGGTGAACATTTCGAACATGGTGATCGCATTAAATGTTTTGTGCTTGATGTGAAACAAGGTTTGCGTGGTCCGGAAATTACCCTTTCTCGTTCGCACCCAGCGCTGGTAAAACAACTCTTCGCGCTCGAAGTTCCAGAGATTAAAGATCGCATTGTGGAAATTATGGGTATTGCTCGCGAAGCTGGGCATCGCACCAAAATTTCAGTACGTGCACATCGTTCCGGTGTCTCTGCCAAAGGCGCGCTAATTGGCCCTATGGGTGCACGCGCTAGAGCAGTTATGGATGAATTACAGGGCGAAAAAATCGACATCGTTGATTACTCAGATGATCCAGCCGTATATGTTGCTAATGCGCTGGCACCTGCAAAAGTTGGCAGCGTCGAAGTTGTCGATGAAGCAACTCGTAGCGCCAAAGTAGTGGTGCCGGATTATCAACTCTCACTTGCAATCGGCAAAGATGGCCAAAATGCACGCCTAGCGGCGCGTTTAACTGGCTGGCGTATCGATATTCACTCAGATAGCCCTGCGCAATAAACGCTGATAGAGTTGCCTCCTCGCACTAGGCGAGCAACCGAAATGGATGAAAAGAAAATGACACGCTAATGAGCACCGCTCGATCATGAGGAAACAAAACTAGGTTTCGCGTGTAAATAAGTACACGGAGACCACGAAGGAGAAATGTGGCAAAAGTCCGTGTACACGAGTTAGCAAAACAACTCGGTATGGAAAGCAAGGTGGTCCTTGCTAAGTTAAAAGAGATGGGCGAATTCGTAACCAGCGCCTCATCAACAATCGAACCGCCTGTTGCGCGCCGTTTAATTGAAGCATTCCCAAATGCAAATGTAGGGACCGAAAAGAAGCCGGTTAAGAAAGCAGCGACCAAAAAGGCTGCTGCGAAAAAACCAGAACCGGATGCGAAACTTGCAGCAGAGCTAGCAGCTGAACTTGGTGTGGATCTAGAAGCGTTAAAAGCAGTCGAACCTAAACCTGCAGCGCGGCCAGCACCATCAGCGCCAACTAATATTCCAAAACCACCAGCAAGAGCTGGTGGAAATAATCCATTTGCTTCTCCATCTTCAATGCCGCGACCTCCGCGCCCTGCAGGAAATAATCCATTTGGTTCATCGATGCCACGACCTCCGATGAAGCGACCAAATCAAACAATTAAACCTGGCGAACAACCACGTCCTGGTGGAAGACCTGGTGGACCCGGTGGACAACGACCAGGTTTTGCAGCGCGTCCGCAACAAGGTCAACGACCAGGTTTTGCACCACGCACTGGTGGTCCTGGTGGTCCTGGTGGTCCTGGTGGCGCGGGTGGCGCAAGACCACAAGGCGGTTCACCATATAAAGGTGGCGGCGCACCAGGAGTTTCACCAGGTCAAGGTGGATTTAATCGTCCCGGACAACGTCCAGGTCCTGGCGGTCGCGGAAATACTGCTGGTGCATTCGGTAAGGGTGGATCAAAGAAGAGCAGTAATAAAAAGAGTAAGAAAGCTTTGCGTGATGATTTCGAAAACATGCAAGCACCAACTCTTGGCGGTGTAAAAGTACCGCGTGGTGATGGCTCAACTGTAATTCGTATGCGCCGCGGTGCATCGCTATCTGACTTTGCAGAACGCATTAATTGCGATGCTGCGCAGTTAGTACAAGCGCTATTTATGCTCGGTGAAATGGTAACTGCAACTCAATCAGTTGATGAAGATACCTTTGCAATTTTGGGCAACGAACTTGGATACAACATTCAAATTGTTTCGCCAGAAGATGAAGATCGTGAGATCTTAGAATCATTTGATATCGACTTAGCTGGAGAGTTAACCGATTTAGATGCAGAGCTTCTTGAAGCGCGCCCACCAGTTGTAACTGTGATGGGTCACGTTGATCACGGAAAGACTCGTCTGCTTGATGCAATTCGCCAAACTGAAGTTATCAAAACTGAAGCCGGCGGAATTACGCAGCACATTGGTGCATATCAAATTCACCATGATCACGATGGCGTAAATCGTGCGATTACCTTTATCGATACTCCTGGTCACGAAGCATTTACCGCTATGCGCGCTCGCGGTGCCAAAGTCACCGATATCGCAGTGCTAGTTGTTGCTGCTGATGATGGTGTGATGCCTCAGACCATTGAAGCGTTAAATCACGCACAAGCAGCAGATGTGCCAATTGTGGTTGCGGTTAACAAGGTTGATAAGGAAGATGCAAATCCTGCCAAAGTGCGTCAGCAATTGACTGAATACAACTTAATTGCCGAAGAGTACGGCGGAGATACTATTTTCGTTGACGTATCTGCTAAAGCAGGCAAGGGCATTAATGAACTTATCGATGCCATTCTCTTAACTGCAGATGCGGCAATTGATCTACGTGCAGTTGCTGATGATGATGCACGTGGTGTGGCCATCGAAGCGCACCTAGATCGCGGTCGCGGTCCAGTGGCAACAGTGCTGGTACAGCGCGGAACTTTGAAAGTTGGCGATGCGGTTGTTGCAGGTGGCTCATTTGGTCGCGTTCGTGCGATGCTGGATGAATTCGGAAACACAGTAGAAACTGCTGGTCCATCACGTCCAGTGCAAGTACTTGGTTTCACTTCAGTTCCTGATGCTGGTGACACCTTCTTAGTTGCAGAGGAAGATCGCACCGCACGTCAGATTGCAGAGAAGCGCCAAGCAGCAGAACGCAATGCGCAACTTGCAAAGGCGCGCAAGAAGGTTTCACTCGAAGACTTCATGGAGCAATCAAAGATTTCAACGCTCAACTTGATTATCAAGGGCGACGTATCTGGTTCGGTAGAAGCGCTGGAAGATGCGCTGATGCAGCTTGATGTTGGAGCCGAAGTTGATCTTCGCGTAATTCACCGCGGTGTTGGTGCAATTACCAAATCTGATATTACGTTGGCCTCTGCATCAACTGCAGTGGTAATTGGATTTAACGTCAAGCCTGAAATCGCAACTGCGCAATATGCAGACGCCGAAGGCGTGGAAGTTCGTTTCTACTCAGTTATCTATAAGGCAATTGAAGATATCGAATTATCACTCAAGGGCATGCTCAAGCCAGAGTACGAAGAAGTGGTACTTGGTAACGCCGAAGTTCGTGAAATCTTTAAGTCTTCAAAGGCAGGTCTGATTGCAGGTTCACTCGTGCAAGATGGCATCATCCGACGAAATGCCAAGGCGCGTGTATTGCGCGGTGGCACGGTAGTTGCCGAAGATTTAACTGTAGATTCTTTGAAGCGATTTAAAGAAGATGCCACCGAAGTTCGTGAAGGTTACGAATGCGGTATTGGCGTTGGCTACAAGGAACTTGCCGTCGGAGACACTATTCGAGTCTTTGAAATGCAGGAGAAGCAGCGCGCATAATGTCAGTACGTTCTGAAAAGGTCGCAGACCGCATCAAAGTTGTAGTGGCGCAAACTTTAGAGACGAAGGTAAAAGATCCTCGCCTCGGGTTTGTCACAATTACTGATGTGCGCGTAACTGGCGACCTTCAGAACGCATCTGTCTTCTATACCGTCTTTGGAGATCACGATCAGCAAGCAAAGACCAAAGCAGCTCTGGAATCTGCAAAAGGCTTACTTCGCAGCGCAGTTGGTCATGATTTAAAGACCCGCATTACGCCAACTTTAGAATTCTTTAGCGATGCCCTTCCTGAAGCGGCGCAGCAGATGGAATCGTTGCTCTCCGAAATCAAGAAGCATGACGACGAAGTTGCAAAACTGGCAAAAGAGGCAAAGCCAGTCGTTGAAGATCCATATAAAAAGTAATCAAAGTTAAAAAATGACACACGGCTTCTTAGTAGTCGATAAACCAGGTGGCGTAACTAGCCACGATGTGGTTGCCAAAGCACGCAAAGAGTTAAATACCAGAAAGATTGGCCATGCTGGAACTTTAGATCCAATGGCTACCGGAGTTTTAGTTTTAGGAATTGGCGATGGCACCAGATTGCTGCAATACATCACTGCTGGAATTAAAGCTTATGAAGCCACGGTAAAACTTGGGTCTCTAACTTCAACTGATGACAAAGAGGGCGAAGTCATCGCAACTACCGAAATTCCGGCAGATATTCCAAGTGCCTTTGCAAAACAGGTGGGCAAAATTATGCAGAAACCATCTTCGGTATCGGCAATTCGGATTGATGGAAAGCGTGCCTATGATTTAGTGCGCGAAGGTGTAGAAGTTGATATTCCTGCTCGCGAAGTAGAAGTTTACGAAATTAAAATTAAAGAGATTCGTGGCGATGAAGTAGACATTTCAGTGAAATGTAGCGCCGGTACCTATATCCGTGCGATTGCTCGTGATTGTGGGGGACATTTAACTGCGCTTCGACGCACGCAAGTGGGCATCTTTGATCTTTCTATGGCAGATAAATTGATGAGCGTTGCGGAAGTTGCCGCAAAGATTTTTACACCACGCCAATTAGATTTACAGGAAAGTGCAGAGATGAAATTTGGGCGCAATATCCAAGCAAGTGGGGTTGCAGGCATTGTGGCTGCGCTAACGCCACAAGGAGATTTAGCTGCGCTGCTTGAAGATAAAGAAGGGATGGCAAAGCCCTTTACGGTCTTTGTAAAGTAACCTCATGCGTCTTTCCTGGAAACCAGCTGCGCTCAAAGGAGCTACCGTAGTTATCGGTAACTTTGATGGCGTACATGTTGGGCACCAACAGCTCTTAAAAGATGCGCATAAATTTGGCAATCCGGTAGTTGCAATGACTTTCGAACCGCACCCAACCACGCTCTTTGCACCAGATAAAGCACCCACGCATTTAACATCGCTAGATTCTCGAATCAATCTCTTGTTAGCTAATGGCGCAGATGCAGTTCTAGTTATTGATTTTGATAAAGAATTTGCCGCGATGTCACCAGATGATTTCGTAAAGAAGATCTTAATTAATGAATTAGATGCTAAAGCGGTGATGGTAGGTACTAATTTCACTTACGGCCAAGGTGCAGCTGGTAAAGCCGAAGATCTACGTCATTATGGATTCCAAGTAGAGGTTCATAATTTACAAGAGAGTATGGGCGTAATTTCCTCTACTCGAATTCGTAATTTAATCTTCGAAGGTGATATTCAATTTGCGAATGAGCTATTGGGTCATCGTTTTACTCTTGAGGGCACCGTAGTGCACGGAGAGAAACGCGGTCGTGAAATTGGATATCCAACTGCAAATTTAGGGCTAAGTGGCAACTGGACTATTCCGGCAGATGGTATTTATGCTGGTTGGTTAGAAGTTGATAATCAGAAATGGCCAGCTGCTATTTCAATTGGTACCAATCCAACCTTTGAAGGAATTAGAGCGCGACAGATTGAAGCTTATGCACTCGATCAAGAAGGATTAGATTTATATGGCAAGAATGCGCGCATCGTATTTGGTTGGCGCCTTCGAGAGACCATCAAATTCGATGGTCTACAACCACTACTTGCGCAGATGAAAAAAGACTGCGATCAAGCGCGAGAATTGACCAGAAATTAGCCGATTAGGGTATTTCGCCGCCCTAAATTAGAATTCTCTAGCTTTACAAGGCTCAAAGCGAGAAAGCACGGATCGTGTTTAAGACCGAACCGTCTCGTGACAAACAGAAAAGGAGTGCCAAATGGCGCTAACACCAGAAGTAAAGAAGTCAATCGTTGCGCAGTATGGCAACTCACCAACAGATACCGGTAGCCCAGAAGCGCAAGTTGCACTTCTATCAAAGCGCATCGATGATCTAACTGAGCACCTAAAGACAAACAAGCATGATCACCACAACCGTCGTGGTCTATTGCTACTTGTCGGTCAGCGCCGTCGTGTTTTGCAATACCTTGCAAAGATCGACATCAATCGCTACCGCGCAATTATTGAAAAACTCGGCATCCGCCGATAACCAATTAAACCTACGGGGACTTATTATTTATGGTCTCCGGTAGTGGTTTACGAACTAGCTTCGTGAACTTCGATCGTAGATACATTTCTAATGTCGCCCGTGGGTTGTAACCAAAGGAGCGACCTATGGAAGGTCAAGACGTTAAGCATGCCGTTGCCGTAATCGACAATGGAAAATTCGGAAAGCGTGAGATTCGCTTTGAAACTGGACGCCTAGCTAAGCAAGCTGCTGGCTGCGCAACCGTTTATTTAGATGACGAAACTATGTTGCTTTCTGCAACTACCGTTTCTAAATCACCAAAAGATCAATTCGACTTCTTCCCGCTTACAGTGGATGTTGAAGAGCGTATGTATTCAATCGGAAAGATTCCAGGATCTTTCTTTCGCCGCGAAGGCCGTCCAACAGAAGAGGCAATTCTTACCTGCCGTCTGATTGACCGCCCACTTCGTCCATCATTCGTAAAGGGACTTCGTAACGAAGTACAGATCGTGGTATCTGTAATGGCGTTAAACCCTGATCATATGTATGACGTAATCGCGATTAATGCATCATCAATGTCAACGCAATTAGCTGGTCTGCCATTTTCTGGTCCAGTAGGTGGCGTGCGCGTTGCGTTAATCGACGGACAATGGGTGGCATTCCCAAATCATTCACAAGTTGAAAATGCAGTATTCGACATGGTCGTTGCAGGACGTATCGCAGATGGCGATGTTGCTGTGATGATGGTGGAAGCAGAAGCCACAGCAAAAACTATTGAATTAGTTAAGGGCGGCGCTGCTGCACCAACTGAAGCAGTAGTGGCAGAAGGTCTAGAAGCGGCAAAGCCATTTATCAAGATTCTATGTGAAGCACAGATGCAGCTAGCAAAGGTGGCGGCAAAGCCAACTGCAGAATTTCCAGTATTCCTTGATTATCAAGATGATGTATTCGCAGCTGTTGAAGCAGAAGCAAAGAAATCACTTGCAGATGCGCTGACTATCGCTGGTAAGCAAGATCGCGAAACAAAGTTAGATGAAATCAATAAGTCAGTTGTTGAAAAAGTTTCAGCACAATTTGAAGGTCGCGAAAAGGAAGTTCCGGCAGCGCTTCGTTCATTAACCAAGAAGCTAGTTCGTCAGCGCGTACTTCGCGACAAGATTCGTATTGATGGTCGCGGTCTTCGCGATATCCGTCCGCTATCTGCAGAGGTTGAAGTAATTCCACGAGTTCACGGATCTGCAATTTTCGAACGTGGTGAGACTCAGATTCTTGGTGTAACAACTTTGAACATGCTTAAGATGGAGATGCAGCTAGACACACTTAGCCCAGAGACTCATAAGCGTTATATGCATAATTACAACTTCCCACCATATTCAACTGGCGAAACCGGTCGTGTTGGTACACCTAAGCGTCGCGAAATCGGCCACGGTGCATTAGCTGAGCGCGCACTTGTTCCAGTGCTTCCAGCTCGCGAAGAGTTCCCATATGCAATTCGCCAAGTTTCAGAAGCTCTTGGATCAAACGGTTCAACATCAATGGGTTCTGTTTGCGCTTCAACACTTTCATTATTAAATGCAGGTGTGCCACTTAAGTCTCCAGTGGCAGGTATTGCAATGGGTCTGATCTCTGATGATGTTGATGGCAAAACTGAATACGTTGCGCTAACAGACATCTTGGGTGCCGAAGATGCATTCGGAGATATGGATTTTAAGGTAGCGGGAACTAAAGATTTTGTTACTGCGCTACAACTAGATACCAAGCTTGATGTAATTCCGGCATCTGTTCTTGCAGGTGCGCTACATCAGGCAAAGGAAGCGCGTCTGGCAATTCTTGATGTAATGGCAGAGGCAATTGATGCTCCCGATGAGATGTCACCACTTGCGCCGCGCATTATTTCAATCAAGATTCCAGTAGATCAGATCGGTGCAGTTATCGGCCCTAAGGGCAAGGTAATCAACCAGATTCAGGAAGAGACTGGCGCAGAGATTTCGATCGAAGAAGATGGAACTATCTACATCGGTGCAACTGATGGCACTTCAGCTGATGCAGCTAAAGCGCAGATCAATGCGATTGCAAACCCAACCATGCCTGAAGTAGGAGAGCGTTACTTGGGAACTGTAGTTAAGTTAGCTCAGTTCGGTGCGTTCATCTCATTGCTTCCTGGCAAGGATGGTCTGCTACACGTTTCTCAGATTCGCAAGATGCATGGCGGAAAGCGAATTGAGAATGTAGAAGATGTCATGAAAGTTGGCGACAAGGTACAAGTTGAGATCGCAGAGATCGATCCAAAGGGTAAGTTGTCGTTGGTTCCAGTAATGGAAGGTTCTGAAGAGAGCAAGTAATAACGAGTGATTAATCGAACCACTTTAGATTGTGGCTTACGTATCATCACTGATACCGATGCCACAGTTCGAAGTGCGTCGGTAGGTTACTTTGTAAATATTGGTTCACGTGATGAGGCGCCAGCAGAAGCTGGTGCCTCTCACTTTTTAGAACACGTGCTCTTTAAAGGCACCTCGCGCAGAAGCGCCAAAGAGATCTCCTCATCGATTGAAAACTTAGGTGGCGGCATTAATGCTTACACCACCAACGAATTCACCTCGTTTTATGCCAAAGTGGTTGATGAAGATTTTCCGCTGGCAGTTGATGTATTAAGCGATGTAATTACCAGCGCAGTTGTCACCAATGAGGAATTTGAAACTGAACGTAATGTAGTTTTTCAAGAGATGGCGATGCGCGATGATGATCCACAAGATTGCGCAGAGGAGGCCTTTGGTAGTGCATTCTGGGGTGAACATCCACTTGGGGTATCGATTTTAGGTACTAAAGAATCCATGAACTCAATTACGCGAGATCAGATCTTTAATTACTACAAGCACCATTACAAACCAGAAGCAATGGTGGTTTCAGCAGCCGGCAATATCAATCACGATAAATTTGTAGATTTAGTTAAACAGAACCTGCTGCGCGATAACTTTTTGACTGGCAGCAACGCAGCCAAGTCTCGTGATTACAGCGCCTTTACCCCAAAGCCAAAGGCTCGTGTAAATATCCATAATGGAAATTTCGAACAGAGCAATTTATTTTTAGGTTTAGAAGGTGTGGGTCGAAAAGATCCACGTTCTACTGCGCTAAAGGTTTTAACAATTGCAATTGGTAGCGGTATGTCATCCAGGTTGTTCCAAGAGATTCGCGAAAAGCGTGGCTTGGTTTATAGCGTTGATGGCCTAGTCCGCCGCTATGTTGGTAGCGGCTACTTTGCAATCTATGCCGGTTGCGCGCCCGATAAGGTCACCGAGGTAATCAAAGTAGCGCGCGAAATTCTTAATGATGTAGCAAGCAACGGAATTACCGATGAAGAATTTAACCGCGGCAAAAATGCGGTCCGCGCAGGCGTCTTGCTTGCCGGTGAAGATTCTGCCTATCGCATGGACCGAATTGGCAGTTCCGAAATCTGGGATGGTTATGCCAAGAGCCCTGATGAGATGATGAGCGATTTAAACCTTGTGACCAAGGAAGAAGTTGAAGAAATTGCCCGCCAATTCTTTACTAGACCGCTTACCCTTGGTCTTGCTGGCCCTCATTCAAATGAGGCCGATGCAAAAAGGTTCGAGGAGTTATTGAAATGATTAAAGTCGGTGTACTTGGCGCTAAGGGCCGCATGGGCTCTGAAGTTGTAAAAGCAGTTAGCGCAGCTACTGATATGCAACTTCATGCCGCAGTTGATTTAGGTGATTCATTAGAACTACTCAAAGGCGCTGATGTCGTTGTGGATTTTACAAATCCCGACGGCGTAATGAAGAACTTAGAATTTTTAATTAATAATGACATTAATGCGGTAGTTGGTACCACCGGCTTTGATGCGGGCAAGATGGCCAAACTTGAAGGTTTGCTGGCGTCGCATCCAAAAGTTGGCGTGTTTATCGCGCCTAATTTCGCAATTGGCGCAGTGTTGATGATGGAATTTGCTAAGCAGGCCGCACCATATTTTGAATCAGTTGAAATTATTGAATTACATCATCCAAATAAAGTTGATGCACCATCTGGTACCGCCGCTCGTACCGCAGAGCTAATCAATCAAGCGCGCGTATCTATGCAGAAGCAGCCTGATGCCACCAATACTGGCCTCGAAGGTGCACGCGGCGCGAAAGTTGGAGATGTACCAATTCATTCAGTTCGTCTACGTGGCTTAGTTGCGCATCAAGAAGTGCTATTTGGTGGAATTGGCGAAACACTAACCATTCGCCATGATTCATTAGATCGTGTTGGATTTATGCCAGGTGTCTTACTTGGCTGTCGTGAAATAATCAAAAAACCAGGGTTAACAATTGGATTGGAGAAATTCCTATGAGCGAAATAACTATGTACTCAGCTGATTGGTGTGGAGATTGCCGTCGTTCAAAGCGACTACTCGATGAGCTCGGAGTTGCTTATGATGTTATTGATGTTGAAAAAGATCCAACTCAAATCGAAAAAGTTAAAGAAATCAACGGTGGCGCACAGAGCATTCCAGTAATTGTTTTCTCTGATGGCACACATATGACTGAACCATCTAATCCAGATTTACGCAAGAAATTAGAAGAGCTAAAAATTATCTAACTAATTCTCACAATTAGAGCTGAAACTAAGGCCGCGATCCCAACTACCACTGGGAACGGGGCCTTTAGTTTTAGCGCAATAGCTGCGGCAAGTACTCCAGCTGCGCGATGATCAATGAGCAACTCTTTTTTATTTGCAAAGGTTTGAACTGCCACTAGCGCACTTAACATTGAAATCGGAAGAAGTGCATTAATACGGCGCACTCCTTGGCTCTCTAAAACCCTAGAAGGAATTAAAGTGCCAGAAAATTTAATTAGGTAAGCGAATACCGAAGTTCCAATAGTTGCGATCCAGAATTTGTTCATGGCTTAAATCTCGCAAAGGCCACTGCTAGTAGTGCGGTAGCGATGATTGGTAGCCCCGCTGCAATAATTGGAGTTAAAGCAAGCGCCAGCACGGCAGCGCTAATTGCCAAAACATAATCATCTTTAGATTTTAAACGCGGCCAAACTAAAGCCAGGAATGCCGCTGGTACCGCCGCATCTAGACCCCAGACCGAAGGATTACCAATCGCCTCAGCACCAAGTGCACCTAAGAATGTAAATAAATTCCAAAATAAATAGACGCCGCCTCCGGTAAGCCAGAAGCCATGTTTCATTGCAGCTTCTCCGCGCACTTCTTCTGCAGTGGCAACTGCAACAGATTCATCAATTGTGATTTGAGTTGCGACAATTTTCTTGACGCCAGAAAGTTGAAGTATCGGCTTCATAATCATTGAATAAATTGCGTTACGCATTCCAAGTAGGGAAGCGGTTGCAATTCCAGTAATTGCATTGCCGCCCGCTCCAAGCACGCCAATCACTGCAAACTGTGAAGCGCCAGTAAAGGTTAAAAGGCTAAGTAAGCAGGCCTGCCAAATGGAGAACCCGGCCGCAACTGCGGCTGCGCCAAAGGCGGTGCCATACGTTCCGACTGCAAAAGAGACGCTTAGTGACTTAGATATCGTGGCGCGGTTGACCGAAGACATGGGCTGGAGTCTATAAGGTCTGCCCCATGAGCGAGATTATTTTTAGAGATGATGTAACCGTCGAATTAGTTAAGAGTAGCGCTAGCGATGCCGATGTTATTTGGGCAGCGCGCGTCTCTACTGCCGGCGAACAATCGATTGAATCTCTAAAAGATGATCCAGAGAAGAGCGCGGGTTTAATTAATTACCTAGCGCGTGAACGCCACGGTTCTCCATTTGAACATACATCTTTTACCTTCTTTATTAGCGCTCCCATCTTTGTATTCCGTGAATTTATGCGCCATCGCATCGCTTCATACAACGAAGAGTCAGGTCGCTATCGCGAATTAAAACCAGTTTTCTATATTCCAAGTCGAGAACGTAAGTTAATTCAAGTTGGTAGGACTGGGCATTACACCTTTGAAGATGGCACCAAAGAGCAATATGAATTAATGGTTAGTGAAATGAAGCGGGCATACACCGCGGCATACGAGGCTTATCAGAAGATGTTAGATGCTGGCATTGCCCGCGAAGTAGCTCGCGCAACATTGCCGGTAGCTACCTACTCATCAATGTATGTCAGTATGAATGCACGCGCGCTAATGAATTTCTTATCGCTTCGCACCACCGCCGAAGGTTCACACTTTCCAAGCTACCCACAGCGTGAAATTGAGATGGTCGGAGAGAAGATGGAAGCCTTCTTTAAAGAGAAGATGCCATTAGTTCATGCGGCCTTTAATAAATCAGGTCGCGTTTCACCTTAATTTGAAATAGGCTTTCGACATGACTTCCGCGCCTTTTGGACGATTAATCACCGCAATGGTGACTCCGTTCAAAGCTGATTTATCAGTGGATTGGGCGGGAGTTGAGACTCTTGCTAAGCATTTAGTTTCTATGGGTCACGATGCCATCGTGGTTTCTGGTACTACTGGCGAAGCTCCAACAACCAATGATGATGAAAAAGATGAATTAATCCGAGTTGTTAAAGCAACGGTAAGTAGCAAGGTAAAAGTCATTGCCGGTGCTGGCAATAATGAAACTCCGCATTCAGTCGAACAGGCAATTCATGCCCAAAAAGTTGGCGCAGATGGCTTGTTAGTGGTTGCGCCTTATTACAACAAACCACCACAAGCTGGCATCGAAGCACACTTCCGCGCAATTGCAGATGCAGTTGATCTACCGGTAATGATGTATGACATTCCAGGTCGTACTGGTATCGAAATCGAACCTGACACAATTGTTAAATTAGCGGAGCATAAAAATATTGTGGCGCTAAAGGATGCCAAAGGAAATGTTGCTTCAACTTCTTGGGTGATTAAGCGTTGTGGAATTCCAGTTTATTCTGGCGATGATATTTTAAATTTGCCACTGCTTTCGGTTGGCGCGGTTGGTTTTGTTAGCGTCTGCGGACATACAGTTGGTGCGCAGCTACGCGAAATGCTAGATGCATGGTTTGCCGGAAATGCAGCTCGTGCGTTAGAAATTCACCAACAATTACTTCCAGTATTTACCGGAACTTTCCGCACCCAAGGAGCCATCCTTACCAAAGCCGCCCTTAACTTAATGGGACTTCCTGGCGGTCATACCCGTTTACCTTTAGTCGATGCCACTGCCGCACAGATCGAACAGTTAAAACTTGATCTTCGGGCGGGCGGTGTGAATGTTTAATGAGCAATCATCCACATCCCAATTTAGGCGAACCATCTAAATTAAGTAAAGATGGGTTGCGCTTAGTCGCACTGGGTGGCCTAGGTGAAATTGGCCGTAACATGATGGTTTATGAATATGAAAATGAAATTTTAATTGTTGACGTCGGAGTGCTATTTCCAGAAGAGAGCCAACCAGGAATTGATTTAATTCTGCCGGATTTCTCTTATATTCGTGATCGCTTAGATGATGTCACTGCCATCTTTTTAACACATGGCCACGAAGATCATATTGGTGCAGTGCCATATCTACTTCGCGAACGCGGAGATATTCCAGTTTATGGTTCACCGCTAACTCTTGCTTTAACTGCCGCAAAGTTAAAAGAGCATCGCATCACTGGATTGATGCGTGAGATTCAAGATGGCGAAAAGGTAAAGATTGGTAGTTTTGAAGTAGAAGCAGTCGCAGTTAATCACTCAATTCCCGATGCGTTAGCACTTGCAATTAAATGCGGCGCCGGAACTGTTCTACATACTGGTGATTTCAAGATGGATCAGTTGCCGCTTGATGGACGTATTACCGATCTGCGCCGTTTTGCCTCCCTGGGCGAAGAGGGAATTGATCTCTTCTTAGTTGATTCCACTAACGCAGATATCCCAGGATTTACGCCATCTGAACGCGAAATCATGCCGACTTTAGATCGGATAATTGCAAATACTAGATGTCGCGTAATTGTGGCCTCTTTCGCATCTCATGTACATCGAATCCAACAGGTAATTGATATCGCGGTAAAACATGAACGAAAAGTTTGTTTTATCGGTCGATCAATGGTGCGCAATATGGATATTGCATCGCGGATGGGATATTTAAATATTCCAGCATTTGCGATGATTGAAAAAGATGATTTAGATAAATATGGCGACAACGTGGTTTTGATTTGCACTGGTAGCCAGGGCGAACCACTCGCTGCTTTATCGCGTATGGCCTACGG
>JBJTCN010000033.1:0-42680 GCA_046091905.1 Candidatus Nanopelagicaceae bacterium
TATTTATAGTTAGTAGTAATAACCGTTGTGAATTTGTGGGTATTAATAATTACCTTTATGTAATTACAGAACTCTCTCCACCTCAAAACCAACTTTAACTTTGCGGCCGCCATAAACAACTGTGGAGAACTTTGTGGGAAAACCAGAGAGCTTCGGGAACCCTTCACCGCCACTTTAGATATCCCCAAGTTGAAATCCCCAGAACTACGCATGTTTTCCACAGTTATCCACATGTCGTCCACAGGCTACTTACTTTGCTGCTTAATACGGCTGGTGAGCTCGTTTACCTGATTATAAATAGAGCGACGCTCTGCCATAAGTTCGCGGATCTTTCGATCTGCGTGCATCACAGTGGTGTGGTCGCGCCCGCCAAAACTCTGACCGATTTTTGGAAGCGATAACTCTGTTAATTCACGACATAAATACATCGCAACCTGTCGCGCATTTACCAATACCCGAGAACGAGAGGTTCCACATAAATCTTCCACCGTTAATGAGAAATAAGCAGCTGTCTGCGCCATGATGGTCGCGGCATTAATTGAAGGCGAAGCATCGATTGGAATTAAATCTTTCAGAACAATTTCTGCAAGCGCCATATCAACCGGTTGACGATTTAAAGATGCAAAAGCAGTCACACGAATTAACGCACCTTCAAGTTCGCGAATATTTGTAAATATTTTAGAAGCGATATATTCCAAAACATCATCCGGCGCATTAAGTCGTTCCTGCGCCGCTTTTTTTCGCAAAATTGCAATACGTGTTTCTAGCTCTGGTGGTTGAATATCAGTAATTAAACCCCACTCAAAACGAGAACGTAAACGGTCTTCCAAAGTTGTTAATTGCTTTGGCGGACGATCACTAGAGATTACAATTTGTTTGTTGGCGTTATATAAAGTGTTAAAAGTATGGAAGAACTCTTCTTGAGTACGTTCTTTGTTCTCTAAAAATTGAATGTCGTCAACTAATAAAATATCTAAATCGCGGTAGCGTTTCTGAAAAGAATTTGATTTATCATCGCGGATAGAATTAATAAAATCATTGGTAAATTCTTCAGAAGAGACATATTTAACGCGTACATTTGGGTATAACTCTTTTGCATAAGCGCCAATTGCGTGCAATAAGTGAGTCTTTCCAAGACCTGACTCACCATAAATAAATAAAGGGTTGTAAGCCTTAGCAGGAGCTTCTGAAACTGCCAGCGCCGCTGCATGCGCAAAACGGTTGGATGCACCAATCACAAATGTTTCGAAGATGTAGCGAGGGTTTAACGCATCAAAACCAACCGGTTTTGGCGCCTCCTCGCGACGGATTACAACTTCCTCAACATTTGCCTTTGGTTCAGGGGCATCTGGTAGTTCCAAACTTTCATCAACTGTGACCGCAAAATTAACTTTCTCATTTAAGGTCACAGCTAAACTTTCGGAGATCGCGCTACGTAAGCGAACATCGATGATGTCTTTAACAAAAGCATTTGGGGTAGCGATAATTAAATTTGGCGCACCAGCACCTTTTAGTAATCCAAGCGGGCGAGCTAATTGCAGGACCGCCTTATTTGGCCCTTCACCTGCGACCTGGCTAATTACCTGCCCCCAAAGCGCGGTGAGATCCTCCTGGAGTTGAACCTCTGACATTGGGCCTCCCGCCTAGAATACCTTTTCCACTTATCCACAAAGTTATCCACAGCCTGTGGTCTAAACCAGTGGTTTAAAGTTATGGACCTGTGGACGGGCGGAATTTAGAGCGTTAAATCAATAAAAGCAAGTGTTTATCCACAGTTAGGACCAGGCCAAAGCCCCAAATTCCTCGGTTTGCCCCAGTTATCCCCAAACGCTTAAAATCAGGCCCTTATTCGCCTTCCCCCGTATTTATTGTGAGATTTGTAGGAGTTTTAAATGAAGCGCACCTTCCAGCCTAATAATCGCCGCCGCGCCAAGAAGCATGGCTTCCGCGCCCGCATGGCTACCCGCGCCGGCCGCGCAGTTTTATCAGCACGTCGCGCCAAGGGTCGCGCAAAGCTCTCGGCTTAAGAGATCTGAAACTTCTCGTGCTAACAAATAGCGCAAGAATAAAAAGTAGTTCAGATTTTGCGGTTACGACCAGAAATGGTCGGCGAATTACAACTAATTCATTAATCGGCTACCTATATTCATCAAAGAGCGACCAACCGGCCAAACTAGGTTTGATTGTTGGAAAATCAGTGGGCAACTCAGTGGTGCGCCATCGAATTGCAAGACAGATTCGACACGCGGCCCGCGAAGAGCTAAATAATTTTCCAAACGGAACTTTATTTGTAGTGCGCGCGATGAAACGCCCCGAAAATGCTTTTTATGAAACTAAGAATTTAATGGAGCGGGTATCCGCATGAAAATTTTGGTACTTCCATTTATTCTCGTAATAAAGTTATATCAAAGAACTCTATCAACATGGATTACCATGTTTACTGGCCCTAAATGTAAATATTACCCATCATGTTCGCATTACGCAGTTGATGCGCTAGAAACACATAACTTGGCGGGCTTGCCACTAATTGCATGGCGTTTAATTCGTTGTAATCCATTTTCACATGGCGGCGTTGATTATGTATCAAACAACTATTTAGAAAACTATCTAAAAAACCCACAAATACAAGGCAAATTCAATAGTTCAGGAGTTAATTAATGGGTAGCATAATAAACGCGTTATACACCGCGGTTTCTTGGGTGATTATGTTGATCCACGATGTGCTCGCACCAATATTTGGCGCAGGTAGCGGTGTAACTTGGACACTCTCCATCGTGGGACTAGTGCTTTTAATCCGCATTATTTTAATTCCATTATTTGTTAAACAAATTAAATCTCAACGCGCAATGACTGCGCTGGCACCAAAGATGAAAGAGATTCAAACTCGTTATAAAGATGATCGCCAAAAGCAATCTGAAGAGATGATGAAGCTCTACAAAGAGCATAAAACAAATCCACTTGGTCCATGTTTTCCAATTTTGGCGCAGGCACCAATTATGTTCGCACTCTTTACAGTGTTAAATGGAATTGGCCAGGCAAAACCTCGTGGCGTTTTAACAATGGCAGATGTGGAATCAGCAGCTAACGCTAAATTTCTAGGTGCACCAATTTCAGAAACATTTTTAGGTTCAACTAATACCACTGTAAAAATAGTTACGGTTTTTTTAATTATTTTGATGTCGGCATCAACATTTACAACGCAACGACAATTAATGGTTAAAGGAATGCCAAAAGTTGATGACCCAAACAACATGATGTTGCAACAGCAGAAAATTATGTTGTATTTATTCCCAATCATTTTTGCGATCTCCGGTGTGAATTTCCCAATCGGTGTTTTGATTTACTGGTCTACAACAAACTTCTGGACATGGGGTCAGCAGTATTACGTGATCAAGCGAAACCCAACCCCAGGATCTCCCGCATATGAAGAGTTACAAAAAAAGAAGGCGGCAAAGGGCTTAATTGAGCTGCCAGAGCAGCAGGCGCAGGAGAAAGCCCCAGAGGCGCCACAAGGCCAACGCCAGCAGCCAAAGAAGAATAAGAAAAAGCGCCGATAAATTTATAGCAAATAGGTACAAACCTATTACAAAAGGATAAATCATGACAGAAAAGACAGTTAAAGAGGTCGAGATCAAGCCAGTTGCCAAACTGGAAGAAGAGGGCGATATCGCCGCTGATTACCTCGAAGGGCTATTAGATATTGCCGACCTAGATGGCGATATTGATATCGATGTGGAGAACAACCGCGCCTCCGTCGCAATTGTGGGCGCCAAACTCGATAACTTGGTTGGCCGCGATGGCGAAGTATTAGATGCGCTTCAGGAACTAACCCGGCTAGCGGTGCAGAGCGCTACCGGTGATCGTAGCCGTTTGATGCTCGATATCAGCGGCTACCGCGATAACCGCCGAACCGACCTCAAGGCGCTAGCCGATGAGAAGGCGGCGGAGGCAAAGGCAAGTGGCGCCCCCGTTAAGTTAAACCCAATGAATGCCTTTGAGCGTAAAATTGTGCATGATCGCATCCAGGTACTTGGCCTCTCATCAGAGTCAGAGGGTGAAGATCCAAACCGCTTTGTCGTGGTCTTTCCTAACTAGAGATAATTAAAGAAAATCCAGGCTTAGTTTCACGTGGAACATTTTCCAGAGCGGAGCGCGCAGGCTCGAGCTTACGCGGAGTTTCTAAAGAGCGCTGGAATTGAGCGCGGCTTAATCGGCCCCCGTGAAGCTGATCGAATCTGGGATCGCCATATCCTCAACTGCATCCCCGTCTCCACCTTAATGAAGCAAGGGGCCACTGTGCTAGATATCGGTTCTGGCGCCGGGCTACCTGGGGTAGTTATCGCACTTGCCCGCCCAGATTTAAAGGTTACCCTCCTAGAACCCCTCCAACGACGGGTAAATTTTCTAGAGGAGGCGGTAAGAGATTTAGGAATTACCGTAAAACGCGGCAAAGCGGAAGCCGAAAAAGGTCAGCATGACTATGTCACCGCTCGCGCAGTTGCCCCACTTTCTAAGCTCTGGTCAATCTCAAAACATTTAATTAAGCCTGGTGGATCGCTCCTTGCGATGAAGGGCGAGGCGGCTGAGGCTGAGGCTGCTGAAGTGCCAGGCGCGATTCTTCATAATATTGAGCTTGAGGGCATCCCATTAGCCAGAGTTGTCGAGGTAAAACGCTAGAGTTCGGGCCATGAGCGATGTTTCACGTGAAACTCCTGCTGGAAACAAGGTCGTAGGCACGAGGCGTCTAAAGGAGCCGATGCCGGCCCCAACCAAACCCCGCATCTTCGTAGTGGCCAACCAGAAGGGTGGGGTCGGAAAGACCACCACTACTGTAAATATCGCCGCCGCCCTATCTATGGGGGGCTTAAAGGTCCTAGTAATCGACTTAGATCCGCAGGGAAATGCCTCAACAGCGCTCGGGGTAGAGCATCGAATTTCAATGGGCGTTTACGAAGTTTTAATGGGCAACGCTGCCGTAAAAGATGTAATTCAAAAATGTGCCGGCTTCCCAGTTTTAGATTGCATTCCATCAAATACCTCATTGGCGCAAGCCGAGATTAATTTAGTTTCAATGGTTGCGCGCGAATCAAGGCTAAAAGATGCGTTAAGTGAGATTGCGGCAAATTACGATTATATTTTTATTGATTGCCCGCCAAGTTTAGGCTTATTAACTGTTAATGCATTTGCCGCAGCTAATGAAGTTTTAATTCCAATTCAATGTGAATATTACGCGCTAGAAGGATTGTCGCAATTATTAGAAACTTACAAAATAGTTAAACAACGTTTAAATCCAGAGCTAATTTTATCAACCATTGTTTTAACGATGTTTGATTCCAGAACTAGACTTGCAAATGATGTAGTTGCAAATGTGCGTTCACATTTCCCACGCGAATTAATTGATACTCCTATTCCACGTGCTGTGCGTTTATCGGAAGCGCCTTCATATTCACAAACAGTAATGACTTACGATCCATCATCAACAGGTGCGATTGCATATATGCAAGTGGCGCGCGAAATTGCAGAGCGAGGAAAAGCATTTGATTCAAATGTAATTCAAATAGGCTATAAATTACAGACAAAAACTGGAGATATTGCATAATGGCAAAGCGCGGCGGATTAGGTACAAATCTTGATGCGCTAATTCCCTTGACTATTAATAATAACAATCAAGAGGAAATAGTTGGTGCCCAAGATGAAATCAATATCAATTTAATAGATCCTAACCCTCGTCAACCAAGAACTGTTTTCGATCCAGAAGCGCTGCAAGAATTAGTAGCATCAATAAAAGAGATTGGAATTCTGCAACCACCGGTAGTTCGTAAAGCAGGAAATCGCTATGAATTAATCATGGGTGAGCGCCGACTTCGCGCGGCAAAATTAGCCGGTTTAACGCTGATTCCGGTCATTATTCGCCAAACTCCAAATAATGAATTACTTCGTGAAGCGCTAATTGAAAATATTCATCGCTCACAACTAAATGCACTTGAAGAGGGTGCGGCATATTCGCAATTATTAAATGATTTCAATTGCACTCAAGATGAACTTGCTAAGAAATTGGGACGTTCACGCACGGTAATTACAAATATGATGCGTTTATTAAATTTACCAACTTCGGTTCAACAGAAAGTTGCCGCCGGAACTATTAGCGCCGGTCATGCACGCGCGCTACTTGGACTATCTGATGCAACCGCGATTGAAAAGTTAGCTAATCGAATTATCGCCGAAGGTTTATCAGTCCGTAGCGTGGAAGAGATAATTGCCATCTCTAAACCAGCTGGAAAATCTAAAACTAAAAATAACACCAAAAAGAGTAGCCCGGAGCTAAAAGAGCTTGGTGAAAAACTGGGCGATGTTTTAGATACTCGCGTGCGCATCGAAAGCGCCGGCGGCAAAGGCGAAATTATTGTGGAATATTCAGGCGCGGAAGATCTACAACGTTTAATTAAGTTGATATCCAGCGCGCGAAGCTAGCTCTTGCTTAACCACTGCGCCTAAAGCTTTCACACCTTCACGGATACGCTCTGGTGTTGGATGGCAATATGAAAGACGCATCTGCCAAGAGCCAAAACCGTCTGCATAGAAAGCGCTACCTGGAACATAAGCCACCTTTGCCACAATCGCTTTCGGAACCATGGCTTTGGTATCAATTTCGGGTGGCAGCGTTACCCAAACATAAAATCCACCACCTGGTTTGGTCCAAGTAGCTTCCTTTGGAAAGTGTGCCTCCAGAGAATCCAACATGGCATCACGACGAACTCGGTATAAATCAACGAAAGATGCAATCTGATCGCGCCAAGGTTGATCCTTTAAATAACGAGAGATAGTTAATTGAGTGAAATTTGATGGGCAGAGAATTGAGCTTTCAGATGCAATCACCATTTTATCTTTGATTGATTCTGGCACTAAAGCCCAACCTACGCGAAGACCAGATGCAATGGTTTTGGAGAAGGAACCTAAGTAGATGACATTCTCAGAATCTTGCGCGCGCATCGCATTTGGCGATGGTCGATCAAAGCCAAGCAAGCCATATGGATTATCTTCTACAATAAAAATCTCTTCCCGCGCACAAATTTCCAAAATCTCGGTGCGGCGATCAGCGGAAAGCATGACGCCAGTTGGATTCTGATAATTTGGAATTAAATATAAAAATTTAATTTTCCGTCCTGCGCTTCGGACCGATTTAATCGCTTCAACTAGCGCGGCCGGCACCATGCCTTTGTTATCGGTCTCAACGTGTACTGGCGCTGCTTGGTACTGCGAAAAAGCGCCGAGCGCGCCCACATATGAAGGCGCTTCAACTAAAACCACATCGCCTGGATCAATAAAAATACGAGAAATTAAATCTAAAGCTTGCTGCGAGCCAGTTGTCACAATTACATCATCTGGGTTGGCGCGAATTCCTTCTAGCGCCATAACTTCACAGATCTGTTCGCGAAGCAATGGATGGCCTTGGCCGCTTCCGTATTGCAAAGCTTCAGTTCCGTTAGTTGCAACTAAGTCGCGAACAACTTCCGCCATCATCTCCATCGGAAGCGCAGAGAGATTTGGCATACCACCAGCAAGTGAAACAATCTCTGGTCTTGAGGCCACTGCAAATAAAGAACGAATTTCTGATGGCTTCATATGCGCCGCTCGAGATGCAAAACGATTCTCGAGTTCGAGTGAATCTCCAGTCGTATGGCGCAGTTCGGTCATTGGGTTAGTTTTCCATATCTTGCTAAATCGCGGAAATTAATTACTTAATTCGAAGTCCAGCGCGCTTTAAATCAGAGATCCTTAGCGTGCCGGTCTTGGCATCATCTTCCGCCGATAAATAAAGGCGTTGAATCGCAATTACCAAAGATTCCGCGATTAAATCTCGAAACTCTGCGCGACGGTAACGCTCGGCATCTCCAGGATTACTTAAATAACCTAAATCAATCCGGACTGCAGGCGCAGTAACCAATCGAAGCAAATCCCATGTTTTTGCATGTACCCCACAATCTTGTAAATCAGTGCGGGCACAAATTTCTCGCTGTACTAATGATGCAAAACGATCACCAACTACTGAGTGCACACCGTGTGTATCGCTTCCATATGAATATGTTGCTACGCCATGCGCCAATTCATTTTTATAAAAATCACAATTTAAGGAAATCATTAAATCGGCATTGCTCTTATTTGTTAGCGCAATTCGTTCCGATTCACTTGGATCATTCTGTGGTCCGCGAGTTAAAAAAACACTGGCACCTAGCGCCAACAAACGACCTTCAACTCTAGTGGCAATGTCGTAAGTAATCTCAGCTTCGGTTGCGCCATTTGCAGTTACTCCAACATTTTCACCGCCACGCGCAGGATTAATCACAATTACTTTTCCAGCCAAAGCTGGTCCACGACTTTGTTGATGGGCTGTTTCGCGTAATTTAGTTGGCGCACCACCAGCAACCGTTTTGGTTAAACGAATTAGCCCAGTAATTGTTGCGGGTCCACATTTTCCATCAACTGTAGTACCGACAGATTTTTGAAATTCTTTTACCGCTGATTCAGTTTTACTACCAAAAATTCCATCAACTCTGCCACAATCAAAACCCATATCAGTTAAGCGACTTTGTAATTGGGCCACATCATCGCCGCGCATCAATGGAGAGCTTTGCAGATATAGTGAACGATCACCTAAATTCCAGCGCGCCTCTTCAAGTGCTTGAAATGTTTGGTTATTTACATTGCCGGTCGAGGTAAGTCCGCGTTGTTGTTGAAATAACGCAACCGCATCGGCAACCGATTGGTCAAAATTTTCCGGAGTTGAATTTAATAAGCCAATCCGGTTAAGCGATGTGATGACTTGGTTTACCAAATCACCACTATCGCCTGGTCGAAGTAAAACTTCGATCATTAGTTAAATAAATTCAGCTAAATCTTTAAGTAGCGCCGGCTTTGGCTTGGCGCCAATGACAGTCTTTACGACTTGGCCACCCTTGAAAACATGTAGCGTCGGGATAGATTGCACGCCATATTGGATCGCAAGCGCTGACTCTTCGTCGGTATTTAACTTAACAATCTTCAACTTATCGCCATGTTCAGCTGCGATCTCATCAAGAATTGGTGCCACCATTCGGCAAGGTCCGCACCACTCGGCCCAGAAATCAACCAGTACCGGCTTATCTGAATTTAGAACTTCCGCTTGGAAATTTGCTGTTGTTACTGCTGGTGCGCCCATTTTTTATATTCCTTTTTATTATCTCTATTGGCTAACGATAACTTAATGTGCCAGGTATCGCTCGGCATCTAACGCAGCTTGGCAACCTGAGCTGGCGGCGGTAATTGCTTGGCGATAGGTGTGATCAACCAAGTCACCACACGCAAAGACACCTTTTAGATTTGTGCGAGTGCTGCGACCTTCTACCTGAACATAACCTTCGCCATCTAATGAAATCTGTCCGGAAAGTAGTTCAGAACGAGGTGAATGCCCGATTGCAACAAAAAGACCAGTGAATTCGCGATTGGTAACTTCTCCAGTTTTGGTGTTACGCAATTGCAACGCTTCAACTTTATCTTGACCTAAAACATCAGTGACTTCGGTATTAAATAAGAATTCAATCTTTGGATTGTTCTGAGCGCGCTCAGCCATAATCTTTGATGCACGCAAAGTATCGCGACGGTGAATTAAAACTACTTTACTTGCAAACTTAGTTAAGAAATTTGCCTCTTCCATCGCAGAGTCTCCACCGCCGACAACTGCAATCACTTGATCGCGAAAGAAGAAGCCATCGCAAGTTGCACACCAAGAAACCCCACGGCCTGATAAACGCTTCTCGTTCTCTAAACCAATCTCCTTATATGCAGAGCCAGTTGCCAGAATTACCGATTTGGCTTTAATTACATTGCCGCTGCCATCTTTAAGAGTTTTAACATCTCCACCAAGTTCCATCTCAATTATGTCATCGGTAATTAAATTTGCGCCAAAACGTTTTGCTTGGCTGCGCATATTCTCCATAAGGATTGGACCCATAACACCATCAGTAAAACCAGGGAAATTTTCAACTTCGGTGGTATTCATTAGCGCGCCACCTGCAGTAATTGCGCCTTCATAAACTAGCGGGGCTAGCTGTGCGCGTGCGGCATAAATAGCAGCGGTATATCCCGCTGGCCCAGATCCGACAATTACTAGGTTATGAACTTCGCTCATCGCTTATCTCTCTTACCTTTACTTAAACCCTTAAGGCCGGGCAAGTATTCCATTATTACCGCAATTTCTGCGACTTTCATCCACTGCGCCACTACAAAGTAACCAATCGCACCTAAAATAATAAAAATTAATAACTCCAGCGCACGAATTGAAAGCGGCGAACTTTCATTTATGCCATGCCAATAATTTGCAATTAGATAAAGCGGAAACATCGCCACAAAAGAGGCGAAAATTAACTTCAAGTGTTGCCCCAAAAATTCTTTGATATGTAGCTCACCAGTGTGGCGCTTTAATAAATGCAAGGTATATGGCAGACCAAGCACATAGCTAATTGAAAATGCTGCACCTAATCCAACGGTTACCCACTTAGGATCTAAAATATTTAAGAAGAGATATGAAAGCGCTACCGAAATTACATTTATTAAAATAATAGATGGAACTTGAGTTTTGGTATCTTCAAATGCATTAAAACCGCGTAACAAAATTAAATTAATACTAAAAGTCACCAAACCAACACCAAGCGCCGATAAAACATAACCCATATACAAACCATCTTCATAAGGAATTCCAACGTAGATAGTGCTGGTCATTAACGGACCTAATAAAAAGAATGCCATTCCAGATGGAATTGTGATTACTCCAACCATTCGAATCGCGCGCACCAACTCATTCTTTACACCTTCGCAATCTTTCTTGATTGCCAACTCGGAGATATGTGGCAAGAGCGCAGTGATTAATGAGATAGTAACAATTCCATACGGCAACATCATCACGTAATATGAATTTTGAAATGGAGTAATTCCAACACCGGTAGTGATTCCAGCTTTGGCGCTTCGCACCGCTGCGCTAGTTGCTACGCTGACCGTTACTAAATAACCAAGTTGAGATATCAACACATAAACCAAAGTCCAACCGGCAAGTGAGAATGATTTACCTAACCCACCCAAACCAAAACGAATCTTTAAATGAAAACTAGTTTTCTTTACTGCCGGAATTACCAGTAACGCTTGCACAATTACGCCGGCAGTGGTGCCCCAACCTAAGAGCGCAACTTGAGTAGGGGTAATGGTCTCAGCGGTAAATTTCGGGACCATCACGATGAAGTAAGTTAAAAGTGCAATCCCCACCAAATTATTAGCAATTGGCGCCCACATCATTGGCGCAAAGGAGCCGCGGGAGTTGGCCACCTGGCCAAGCATCGTAAAGAGGCCAAGGAAGAAGATCTGCGGCAGACAGATTCGCATCATGGTGAGCGTTAAATCGTAAATATGCTCAAAGCCAGGTTGCGAGAATTCTGGCGCATAAATTCTTACTAACGCTGGCGCAAAAATTACGCCAACAATCACAATTGCACCCAGAATCAAACTAATCGTGGTGACTAATCGAGATGCAAAATCCAAACCACCATCTGTTTCAGATTTACTTTTAACTAATTGCGGCACAAAGATTGCAGTTAGCGCGCCACCGACCATTAAGTTGTAAATGATATTTGGCATGGTGTTTGCTACGTTAAAACTATCGGCAAGAAGCGCAGTGCCTAACACCGCAACTGTTAAAACGCTACGGATAAAACCTGCAATACGAGAAAGCACGGTACCGATAGCCATCACTGTGGATTGGCGGAAGAGATCTTGATTCTTCACTTCTCGGCCCTACTCTTTCTAACTCTTCTCACGCTCTGCGCCACTGCAGCCAGAATTAAGAGTAGTCCGGCGCCAGTTGTAAACCTGGAAACCGCTGGTGAAATTATGGTTGAAGATAATTCGATGATGCCTTTAGCGCCGATTACCTTGCCTTTACCATTTTCAAATCGTGCAATTACCGTGGTATCGCCAGCTGCGATAGTTTTAATTGGGACACTTACTTGAATCTTACTTTTAGCATTTAAAGTAATCTGGCGATATTGTGGAAAAATTACGCGATTATTTAGCGGCGTAAAATATAAATCCACTTTAACCGAAGAATTAAAATCATTTACCAAAGTCACCGGGATCTTCTCATTTGAAGTAGTAATTTGGTAACGACCACTTACTATTCGCAACTTCTTAATTACATTACTCTGTCCAAGTCGGTAGTCTTTTAATAGTGCATCACGTTGGTCAGTACTTAATAAAGGACTAAATAACTGCGCAATTCGCGCTCGATCTGTTTCGACTTCCTTGGGATTAACTGCGGTCGAAAGCAGGGTAAATTCTTGGCGGGTAGCGTTAAAAAACTGGCGTAATTCGCTATCAATCTTCGCTCGCCGCCAGGCATAACCACTGCCTTTTTCGCTTGATACATTCTTTAATAAGACCGCTTGTAGATGTTGCAAACCCACCGCGTAATAAAAATTTAATTCAGTAGGCGCCAATGAATTCAAGTAAATTACATCTGGATTTCCATAAGCAGTTGCATAAATAGTGTCACGGCTGGTTTCTTTTTTAATTTGATTTAACCAATTGGTGGCTAATGTCGAATTCTTAGCTGCCAAAAATTGCACATCTTCAAGTAGCGCCGCATCCATAATCCAAGTACGGGGCCTAGCAACTGGTTGAAAAACTAACTTTCCCAAATCTCCGGTTGGCGCAAGAGATTTTTCAAAATCCTTATTGGTAATTTCACCGACATAATTTCGATTAGCAGGCGTCGCAATCCAAATGGAATTTCCAGCAGCCTGCGCAGGAGCTGGAGATATGAAAAGTAGCGCAAAGAAAAATAAGACCAGACGTTTCACTTTAAATCACCGCTTCGCGCAATTAATTTCTTCTCATCGGGATATGCCAAACGGGTAACAATCTCTTCTAACGGAAACCAGCGCACCTCATCAACTTCAGATTCTTGCGGAGTTAGCGTGCCGCCAACTTCTTTAAATAAATAATGATGCACGGTTTTATGAATTCTTTTACCGCCGGCCATAAACCAGAAGTCGATGACCCCTAATTCGCGGGAGATTTCGGAAGTTATACCGGTCTCTTCCGCCACTTCGCGGATCGCAGCTTCTTCTGGAGTTTCACCCGCTTCAATGTGTCCCTTTGGTAGCGACCAGAGCAGACGTTCGCGGTTGACATCTTTTTGATCGTAACGACCAATTAATAAACCTTTAGTGCCAGAGAAATCAATTACTAAACCGCCGGCGCTAACTTCATCTACTCGTTTGGCATAGCGAATTTTTGGGTTGGCAGTAGGGCTAGTGTTGGTTTTTCGTTTATTTTTATTGCGCGAACGCTTTTTTCGGTGAGGCTTAGAGGCCGGTGGAGCACTTAATCCAGCTTCGCCGCCAGCACCAGGTGCCGGGGTCATGCGAGTACCCTAACCTTTCCCCCATGAGTAACGCATTAGATGCCGCAGGAGAATTAGCGATTCGCTCGTTAATTGAGCGCGCACCTCTAGCTAGCTCACTAGCCGCCGCCTTTAAAGAGGCAGGTTTTAAATTGGCGCTGGTTGGCGGACCAGTGCGCGATGCAATTCTTGGTCGCTTGGGAAATGATTTAGATTTCACAACTAATGCCAGACCAGAAGAAACTAAGAAAATTTTAAATTCTTGGGCTGAAGATGTTTGGGATATAGGAATTGAATTTGGAACTATCGCTGGGAAACGCGGCGATACTACTGTTGAAATTACTACTTACCGAAGCGATAAATATGATTTGGATTCGCGCAAACCAGAAGTTGAATTTGGGGAAAACATCGAAGGTGATTTATCTCGAAGAGATTTCACTGTAAATGCAATGGCGCTAGAACTAACCGGCGCTAAACCAGAATTTATCGATGTCTTTAATGGTTTGGCAGATTTAAGCGCCAAAGTTTTACGTACTCCGGTAACGCCTGAGCAGTCATTTAGTGATGATCCGCTACGCATGATGCGGGCGGCACGTTTTGCAGCACAATTAAATTTTGAAGCGACAGATGATGCACTTAAAGCAATGCACCAAATGGCAGAGCGCATCAACATTATCTCTGCCGAACGCGTGCGCGATGAATTTGTTGAATTATTAATGGCCAATAACCCACGTAAGGGAATTGCAATTTTAGTTGCCACCGGGCTGGCAGATTTAGTGCTACCTGAAATTCCAAAGCTGCAACTAGAAATCGATGAACATCATCACCATAAAGATGTTTACGAACATTCTCTAACTGTTTTAGAGCAAGCGATTGCGCATGAAGAACGCTTAGGCGGCAAGAATTTAGTAATTCGATTAGCGGCACTGCTTCACGATATTGGTAAGCCAAAAACCAGAGCGTTAATTCCTGGCGGCGGCGTCTCATTTCATCACCATGAGGTAGTTGGCGCGCGCTTAGCTAAAGAGCGCTTGAAAAAACTCCGATTTTCCAATGAAATTATTGATGATGTAGAGACTTTAATTTCACTTCATCTGCGCTTTCATGGGTATGGTGATGGTGAATGGACTGACTCGGCGGTGCGTAGATATGTCCGCGACGCCGGCGAACTTTTGACGCATTTACATGTATTAACTCGTGCTGATTGCACTACCCGTAATCAGAAGAAGGCCGAACGCTTAGCTCGTACCTACGATGAATTAGAGGCGCGAATTGATCGGCTAGCGGCCGCCGAAGAGTTAGCTGCGATTCGACCTGATTTAGATGGCGCCGAAGTTATGGAGCTTTTGAAATTAAAACCATCGCGCGAAGTTGGTCTGGCTTTAGATTTTCTTTTAGAACTTAGATTAGAACATGGCCCGCTTGGCAAAGAGCGTGCAACTACCGAGCTACTTAATTGGTGGAAATCGCGCTAAATTTACTTGGACGCAGTAAGAAAAACGCGTTCCATAAATAAATAATTGAAATCGCCGCAGGCACCAAAAGCGTCTTACCAGAATTAGGAATTAGCAATGCTGCCAGTAGCGCACAACCAACAATTGCAAAATTAACTGACATATCATTTAACGCAAAAGTGCGACCACGAAAATCATCAGTAATTTTTGATTGAATCAGCGCATCATTAGTTACTTTCATACTCTGTCCACTTAGCGCTACAAAAAACGCCGCCGCATAAAGCATCGCTTGGCTCTGCCAAAACCCTAAAAGAATTGGCGTAATGGCACTTGCCCCAGCCATTGCTCTGATCCAATTATGTCTTCCGAATTTTTCAACACCTATAGGTGCAATTAGCGCGCCTATTACCAATCCCGCGCCGGCAAATGCGATTGCTCTACTAACTCCTGCAAGCCCGGCTTCGGTCTCCATTGGATTATTAAAGGTATTTCGTTCAAGTAACAATCCAATAATGGTTAACGCAGTTAGCCCGCCTCTTTGAATTGAAGTAGCAATAATTCCACGCGCAGCATCGCGATGATTCTTTAAGAATTTAAGGGCCGCGATTAGCTCTGCAAAGCCATGTGCCTTTCCTGATTCATGTGGCAAAGGGCCAAGTTCATTTCGGTTAATTCGGGATGTAAAGTAAGTTGCGCTCAAATAACCTAAAACTGCAATCAGTAAGAGCACGCCATCGGAGTGATTGGCGTTATCTAATGAGTCAATCATGCGGCGAATTGCAATTCCAATTCCACCACCAATCACCACTGCTAGTGATCCGCCAGTTACGGCAAGTGCATTAGCTTTAATTAAATTTGGTCGATCAATCATTAGTGGCAAACCGGCAGATAAGCCGGCAAGCAATAAACGATTCACACCAAAAGCAAAGAGAATCAAGATTGTTAAAAGAACCCCAGTACTTCCTGAGAAAATCAAAATCGCAATAAGAATCAAATCAACCGAACGTAAGATATTTGCGACAAAGATTGCGCGTTGTCTAGCGATACGATCCAAAATCGTGCCAACTAATGGACCCACAATTGAATATGGCGTTAAAACCACCGCAAACCCAAGAGCTACAGCCATCGCACTTGCTTGACGCTCCGGCGAGAAGAGCACAAAGGAAGCTAACGCGCTCTGGAAAATTCCATCAGTTAATTGTCCACTCCACCTCACCGCAAGTAATTTGCGCAGGCGAGGATGCAGAAGTAATTTTAGGAATTCCTGCATGTGCAAACTTTATTGGTTAATTACAATTACACCATGAGGTCAAAGCGCTCTTTTATCGATTACTCGCTTGATAAACGCGCTACCCTAATTGCGCTCTTTCGCGGCGCCACCGATGCCTGCGATGCTGATCCATACCTATTGCGCGCGGCAAAGTTTCACGGTGAAAAGGCCAATCGCAACTGCCCGGTATGTAAAAAAGATGAACTAGTTGAACTTAGATACACATATGGCGATCAACTTGGACAATTCCAAGGTCGCATCAAAACTATTTCAGAGCTAATGCAGATGGAGTTGGAGTTCGGTGAGTTTCGCGTCTACTTAGTTGAAGTTTGTAAATCTTGCCATTGGAACCACTTAGTGCACTCATTTACCTTGGGCGATGGGGTTTATCGCAAGCCGCTTCGTAAGCAGAAGACGATTGAGGAAGAGGATTACAGGTAGCCTTTCACCATGCGTAGCGTTTCAAAGCGTTTATTAACTCGAATCGCAATCTTTCTAGGCGGATGCGGTTTTGTCGCCGGCTCTACTCTATTTGTCTTGGCCTATTTCACGGTAGACATTCCTAATCCAAATGATTTCGTAAATACCCAATCAACCATTATTCAATATTCAAATGGTTCAGAGATTGGTCGTATCGGAGCGCAGAATCGAACCATCGTGCCGCTTGCGAAGATGCCGCTACATTTACGCCAAGCAGTTTTGGCAGCAGAGAATCGAAATTTCTATAGCGAACATGCATTTAGCGTTAGCGGATTTGCGCGTGCAGTTATCGAAAACATCAAAACTTTAGGTCGCGGCGGTGGTGGGTCCACAATCACCCAGCAATACGCCAAGACCGCTTTTCTAACTCAAGAACGTACAATCACTCGAAAAATTAAAGAGTTAGTGATTGCAATTAAATTAGAGAATCAATTAAGTAAAGATCAGATTTTAGAAAATTACCTAAATACTATTTATTTTGGCCGTGGTTCTTATGGCGTAGAGACTGCCGCACAGCAATATTTCAACCGTAGTGCAAAACAATTAAATTTGGCACAATCTGCGGTAATTGCATCGGTGCTGCGTTCGCCAGGTTATTACGATCCGCAATACAGCAAAGCAAACATGGAGCGCCTGCAAGCGCGCTTTAATTATGTAATTGCAGGAATGGTTAAAGCAGGTTGGATCACAGAAGCGAAAGCTAAAGAGACCAAATTCCCAACCATCATGCCCGGCACCTCTGAAGGTTGGTTATCAGGCCCTAAAGGTTATTTAATTGAAATGGTGCGCGCTGAATTAGTTAAACGCGGATTTACTGATGATCAATTAATGAAAGGTGGTTTGATTGTTAAAACTACCTTTAATCAAAAGGCGCAAACTGCGGCAGTTGGTGCAGTAGCAAAGTTAACTCCAGCTAATGCGCCTGAGAATCTACATATTGGTCTAGTTGCGATTCGCCCCGGAACCGGTGAAATCATTGCACTTTATGGCGGTGCTGATTATGTAAAGCGCCAATTAAATGATGCCACCCAATCAATTGCACTTGCGGGTTCAACATTTAAACCATTTGCGCTAGCGGCTGCACTTGAAGCCGGCATTCCATTAACTTCAATGTGGAATGGCGATACCCCACAAATATTTGATGATGCCGGCAAACCATATGAAGTAAATAATTATGGTGATGAAGGTTGGGGCCAAGTTGATTTGATGACCGCAACTGCGCACTCAATTAATACTGTTTATGTACCACTTGGAATTAAAGCTGGCCCCGATAAAGTTGTAGATGTTGCGCGTCGCGCCGGAATTCCAGATTCAGTTGCGATGATGCCAACCCCATCGGTTGTTTTAGGTGCAGCTTCTCCACATGTAATTGATGTTGCGAATGCATATGCAACCTTTGCAGCTAATGGTGTATATGCCGCACCTTGGTTTATCTCTGAAGTAACTGGTTCAAATGGTGGCCTGCTCTATCAAGCAGCATCGCCGTCACCTAACACGGTATTTAGTAAAGAGGTAATGGCAGATTTGACTTACGGATTGCAGGAAGTAGTTAAGAACGGAACTGCAACTTACGGAACTGCAGGATTAGGTCGACCTGCTGCCGGTAAGACTGGTACTTCAGAACAGAATGCTTCTGCTTGGTTTAGCGGTTACACACCACAACTTGCTGCATCAGTATCCATGTTCCGCGATGATGCAACGCAAACCCTAAATGGAATTGGTGGATTAAATTCCGTAACTGGTGGCACTTTCCCTGCCAAGATTTGGACTGCATTTATGAAGGAGGCCCTTAAAGGCCAACCAGTGCTCACTTTCCCTGCGCCGGTTCATATCGGCGGCACTGATCCGATTGAAATGGCTAGCGGCGGTAAACAATCGATGAAAAAGAAGAAATAAACTGTTTCGCAATACTCGCGTCTTATTAGCGCTTGCCATCGTGGCCAGCTTGCTCTCTTTTTTGAAGTTTTCCCACTGCGAAAAGCGCGATTGGGCCTCGCCAGATAATTACATACACGCCTGTTATACCGATATCGCACCTTTATATACCGAACGTGGTTTAGATAGAGATATCTGGGCATTTGGCAGCGGAGATCAAAGTGTGGAATATCCAGTGCTGATGGGTGTGGCGATGTATTTAACTACGCTACCAATGCGCGATATGCATGATTATTACTTCTTAAATATCTTCTTACTAGCTTTACTATTTATATTTACCGTTTATATCGCGCAACAGATAAGTGGTTACGGTTTTTATTATGCGTTAGCACCGGCAGTAATTGGTTCGCTCTTTATAAATTGGGATCTCTGGGCTATCCCCACTATGTTGCTGGCAATTTATTGGTTTGATCGAAAGAAATATGATTATAGCGCAATTGTTTTGGGTGTCTCAGTCGCAACTAAATTTTTCCCAGTCTTACTGCTACTTCCAATCTTAGTAATTACAGTGAGAAATAATCGCGCACCAATTAGATATCTCTCAATATTTTCCGCCACCTGGTTAGCGATTAATTTGCCGGTGGCAATTACTACTCCAACTGGCTGGTGGCATTTCTATAAATTTAATATGGAACGCGGACCAGATTGGGGATCAATCTGGAATTCGCTACAAATATTCGGATTTAATTCAGGTAGTACCAATTATTTATCTTTACTTGGCACCTTGGCGATACTTGCTTGGGTCGCTGTCTTCCTATTTGGATTGAAAGAAACTCCAACTCTTGCAGAAGTTTCATTTAGTGTATTTGCGAGCGCGCTAATTCTGGGCAGGGTTTATTCACCACAATATGTACTTTGGTTAAGCGCGCTTGCGGTAATTGCAATTAAAAGTAAACCAACTCTGGTTATGTTCTGGATTTGGCAGGTGGCCGAACTTATTTATCACGTGGCAATTTGGCAGCACTTAGCCACCATCTCCGAAGCGCAATTTGGACTTTCACAGAGCTTCTATGGCGCAATTAGTTTGCTCAGATTGGCTGCAAGTATCGCCATGATCTACAGCCTGGCGCGCCAGCTCAGCAAGGAGCGCTCCACACAGGCAAAACCCTGGGATTTCCTCTTTGAGACCGCTTCCACCTATCCTTAACCCCTCAATTAAGTGAAAACTTTTTTGATCACCTCTGTTACGGAAATACCGTAACCGCATAGTCCGAAGGGGTTTATTGGTTCATGCGTCATTATGAATTAATGGTCATCCTTGACCCAGAGCTCGAAGAGCGCACAGTTACACCAAGCCTCGAGACCTACTTAAAGATCATCAAAGACTCAGGCGGAAAAGTCGACAAGCTAGATGTTTGGGGACGCCGTCGTATGTCATTTGAAATTAATAAGAAGGGCGAAGGCATTTACGCAGTTGTTGATATGCACTGCGAGCCAGCAGCAATCAAAGAGTTGGATCGCCAACTTAATTTGAATGAGTCTGTTCTGCGCACCAAAGTTATTCGTCCAGAGTAACTACCTAATTCCAATAGTAGAAAACACCCAGAGTAGATAGATAAGAAGAGGTAAATAAAATGGCAGCAGGAGATACAAATATCACCATCATCGGCAACCTTGTTGATGATCCAGAACTACGTTTCACTCCATCAGGTGCCGCGGTTGCAAAGTTTCGCGTAGCTTCAACTCCGCGTTTCTTTGATCGCAACACCAATGAATGGAAAGACGGAGATTCGCTTTTCTTGCAATGTCAGATTTGGCGTCAGGCAGCAGAAAACGTTGCAGAGTCACTTACTCGCGGAATGCGCGTAATTGTTTCTGGTCGTTTAAAGCAACGCTCGTACGAAACCAAAGAAGGCGAGAAGCGCACCGTATTTGAAGTTGAAGTAGATGAAGTTGGTCCATCACTACGTAATGCAACCGCAAAAGTTACAAAAACTACTCGCGCTGCAGGAGCGCCAAGCTCTAACGCAGGCGGTTTCTCAGCTGATTCATTTAACGATGATCCATGGGCATCTTCAGCGCCAGCTGGTGGCGGTTGGTCAACAAATACCGACGAACCACCATTTTAAGAAATTATCCAATAACAACAACCATTCCTACGCGAGTAGGGCCCGAAAAGGAGCACCACAATGGGAGCACGTAATAACCGTACGCTCAAAGAACCAAAGAATAAGGGCGCTAAAGCAGCGGCTTTAAATAAGAAATTCAAGAAGAAGCCATGTCAGTTCTGCCGTGACAAGGTCTCATATATCGATTACAAAGATATTGCCTTGCTACGTAAGTACATCAGCGATCGCGGCAAGATCCGCGCACGTCGCGTGACTGGTGCTTGCACACAACATCAGCGTTCAGTCGCAACCGCTGTTAAGAACAGCCGCGAAGTAGCGCTACTTCCATACACATCAACAGCAAGATAACTAGGAAAGAAAGGAACACATACAAATGAAACTAATTCTTACTCGTGAAGTATCTGGCCTTGGACATCCTGGCGATGTCGTAACTGTTGCTGATGGTTATGGCCGTAACTACTTACTACCAACTCACAATGCGATCGCATGGAGCCTTGGTGCAGAGAAGCAGATCGAAGGAATCCGTCGCGCTCGCGCTGCACGTGTAATCCGCGATCTTGATCATGCAAAGGAAATTAAGGCGAAGCTAGAAGGCGCTGCAATTTCAATCAAGGTAAAGGTTGGTGCACAAGGCAAGCTTTACGGTTCAGTTACCGATAAAGATGTTGCCGCAGCAATCAAGACTGCAGCCGGAATTGATATCGATCGCCACAAGATTAAGTTGGCTCATATCAAGAAGGTTGGCAACCACACAGCAAAAGTTTCACTACACGGAAACGTAGTAGCGGACGTAACTGTTTCAGTGGTAGCTGCTAATTAATTTCAATTAATTAAAGAAGAAATCCCGCAGAAATTATCTGCGGGATTTCTTCTTTACTGCTTTTTTAACTTTCTTGGCACTCTTTTTCTTAACCGGCTTTTTAGTAGCAGCTTTCTTCTTGGTAACTTTCTTTGCGGCAGCTTTCTTCTTAACTTTGCGCTTTGCAGTAAGGGTCATCGGAACTTCAGGAATCTCAATTTCGATCTTTATTACCCGTGAACTCATGGGGATACCTTAGGCAACTGACCCGATTCTGTCATCCTGAATTGAGGGTTTATTCGACTTTATGGGTAGATGCCACAAAGATGGATTGAATTGCTCCATCTAAAGTTTGATCAAATTCATTTTCAGCTTGGTTGACCGATAAGCCTTCGGTTAGCGCACGTGAGAATGAGGCAACTAAACCTCGCTGCTTTGCCAATAATTGATTAGCTTCTGCGCGAGAGTAGCCACCAGAGAGCGCAACTACTCTAATTACCTTTGGATGTTTAGTTAACTCTTCGTAGAAATTATCAACACTAGGGATAGTTAACTTAAAAATTACCCGCTCTGAAATCTTACTTAACTCTTTTAAAATCTCCCGTTTTAACATCTCTTCGCAGGCTGCTTTGTTTGGAGATTTGATATCAACTTCCGGTTCGATAATCGGAGTTAAACCACCTGCCAAAATTTCTTTAGCAATTTCAAATTGTTGTTTCACAATCGCAGCGATACCAGCTTCATTTGCATCTTTGATTACCGAACGCATCTTGGTGCCAAATACGCCATGTTTGGTAGCACTTGCGATTCGTGAAGCAAGTTCAGGAATAGGTTTCATTAACTGCACGCCATCTGCTTCGGGAAGTAATCCATTATCGACTTTTAGAATCGGCACAATTCCCTTTTCATTCCATAAATATTCAGCAACGCCAACTCCATCAATCTGACTATTCATGGTTCGTTCAAAGAGAATGACTGCCAGAATTCGATCAGAGGTAAATACTGAACTCTTAATTATTCGAGTGCGCATCTGATGAACCAGTTCGAACATTGCCGCTTCATCTTGATATGCGCCCTCTTCAATTCCGTAGAGCTTTAACGCCTTAGGTGTAGAGCCACCACTTTGATCAAGCGCTGCGATAAAACCTGACCCATTCTCCATCCGGGCTAACATCTCAGTGTTCATGATTTTTATAATACGCCTATCTCAGTATTTGAAAATAGCTAAAAAATCTCAATCCACAGCTAGGTCAGCGCTTTTTGAGCGTAATTCTTAGAGATTCGCGGAGTTATCCACCTTCAATCCACAGCCATCCACAGCCTTCTCCACAGGTGAGGGCGGGGTTACGCACAGCTTTGCACACATGGCTATTCGTCAATGTCACACCTTGCTGGGAAGTTTCTCCTCGTGAGTATTGCTGAAATCCGTGGTGGTAACCCCGAACTCGAACGGACCCCACCGCAAGATCTAATTGCAGAGCAATCTGCTTTAGGCGGCATGCTCTTATCTAAAGATGCAATCTCTGATGTTGTCGAAATTTTAAAGTCACGCGATTTCTATCGCCCGGCACATGAATTAATTTTCGATGCGATTATTGATTTATATGGTCGCGGCGAACCAGCCGATGCAATTACCGTTGCCGCAGAGTTAACTAAACGCGGAGATATCGCGCGCGCAGGTGGTGCACCATATTTACACACTTTAATTAGTTCAGTTCCAACTGCAGCAAATGCAAGTTACTACGCAAAGATTGTGCGCGAACGTGCAATTGCCAGACGACTTGTTGAAGCTGGTACCAAGATTGTCCAACTTGGTTATTCACCTGAAGGTGAAATTGATGAAGCAGTTGATCAAGCGCAAGCAGAGGTCTATCAAGTCACCGAACGTCGCGCTTCAGAAGATTATGTAATTTTAAATGAACTTCTCGAACAGACCTTTGATGAGATGGAACGAATCTCTAAAGGCGTGGGCCCTGAAGGTGTCTTAACTGGTTTCCGTGATTTAGATAAATTAACTAATGGTTTTCATCCGGGCAACATGGTGGTTATCGCGGCGCGTCCAGCGGTTGGTAAATCAACTCTTGCGCTAGATATTGTTCGTAACGCCGCAATTCACGAAAAGAAAACCGCAGTTATCTTTTCTTTAGAAATGTCGCGCTCCGAAATCACTATGCGTATGTTGTCCGCTGAAGCTCGCGTTGCGCTAAATAGTATTCGTAGTGGTGCGTTAACAGATGATGAATGGGCGCGCTTAGCGAGACGTATGGGCGAAATTAGCGATGCCCCGCTATTTGTTGATGATTCACCAAATCTTTCCATGATGGAGATTCGCGCAAAAGCGCGCCGCTTAAAGCAGCGCCATGATCTAAAAGTTATTGTGATTGACTACTTACAGCTGATGTCATCCGGCAAGCGCGTAGAAAATCGCCAGCAAGAGGTCTCCGAATTCTCTCGACATTTAAAGTTGATGGCTAAAGAGTTAGATATTCCAGTAATCGCAATTTCACAGTTAAACCGTGGCCCAGAACAACGCGCCAATAAGAAGCCGATGCTCTCTGACTTACGTGAATCTGGCTCTATCGAACAGGATGCTGACGTAGTTATCTTGTTACACCGTGAAGATTTATACGACAAACAGAATCGCTCTGGCGAAGCTGATCTATTTGTAGTTAAGCACCGTAACGGACCAACTCGCGACTTAACGGTTTCCGCACAGCTTCACTTCTCAAGATTTGTGGATATGCCTACCCAGAATCAGAACTTTGGTAATCAAGACTTTACTCAGGCACGATCTGCTGAGTAACGCTACGTACCTTAGTTGCAATATAAATTCCGCTAATTACTAACGCCGCACCAATTAATTGCACCAGATTAAAAGTTTCACTTAACCAAATCCATGCAAAGATTCCGGCTAAGACTGGTTCTAACATGCCAATAATTGCTGCAGATGATGCGCTGGTCTTGGTAATACCAATTAAATTTCCGGTATAAGGAATGATGGTTCCGACAAAAATTACAAATAAAATCAAAACCCAACCACTAGTCATAGTGCCGGCAAGTTGGCCACGCAGATCAATCTGCTTTGAGAAAATCTCTGTTGGATATGTCCAAATTGGAAAAGTTGCCCACCAGAACAACATCGAAATTCCAAAACCATAAATCATTAAAGTTTCGGTCGCTGCGCGCTTGCCCCATTTTTCACCAAGTAAGAAGTAGGCAGTTAAAGCAAAGGCATCTAAGAATGCTGCGATTACTCCCCAGGTATCAAAGATCAAACCTTTCCAAACTTGCGCGATAAGTAAGAGCCCGGAAAACGCCAAGGCAATCGCCAGCCACATAGTCCGCGCTACATGCTGCTTTCGCACATATTTAATCCATAAAGTAATCCAAATTGGCGCGGTAAATTCGATAATCAAACCGACCGATACTGGCATCCGCAAGATAGCTACAAAGTAGAAAGCCTGCACACCGGCATAACCGACAATGCCATAAATCAGCATCTCTGGAAGCGCCTTCAAATCGAATTTCAGCGCGCTTCTTTTAAAGAGCGCTAAGTAGAGAAAGAAAGCAGCGAAGGCGCCAGTGGATCTAACCTCCGCCATTCGCCATGGCGATAGCCCCGCTTCTAAAACTAATTTGGAGACGATGCCATTTACGGAGAACGCAAGGGCTGCAATAAAGAGTGCAATAATGCCTTTACGTTGGTTACTCACTCAAAGAGTTTAGCGGTATTTAGAAGGCTTTCTCTGGAATCTCCATAATTGAGCCATCAGTTGCTTCAGCAATCTTTCGCTCCGTAGTTAGATGTGGCAGCACCACATTAATAAAGTGTTTAGCTGCCGCAATCTTTCCAGTATAGAAATCATCGCCCGGTTTTGAAGTAGCAATGTCCGCCATGCGCAGTAATAACCAACCAACAACTACATCGCCAGCTGCAAAAAGTGCGCGAGTGGTATTTAGTCCGACTTTATAAATTTCCTCTGGTTTTGATTGAGAAGCCATTGCATATCCAACCAAAGTGGTCACAATGCCTTGGAAATCGCCAAGTGCTTTAAGAAGTTTTGCCTTCTCATCTGCAAGTGCGCCACCAGATTCGCAGAAAGCTTTAATCTCTGCGCCAAGGGTCATTAAAGTTGCACCGTTATCCCGGACAATTTTGCGGAAGAAGAAATCTAAACCTTGAATTGCAGTGGTGCCTTCATACAATGTATCAATTTTGGCATCGCGAACATATTGTTCGAGCGGCCAATCTTGAGTAAATCCAGAGCCACCAAAGGTCTGCAAACTTTCCGTGCCTAGTTGTACCCATGATTTCTCGCTGCCATAACCTTTAACAATTGGCAGCAATAAATCATTTAGCTTCTCTAACTCTTTTAACTTCGCTTCATCTTTCTCCAACATGATGGAATCTTGAATTGAAGCGGTATAGAGCACTAGCGCGCGCATACCTTCGGCATATGCCTTCTGGGTAAGTAGCGAACGACGCACATCTGGGTGATGAATAATCGTTACGCGCGGAGATGCCTTATCTAGCTGCTTTGTTAAATCTGGGCCCTGTACGCGTGATTTTGCATAGGAGAGCGCATTTAAATAACCGGTAGATAAAGTAGAGATTGCTTTGGTACCAACCATCATGCGCGCATATTCAATAATCTTAAACATCTGGCGAATTCCATCGTGAACATCGCCAAGTAGGTAACCAACGCATGGTTCCTTCTCGCCCATGTTGATCTCTGCAGTTGCTGAGATATTTAATCCCATCTTATGTTCTAAGCGCGTTGCATAAATTCCATTGCGCTCGCCGATCTCACCGGTATCCCAATTAAATTGATATTTCGGAACTAAGAATAATGAGAGTCCCTTAGTACCAACTGCGCCACCTTCAGGGCGTGCAAGTACAAAGTGAATAATGTTTTCACTTAAATCATTTTCGCCGGAGGTAATAAATCTCTTAGTGCCAGTTAAATGCCAAGTGCCATCTGCTTGTTTAACTGCTTTAGAACGACCCGCACCAACGTCAGAACCGGCATCAGGTTCGGTAAGCACCATGGTTGCAGTCCAACCATGATCTAACATCTGCTTGGCAACTTTCTTCTGTTCTTCAGTACCAAGTGAATAAGCAACATGTGCAAAAGATGCTGAGACATAAATATGTAAAGCTGGGTTAGCGCCTAAAATCATCTCTGCCAGCGCCCACCGAAGTGAACGTGGAACTAAGGTGCCACCTAATTCAACTGGCGCATCTAGTCTCCACCATTCGGCATCCATAAATGCGCGATAAGATTTTTTGAAAACCTCGGGAAGTTTTCCTTCGCCGCTCTTGGGATCAAAATCAACACCCAAACGATCTGCTTCTACAAAAGATGCCGCGATTTCATTTTCAGATAATCGCTTCATCTCCTCCAACATTCCGTTGGCCGTATCTTTATCAATATCTGAAAAGATTCCTTTGCCAAGAATCTCCTCTCGACCAAGGAGCTCAAAGAGGCAGAACTGAATATCGCGAAGGTTTGCTATGTAATGTCCCATACGCAAAGAATGCTACCCGCCAGTAACTTATGCAAGTATTTTGAGGGTAGTAATCTCACGGCACTATGCAGAGACGAATTTCCAGGGTCGCACAGCCCGGCACCAAGTGGAAGAAGTTGGTTCAACTTGAAGAGCGCGCGACCGTGGGAGAAGCGCCCAAGAGCGCCGAAGCGCTACTGACCCTGATTCATCTATCGGATTTACATATCTGCGATGCGCAAGCGCCAACACGATTGGAATTTATAGATCGCATGGCCGACCCCGGTCATCCTATGCAACCAATCTTGCATTACATCGGAACTTATCGCGCACATGAATTTTTAACGGTTCAAGTTTTAGAGGCCATGGTGCATTCAGTTAACAAGATTGACAAGGGTCCGCTACTAGGTAAAGCAGTTGATGGCGTAATCATTACTGGCGATGTCACCGATAACGCACAGGTAAATGAATTGAATTGGTATAAATCGGTTTTACATGGCGGACCAGTTGCACCAAATTCTGGAGATTCTGAAACATTCGAAAGTTTTCACGCCGCAGAAAATAAAGATGAGTATTACTACCATCCAGATGTACCTGGTGCAGATCGCCCACAGAAGTTATATGACTTCCCAGCTTTTCCTGGCGTAACCAAAGCTTCGGTTGCGCCATTTGTAGCTAAAGGTTTAAAACATAATTGGTTAGCAATTCATGGAAATCACGATTCTTTATTACAAGGAACTACTGCGCCAAATGCCGAATTAAATAAAGTGACAATTGGTGCACAGAAATTTAGTGGGTTACGACCAGAGGCAGATTTAACTAAGTTAATTGAGAAATTTGGTGAAATTGGTCCAGCGGATTATCCAAGTATTGATCTTTTATATACCGAAGCGATTACTGCAGATCCAAATCGAAAATTTATGGATGTGCAAGAGTGGGTAAATCAACATACTGATTGCGGACATGATCACGGATTAAGTAAAGCGAATCCAAACGCGGCTTATTACTATCGCGATTTCCCAAATAATATTCGCTTTATTGCGATGGATACGGTTAATGGTTTTGGTGGTTGGCAAGGATGTATTGATCGCCAGCAATTTAATTGGCTCCGCGATTTATTGGAAAATTCCAAGGAAAAATATGTAATTTTGAGCTCGCACCATCCACTGGAAAAACTCTTTAATCCATATGTTCCAGAAGGAGTTGCTGAACCTGCAGTACGTCGCGAACTTTCGGAACTCTTATTTAATTACGAAAATATTATTCTCTGGGTTGCCGGACATAATCATCAAAATTACATCAACCAAATCACGCGCCCAGATGGTAGCCATGCTTTCTGGCATATTCGCACTGCAAGTCATATTGATTGGCCTCAACAATCACGCGTTATTGAAATTGCGCGCGAAGGTAATGAGATATTAATCGGCACCACCATTGTTGATCATGCCGGTCCACTTGAATTTACCGGAAGTGCAGCTGAGTTAGCTGACCCAATTGCGCTCGCGGGATTTTCGCGCCAACTTTCGGCTAATGATTGGCAGCGCCAAGAGGGTTTGTTGGATATCTCGCTAGCAGAGGGGCGCCCAGAGGATCAAAATGTCTGGTTGCGCGCCATGGATTTCCAAAGATCCTGACTAATTTTAGATAAGGTCGCGCTGTGCTTTTAAGTGATAAAGATATTCTGGCTCAAATCGAAGCAGGTCGCGTAGCTTGCGAACCTTACGAACCAAAGATGATTCAGCCATCATCAATTGATGTGCGTTTAGATAAATTCTTCCGCGTCTTTGAAAATCATAAGTATGAAGTTATCGATCCATCCAAAGAGCAACCAGAGCTAACTCGTGAAATCGAAGTTGGTAGTGACGAACACTTTATTTTGCATCCAGGTGAATTTGTGCTCGCATCAACTTATGAAGTTGTCACGTTGCCAGATGACATCGCCGGTCGCTTAGAAGGAAAATCTTCACTTGGCCGTTTAGGTTTGCTAACTCATTCAACCGCTGGATTTATTGATCCAGGTTTCTCTGGCCACATCACCTTAGAACTTTCCAACGTAGCCAACCTGCCAGTTAAGCTATTTCCAGGTATGAAGATTGGCCAGCTCTGCCTAATCAAACTCTCATCTGCGGCTCAGAATCCATATGGATCAGCGGTTTATGGCTCTAGATACCAAGGCCAGCGCGGTCCAACTGCCAGCCGTTCTTGGCTAGACTTCCATAAGAGCGACGTGAAATAAAAGCTTCTCGCTCGCTGTTTTAAGTAGCGATAGGAGTAGGCATGAATACCACTTATATAATTTTAGGCGTTATCGCGCTCGCAGTTATCTTTGGCATCACTCAGTACAACAAATTAATTCGACTCAATGTCTCGGTCGACGAGGCCTTTGCACAGATTGAAGTGCAGCTAAAGCGTCGCTCAGATTTGATTCCAAATTTAGTTGAGACCGTAAAAGGCTATGCCGCGCACGAAAAAGAGGCCTTTGAAAAGGTAGTCGCGGCGCGCGCCAAAGCAACTAGTGCAACTGGCGTACATGATGTGGCCGCAGCAGATGGCGCGCTAACTCAAGCGCTACGCGGGCTACTGGCAGTTGCCGAGGCTTACCCAGACTTAAAAGCATCCACTAACTTTTTACAATTACAAGATGAACTTGCGACCACCGAAAATAAAGTGGCTTTCTCTCGTCAGTTCTATAACGACAGCGTACGTTCGCTAAACCAAACCATTAAAACTTTTCCAGGAAATCTCTTTGGTGGAGTTGCAAAGGTGAACGCTCGTGAATTTTATGAAGTGGAAGATCCGCAAGATCGCAACGCTCCAAAAGTTCAGTTCTAAATATTTATGTCTGAAGTAAATTTCCGCGCACATCAAGCAGCTAATAAGCGAAAGACCTTTCTGCTTTTAGCAACCTTTGGTGCGCTGATGTGGTTAGTTGTTTATGCTGCACTTACCTACATGGGATCTTCAACTGCGGGCATTGTGCCGATTGCAGTCGGGCTATCTTTAATTTCAGTTTGGGGAAGTTACTACGCATCTGACAAGTTAGTTTTAACCATGACTGGCGCGCGCCAGATTCAAGAGAGTGATAATCCAAGGCTATTTGCGTTGATTCAGGAGGTCTGTTTAGCAAGTGGTTTACCAATGCCGAAGGTGGCAATTGTTGAAGATGTTGCACCAAATGCCTTTGCCACTGGTCGAAATCCAGAGCATGCCTTAATTGCATTTACTACCGGCATTTTAGATGCGATGGATCGCGATGAGTTACAAGGTGTAATTGCGCACGAAATGGCGCACGTTGCTAATCGCGATACTTTAGTAAGCGCAGTTGCCGCTACCACCGCAGGTGCGATTGCAATCTTTAGCGATTTCCTAATGCGCATGATGTGGTTTGGTGGTGGACGTCGCGATCGTGAGAGCAATAGCAATCCAATTGCATTGGTGCTCTCATTAGTAATTTTAATTTTGGCACCGATCGCCGCGATGTTATTAAAAGCTGCAATTAGCCGTCGTCGTGAAGCTTTAGCAGATGCAACTGCAGTTCAATTTACTCGTAACCCAAGTGGGCTACGTAAAGCGCTAGAAGTTTTACAAGCAGATTCAACAGTTGTCACTCACGCATCTAATGCAGTGGCGCATTTATATATTGAATCACCGCTAGATAGTTCTAGCGTCTCTAAATTATTTGCCACCCATCCGCCATTAGCGGAGCGCATTTCTATTCTGCGCGCAATGGAAAGTGGAGCGTAAAGCTAGTTCCTTCGCCCAGTTTGGAATCCACACTTACATGGCCACCATGTGAGCGCATCACGGCATCTACGATTGATAAACCTAAACCGCTACCTTCTGTGCCAGTTCTTTGGCGTGATGGATCGACACGATAAAAACGCTCAAAGATTTTTTCGCGATTTTCTTCACTAAGGCCTGGTCCATTGTCAGAAACAATTACCTGGACTTCCTTATCTAGGTGATTTATCGCCACATTTATCTGGGTACCAACTGGGGTATGAACTCGCGCATTTGCCAATAAATTAGCGACCACTTGATGAATTTGATTGGCATCACCGAGCGCATAAATTTCAGCGCCAGCAGTTAAAGTAATTGGATGACCTGGCCCAGCTGCGCGCGCAGATTCAACGGCATCTGTTACCACTTCGCTTAAATTAACTGGCTTAATTTCCATCTTTGGACCTTGATCCAAACGCGCTAAGACCAGTAAATCTTCAACTAGCGTGCTCATGCGCATTGATTCGCGTTCGATGCGCGCAATTAACTCTTTGGTATCGCTCTCGCCAGTTACTGCACCTTGACGATGAAGTTCCGCAAAACCACGAATTGCCGTAAGTGGCGTTCTAAGTTCGTGAGAGGCATCGGCTACAAATCGGCGTAATCGTCCTTCAGATTCAGTGCGCGCCGCAAATGATTCTTCGATGCGCGCTAACATCGTATTCAAAGAGCCAACTAACCTGCCGACTTCGGTGCTTGGTTTCGCATCTGGTAAACGCGCTGATAAATCACCAGATGCAATCTGCTCTGCGGTCTTCTCTACATCTTCAAGTGGGCGCATACCAATTCGAATTACATAGCGAGCTGCAATTGCAATCATCAAAAGCGCAATCAAACCCACAAATAAAAATAAAATTAATAGTTGGTGTTGCGTACGTTCTACCGCTTGCAATGATTGCGCCACCACGACTGTGTCACCAGTAGTTGGTAGCACCACTGCGATTGCTCTGAAATCTGGACCTTTAGCTTTGATGGTAAATGGTTCGTTCTCAGTTTTTAAAGCAGCAGCGTTATCAAAGGCATCTAAATAATCTGTAATTTGCGAAGAGGTTAAATCGCCGCCTAATTCGCCTTTAATTACGCCAGTTGCGCTGAGTAGTGTTACTGATAACGTGGTGGGAATTCGTTGCAGCGGTTGTGGTGTTGCCGAAGTCCCTCTGCGGATACGGTGTTCTTCGATTTCATCTTCATTTTGTTGGATAACTGCGCCGCGATCTAAACGTATCGCAGTACCGCCAACCACGCTATTTAATTCATTATCGATCTGCCCTATTAAATAATTATTTAATGCATTAGCGGTGCCATAAAAAGTAACTGCAAATCCAATCGCAGAGAGCAGCACAATGCCGACTGTTAATCGACTACGCAGACTCCATTGATTTAAATTCATTTTTATTTTCTAACCGGTATTCGTAATCGATAACCAACGCCACGCACGGTATGAATTAGCGGTGGCTCGTAAATATCAATTTTTTTGCGCAGATAAGAGATGTAAGTTTCGACAATGCCAGCATCGCCGCGGAAATCGTATTGCCAAACATGATCCAAAATCTGCGCTTTAGAAACTACTCGATCAGCATTAATTAGTAAGTAACGTAGCAAGGTAAATTCAGTTGGGGAGAGTTCGATTAAATCTCCAGCGCGACGTACTTCATGGGTTGCTTCATCTAATTCTAAATCTGCAAAACGAATCTTCTCTTCATCGCTAGATGTCTCAACAACGCCAGTACGACGCAAGATAGATTTTAAGCGGGCAACCAACTCTTCTAATGAAAATGGTTTGGTCATGTAATCATCGCCGCCGCGAGTTAAACCATAAACTTTATCTTCGACCGCATCTTTAGCAGTTAAGAAGAGCACGCCAATATCTTGACCTTCATTGCGAATCTTTTCGCAGACTTCAAAACCATTTAAATCAGGCAGCATCACATCTAGGACCATTGCTTGCGGTTTAAATTCTTCGGCAACACGCAACGCCTCTTGTCCGCTAGCTGCGGTGCGCACATCAAAACCGACAAAACGCAGCGAAGTTGAAACTAAATCACTAATACTCTGTTCGTCATCGACAACGAGAATGCGGCTCTTAACGTCTGTACCCATGGCAAGGAGAATCCTCCCTCAACCTGAGAGTTTTCTGAGAACGGACCCGAATTCTCGTGCGAATTAAGGCTTAACTGATCGCAAAAGCGCCTGCGCAACATCCAATACTTCGACTGAAGATTGACGCCCCTGCACACCATCAGAGACCATCACGCGACAGAACGGACAGGCTACGGCGATCTCTTCGACGCCGGTGGCCAGCGCTTCATCCACGCGATTTAGATTGATTTGAGTACCAAGCTTCTCTTCCTGCCACATACGTCCGCCACCAGCGCCGCAGCAGAATGAACGCTCTTGATTACGTGGCATCTCTTTTATCTGCAAGCCTGTTGATTCAAGAATTTCGCGTGGCGGGGTGTAGATCTGATTATGACGACCTAAGTAGCAAGGGTCGTGATAGGTAATCGATTTAGATTCTTTCGCAACCGGCTTTAGCTTTCCATCGCGAACTAATTGATTAAGTAACTGCGTGTGATGCACCGCTTCTAATTCATATCCCTGTTGCTTGTAATCGCGACCGATAGTGGTAAAGCAATGCGGACAAGTAACCACAACTTTCTTCTTACCTTTGTAATTAGCAAAAACTTCCGTGAAGGTATCGATATTTTCTTTGGAAAGAATCTGATAAACAAATTCATTACCAGTACGTCTTGCGCTATCACCAGTACAAGTTTCGCGCTTACCTAGCACCGCAAATTTAACTCCGGCCATGTGCAATAACTCTGCCACCGCTTTGGTAGTTTTCTTGGCACGCTCTTCATAAGCACCTGCGCAACCAACCCAGAATAAGTACTCCATATCATCTGGAATCTGTCCGGTGATTACTTCAACTGGGAAATCACATTCCGCAATCCACGCTTCGCGATCATTTTTATTTGATCCCCATGGATTACCTTGGGTTTCTAAATTGCGATAAGTTGCTTGAAGTTGTGATGGAAATTCGGATTCCACTAAAACTTGGAAGCGGCGCATATTTACAATGTGATCGATATGTTCGATATCGACTGGACATTCATTAACACAGGCACCGCAAGTAGTACATGACCAGAGAATGTCGCTAGTAATTGCGCCTCCTGGACCCACCATCTTCTCTGATTCCACGGTCGATGCCATTGCATGATCGCGCATGGCCATCATTAAAAGCTTTGGTGAGAGCGGTTTTTCAGTATGCCAAGCTGGACATTGTGATTGGCAGCGACCACATTCGGTACAAGTGGTCATATCTAAAAGCGCTTTCCAAGTAATGTCTTTGCGCTCGCCCAATCCAAAAACATCATCATCTGCTGGATCTTCGAAATCAATTTCTTTTCCATGTGACAACATCACTGGTAGCGCGCCAAGTGATGGCTTAGTTAAATCACCGGTGTGGCGCTTAAAGAAGATATTAAAGAATGCCAAGAAGCGGTGCCAAGCAACGCCCATGGTTAAGTTAAGTGAAATTACGATGAACCAAGCCATCGAAATTACTATCTTGGCAGTGGCCCAAACTTTAATTGTTTCAGAAGTTGGATTGCTCTGTTCTAGATTATGTAGCGCAATCACACAAACTACGATTGCAAAAATGGTAGCTTCTACATAATACGCACGCCAAGAAACTGAACCTAAGAAACGTGAAGTGCGACCTTTATGGTTCCAACGATTTCCTTGACGAATTGCAATCAGCACCAAAATTCCAATGCCAGTTGCCCACGCAATAAATTGGGTAAACCATAAATATGGTTGCCAATGTCCAATTACTGGCAGTGCAAACTCTGGATTGAAAACTTGGCCATATGCGGTAACTAAGGTTCCAAAAAGTGAACCAAAACCAATCATCACAAACCAGTGCGCAACACCAGTTACTGAGAAGTTGAGCATCTTGGTATGGCCCAAAGTCTCCCTGAGCATGTTGGCTAAGCGCTCAGATTTGAAGTTGCTGCGCGTTGGATCTGGCTGCCCTTTTTTATAAATCGCTAAGAGCTGTTGCACTGCGCGATAAACCAACGCGAGCGCAACGATTGTGATTCCATATGCAATTACTGGATAAATCATGGAGAAAGAGTAACTTTCACAAGTACCTTTTAGGATACTTTCAGGAAAGTAAACGTTCCACGAATTGAAATTAAAGGTGATTTCATATTGGATACTGCTATGAAAAATGGTGTTCGCGAAATCGCTAAGTTGGCAAAAGTTTCTATTGGCACAGTTTCGAATGTGCTAAATCGCCCCGAAGTGGTCACGCCTGAAACGGTGGAGCGCGTGAACGCCGCAATCCAAGAGCTGGGTTACCAGGTAGGTGCTCGCAAACGGGGGCGCCGCCGTTTGGTGCTCTGCGATACGCCTGAGAGCGAGGCGCTAATAGACAAGGCGATCGCACAAGGGCTGGCGATCGAGAAGATCTGTATTTGTGAAGAGGGTAAGCGCGAAAAGGCGCTTCGCTACCTGCTTGAGAATAAGGCAGCTGCCGGGGCGATCCTCCTAGTTGGCCAGGCTGGCGGGCTCGCGCAGGACTTAAGCAATTTTCTAGGCTCATAGGCCTAGCGGGAATAAGTCCTAGCAATTCCCTGTTCCTTAAGTTAGAAAACCTGAGTCGTGCCGACTCAACTTTATAAGTAGACTCGGCTCAGGATTCCCTAACATCTAAGGAGTAGCAAAACATGGCTAGAGCAGTTGGAATCGACCTAGGTACAACCAATAGTTGCGTCTCGGTTCTAGAAGGCGGCGAACCAACCGTCATCGCCAACGCAGAAGGCGCACGTACGACCCCGTCAATCGTCGCTTTCGCGAAGAATGGCGAAGTTCTCGTAGGTGAAGTGGCAAAGCGCCAATCAGTAACCAACGTAGATCGCACCATCCGTTCCGTTAAGCGCCATATCGGCACAAATTGGAACATTGATATTGATAATAAGAAGTACACCCCGCAGGAAATTTCTGCACGTGTATTACAAAAATTAAAGCGCGACGCTGAGAGCTATCTTGGCGAAACCGTTACTGATGCAGTGATTACTGTTCCTGCATATTTCAATGACGCACAACGTCAAGCAACAAAAGAAGCTGGCGAAATTGCTGGCCTTAATGTTCTGCGTATTATCAACGAACCAACTGCAGCAGCGCTCGCATATGGTTTAGATAAAGGCGACAAAGAACAGACCATTCTAGTTTTCGACTTAGGTGGCGGAACATTTGACGTATCCCTATTAGAAATTGGCGACGGCGTTGTTGAAGTTAAAGCAACCAATGGCGATAACCACCTTGGTGGCGATGACTGGGATCAAGCACTTGTTGATCACTTAGTAAATACTTTCCGTGCTACAAACGGAATTGATTTAACAAAAGATAAAATGGCGATGCAGCGTATTCGCGAAGCAGCAGAAAAAGCAAAGATTGAACTTTCATCTTCAATGCAAGCAACTGTAAATCTGCCATACATCACTGTTGATGCCGATAAGAACCCAATGTTCTTAGACGAAACAATTTCTCGCGCACAATTCCAGCAACTATCTGCAGATCTTCTTGCTCGTTGCAAGAAGCCAGTAGAAGCAGTGCTTAAGGATGCAGGTATTCCAATTTCAAAGATTAATCACGTGCTACTTGTTGGTGGATCAACACGTATGCCAGCAGTTGTCGATCTAGTTAAGGAAATGATCGGCGGAAAAGAGCCAAATAAGGGCGTAAATCCTGATGAAGTAGTGGCAGTTGGTGCCTCACTTCAAGCAGGTGTCTTAAAGGGTGAAGTTAAGGACGTATTACTTCTTGATGTAACACCACTATCACTTGGTATCGAAACCAAGGGTGGCGTTATGACTAAGTTAATCGAACGTAACACCACCATTCCTACAAAACGTAGCGAAGTCTTTACAACAGCTGATGACAATCAGCCTGCAGTACAGATTCAAGTTTTCCAGGGCGAACGTGAAATGGCTGCTTACAACAAGCGCTTAGGAATGTTCGAACTAACTGGACTGCCACCTGCACCACGTGGCGTGCCACAGATCGAAGTTACCTTCGATATCGATGCCAACGGAATTGTTCACGTATCTGCAAAGGATCTCGGAACTGGAAAAGAACAGAGCATGACTATTACTGGTGGCTCTGCACTTTCTAAGGACGATATCGAGCGCATGATGAAGGATGCCGAATCACACGCAGAGGAAGATAAGAAGCGTCGTGAAGAGGCTGAGATTCGTAACAATGGTGACTCACTGGTTTATCAAACTGAGAAGTTCATCAACGAAAATCGCGAAAAACTTTCATCTGGCGAAGGTGCTGAAAAGTTAGCGGAAACCGAGACTGCAACTGCAGATCTCAAGAAGCTACTTGAAGGCGCAGACTATGAAGGTATCAAAGCTGCCACCACTAAGGTTGCAGAACTTTCACAAGCACTTGGTGCGGCGCTCTATGCAGCTAATGCTGCAAGCGCACCACAAGGTGGCAACTCTGGTAACGACGAAAGCATCCAAGATGCAGAGGTCGTTGAAGAGTAATGACCGAAAACGAATCAGCAGTAGATTCAACTAATGATTCGGTAGAAGTTGCAGCAGAGGTCGAAGCAGAAAACTTCGACCTCACTGCCACTTTAACCGCAGATTTACAGCGTTTACAAGCGGAATACAGCAATTATCGTAAGCGTGTAGAACGCGATCGCGCAGTTGCATCTGAAATTGCAGTGGCCGCAGTGCTATCTGAACTACTTTCAACTTTAGATGATATTGATCGCGCAGCCGAGCACGGTGAATTAAGTGGTGGCTTTAAATCTGTAGCCGATCAATTAATTGCAACTACCACCAAACTTGGTTTGGAAAAGTATGGAAAAGAGGGCGATGAATTTGATCCACAAATCCATGAAGCGCTAATGCACGATACCTCTGCAGAGGTAAAAGTTGCGACCGCTTCAAAGATTCTGCAACCGGGTTATAAATTTAAAGAGCGCGTGCTACGTCCAGCTCGAGTATCGGTAACTGATCCGGAGTAATTTTTAAATGGCTGCGAAAGATTTATACGAGAAAGACTTTTATAAAGTCCTTGGCGTGTCTAAAACTGCCAGCGCAGATGAGATTAAGAAGAAGTATCGCCAATTAGCTCGTGATTTGCATCCAGATCAAAATAAGGGTGATGCGAAAAAGGAAGAGCAATTTAAAGAAGTTTCGGAAGCATATGACATCTTGTCTGATGCCAAGAAGCGCGCAGAGTACGACGAAGCGCGTTCATTATTTGAACGCGGCGGCATTCCACGTGGTGGCGGGCAATACCAAGGTGATTTCTCAGATCTATTTGGCGGCGGAAATCCGCAAGACATCTTTGCAAATTTATTTGGTGGTCGTCGCGGTCCGCGCAAAGGTCAAGATTTACAAACTGAATCAACTATTACTTTCCGCGAATCTATTTATGGCACCACTCTTGATCTGCGATTAAATGTAGAAGGTCGCGCACAGCAAATTACCGCGCGCGTTCCGGCGGGCGTGCAAGATGGCGCAAAGATCAGAGTCAAAGGAAAAGGCGCACCAGGTGAAGCTGGACCTGGTGATTTATTCATATATTTGCATGTAAAACCGCACCCAATCTTCGGGCGCAAAGGTGAAAATTTAACTTTAACGCTACCAATTACCTTTGCTGAAGCCGCACTTGGTGCCGATGTAAAGATTCCAACTTTAGAGGGACAAGAAGTAACTGTGCGCATCGCACCAGGTACTCCAACTGGTCGCACGCTGCGCGTTAAAGGTAAAGGCGTCACCAAAGGTCATCACACCGGAGATTTATTAGTAACGGTTGAAGTGCAAGTGCCGCGTCGCGCTGAAGGAAAAGCTGAAGAGGCAATCAAAGCCTTTGCCGAAGCTACAAAAGATGAAGATGTGCGCGCAGATTTTAGAGATAAGGCACAACAATAGGTTAAATCATGAGCAATGAAATTGAAAAGAAAATTCAAGAACTTGATGAAGAAGCTGCAGTATATGTAATTAGCGTGGCGGCGGAGCTATCTGGCTTACATCCGCAAACACTTCGTCAATATGATCGCTTAGGTTTAGTCTCACCTGGTCGCACCTCAGGTCGCAATCGCCGTTACTCACTTCGCGATATCGCACTACTTCGCAATGTCACTCGGTTAGTTGATGAAGGCATTAACCACGTCGGAATTAAGCGAATTATTGAATTGGAATCTGCGATGGCAAATCTCTCTATCGAAGTGGCAAAACTTCGTATTGAAGTTGATGAATTAATGAATAAAGAAAATAAAGTAATTATTTATAAAGAAGAAAATTAGTTCTGGTTTTCCAATTCAAAAGTATTCTCTCTCCCGGTACACCAAGAATTTTGTCTGAAATGGTTCCGTAAATATCTCTAAAGTCTGTAGTTACTGCCAAATCATTTTGATTTAATTTGTTAAGTGATGGCTGGTCACCATAAAAACCACCTTGAACGTTATCTCCAATTACCAATACCGGTCCACTGGTTCCGTGATCTGTACCTTGAGAAGCATTAGCAACTACACGACGACCAAATTCACTGTAAATCATGACAGTTACATCTTTGCCATACGGTGAGGTTTTGACTTGAGTTAAGAATTTAGAAACTGCAGATGAAACAGTGCCGAGCAATACGGATTGTGCTCCTTTTTCATTGGCATGTGTATCAAATCCACCCAAAGATGCTGCCCACACTTTTGTTGGAGCGCCGACGGCAATCAACTTGGCGATGATGTCGAGTTGCTGAGTTAATGCAGTATCACCTCCCGCATTTCCACCATTTACAGTTGGCAAGTCAGGTGTGGCAATTGCAGGTTTTGCCAATACCGGCGTGATGTCAGAAGAAATATTTAACAAATTGCGCACTGAACTTGCCGCAAGTGCCATCAATTTAGAATCACTTGCATCGGGACGAGATACCAGCTCGCAGGAGCGAGCAATTTTTGGATTAGGAAGTTTTAATCCACCCATAGGCAAAGCGGACCCGACATATTTCTTTCCAACCATTAAAGGTGGAAGCACAGATCCAATATTTATAACTTTCAGTGGATCATAATCTTGTGTATCTAAATAGCGACCAATCCATCCTGTTTTATTTTCATTCTTTGGGCTGGCGCTCTGCCAAATCGCCATGGAAGAGAAATGAGATCGATCAGAATTTGGGTACCCAACACCGCGGACAATTGCGACCTTCTTTTGATCCCAAAGTGATTTTATGCCGGTCATTGCGCCATTTAGATATAAGTCATCCGCCAGCGGCAAAACATCAGCTTCTTTGTATGCAATTTCTGTACGTAGATTTTGATAAATAGAATCATTAACTGGAACAACAGTATTTAATCCATCATTTCCTCCATACAAAGTAATAACCACAAGTATTGGAGTATTGGGTTGCATTGGGCGAATTGCAGCTTCTGCCGCAACTTGTTCGATTGAAAGCATTGGAGCGCTTAGCCCAACAGCAGCAGATAATTTTAGAAAATGTCTACGCGAGATTGTGTCCACTATGCGCTCACTAAATACTCAGGTGCGCAAAGCGCAGTAATTATTAATTGAGAAGTGTTGGTTTGAGAAGCGACCAAAGCAGATTTACTTCGTTGACTCCACTGATTGACGCCTAGAAAGTCAGTCAAAGCTGCAACGCGATTATAAGCTGGCAATTTACTTATTGGAGTAATGTCCCCGTTGTTTACGATCAATTGGGCAAGAGCTAATCGGTATTGCGCATTAGCTGCAGTCAACCAAATTTCTCCCGCGGGCCAACCACCAACATTGGGGGGATAGAAAGGTTTCTGTGCGATTTTTTCCAAGAAACTTAGAATTGTTTCCGGCTTTCCAATTTTCGAAGGCAGAATGTTTAGTGCGCGGCATGCTGCGATAAACCATTCCAGAGGAGGTTTCACCATTGAATTTTTCTCATCACTCATTCCGCTATGTGTTGCGAGTGCATTGAATGCTTTACTTAAATCTCTATCATTGAAAGCACTCTGAATTTCATTATCCGGCAGTGGATTTTCATCACTGATAAATCTGAACCATAAGCGTTCGGCAATGAAATTTGGACAGTTATCTTGGTCTACTAGCAAGTCGACTAATGAGATTCCATCAAAATTTGATGTGCGACCCAAAATAGTTTGGTCTGCGCTGTCGTGCTTTTTTGCATTAAAAGTTACTACGCCAGATTCACGATCTAATGAATATCCAGTTAATGCTTTTGCGGCTTGTTTAATATCATCTTCGGAATATCTATTAACCCCAAGAGTGAACAATTCCATTAATTCTCGAGCCAAGTTCTCATTTGGCGCTTTCACGGTATTTGAATTGTTATCAAGCCAATATTGTAATGCGCCATCTGCAATCATTTTTCTAGCGAAAAATTTGAAATTACCTAAACCGAATTCTCTAAATTTTTTATTTTGTTGAAACATAGCGTTTGCATAAATAACCTTGTCCATCGAAGTCGCCCAATGGCCATGCCAAAACCAAACAACTCTCTCTTGGAATGGATTATCGACAGCCACCATTTGATCCAGCCACCACGAAACTAATTGATTTCTCTGACTCTGCATTTTTAAACCCCACTCGGCGCGATTAATCGCGCCTATTGCAGGTTGAGGTCCAAGTGTTTCAAAGATTGGCATTGCAATTGGAGAGTTAGGAGTTGAAGTCAGAATATTGCTTAGAGTTTTTGCGGAGCCATTTTTGAGAGCTTCAGTGAATTGCCCAGGTTTTGGGCCGAAAGCAAACCGTTGAAAGTATCTTGCAATCAACGCACGTTCGCTTAACACTGCAGAAGTCAACCAAATCTTAGGCTGAGATATAAGGTGTACGCATGAATTCTAAGGAAATTCTTAAAGAAGAAATCATCAAAAAAGCAGTAGTCCACGGCAAAGTAATTCTTTCAAGTGGCAAAGAGGCGGATTACTATGTTGATTTACGTCGGGTGACTCTTGATCATGTGGCGGCACCGCTAATTGGCGAAGTGATGCTCGATTTAACTAAAGATTTAGCGTATGACGCAGTTGGCGGGCTGACTCTGGGCGCAGATCCAGTTGCCACCGCGATGCTGCATACTGCCGCAAAACAGGGCAAAAAGTTAGATGCTTTCGTAGTTCGTAAAGCCGAAAAAGCACACGGTTTACAACGTCGCATTGAAGGGCCAGATGTAAAAGGTAAGCGCGTGCTTGCAGTTGAAGATACTTCAACAACTGGCGGATCAGTATTGACTGCAGTTGAAGCGCTTAAAGAAGCTGGCGCGATTGTGGTTGGCGTTGCAGTAATCGTAGAACGCGGTGCTGCTCCAAAAATTAAAGAAGCTGGGCTGGAATACCGCGCTGCTTATCAATTAGCTGATTTAGGTCTTAATTAATTTAGCTTAAATTTCGCTTGGTATTAACTTCTTTAATAACTTCAATTGCAACTGGTACCAAACTAAAGATAATAATCAAACCAATAATAGGTAGTAAATACTTATCTACGCTTCCTGAGATTTTATCTCCCAGAAAAATCCCAAGGCCGATTACCGATTCCGTCCAAAGTAGCGCGCCAATCACGTTATAAGTAAAAAAGGTGCGCGCCGGCACTTTTACAATTCCAGCTAATGGATTTATTAGAGTGCGAATAAGTGGAATGTAGCGCGAAAGAATGAGCGCTTTGCCTGTTCCGTATTTATTTAACCATTTCTCAGTTGCTTGTACGCGACGTTGATTAAAAAACCTGCCATCCGGGCGATCAAAATACTTTGGCCCAACTTTGGCACCAAACCAATAACCAACTTGCGATCCCACAATTGCAGCAATTGGTGCGCCAATTAATAGCGCCGCCACATTTAAATGCGTTCCTAAAATCTCTTGCGCAGAACTTGATGCTGCGAGCCCTGCGATGAAGAGCAGTGAATCTCCCGGAAAGAAGAGGCCGAT
>JBJTCN010000034.1:0-7850 GCA_046091905.1 Candidatus Nanopelagicaceae bacterium
AACTCGCTTCTGCTTCTCGGCATCTTTGCTCATTAGGGAAGAATACCCAGCGAGGAATTGGGTGCAAGCCTGATTAAAAGGTAAACTTCACCACGTAATTGGAGACGTCGCATAGCCCGGTCGAGTGCGCCTCACTGCTAACGAGGTAAGGTCTAAAAGCCTTCGAGAGTTCAAATCTCTCCGTCTCCGCTCCTTCACTTTAATTGAATTACATTAAATTAAAGTTCAATCAGGCGCGGATGATGTTGACCGCATTAATTGTAATAATCGCAATTCCCACAATAATGCCGAGATGTTTTGGATGAAGTTTTGCCACGAATTTAGCAGCAATTGGTGCGGCAATTACGCCACCCAATGCTAAGCCGCCAACTGTGGCCCACTCCAATTCAATTTTGTTGAAATTTATTAGGAATCCAAGACTTGCAGCAAGCGCTACACAAAATTCAGAGGCACTAACAGTGCCAATAACTTTTCTAGGCGCTGTAGAGGTTGTCGAAATTATGGTTGGCGTTTTAGGAAGCTGATCTATACCAGAACCATCAAATGAGACAAATTTCTGAATTTGAGTAGTGACTTCAGCATTGTGTAAATCTTTAAATTCAATATCTAAAATCTGGCAACCATTTGCTGTGGCAGTTTGCTTTACGTTGGTATACCAATCTATATATTTTGTAATGTATTTATTTAATTCTGCATCATTAACTTCAATTTGAATATCAGAGCTATTTCCCTCATGCCACTTTCCAGAGGCGTCAGCTTTCTTTAATGAGATATATCTATCCAAATGGTTTCGTCTCAAAATCAAAATATGCGGTTGAAATTTAGCAATTACCTTCTGAAGTGAATTTATGTGCAGATGCTCTGGGAAAATCTTTACGGTATGCGTGCCAGGAAAGGCGAGCATCTTTTCCAACGTATTGAACAAATCCAGGGAGGTCTGTTCAAAGCGATAATGCTGCCAATTGCGCTTTTAACGACGGGTATTTAGAAAATAACGCCAAGAGAAGAATGGGATGTACTTATTTAAATATTCGACAATCGGGCTCCACTGATTAAAGATAAAAAATTCTCCGTAGTAATGCATCCCAATTTTGTCATGATTAATCATGGAAGCTAGCGCATGGGTACCAGATCTTGGAAAAGAAATTATTAAAACTAATTTTGACTTTGGATCTCTTTTAGCAGTCGGGCGATACTTCAATAAGTATTTAACATTAGATAGAAATTTACCAAGACCATGTTGGAATCCGTAATCGCTCTTCGCACTCGCCACGCAGGGATGTTATCAATGGGGTGAGGTAACCTTTGCTAGTGCCACAGCAGAGCAATGTAACTTTGAGCAAGAGCACCTCCTTTGCCAAAGAACTCGCAGAGATTTCTCAGATTAGAGCAGCTCGCCGTAGTCGAATTAAAGATTATCCGGTGATAAGCGTAGTTATTGCCACGCTAAGGCCAAATGATTTAGAAAATATTTTGCAACAACTCTTAAAGCAAACTTTACCGAAATTTGAATTATTACTTGGGCTACACGCAATTGAATTAAATTCAAAACACAAAGCGCTAATAAAGAAATTACAATCACGCAAAGTTTCAGTTCTACATTTTAAATTTACTAAGAGTGCAACTTTAGGTGAAATCCTTTCTGCACTTTGTGAAAAATCATCTGGTGCTTATATTTCTAAAATGGATGATGATGACTATTACGGTCCTGAACATTTAAGAGATCTAATTGATACTGCGCTAGATACCAAGGCCGAGGTAGTAGGTCGCGCGATGAATTATGTTTATTTAGAGCCACTTTCGATATCCGTAAGACGTTTCTCTCCGGTCGGAATTCAAGCAGTCGAACTTTGGACCGATTGGGTATGTGGCGGAACTATTTTGGTAAAGCGCGAAGCCGCTAAAGCTGCCGGTTGGTTTGGTAAAGGAACTACCGCAGTTGACCGCTACTTATTAAGCCAAGTGAGCGAAAATGGCGGGAAGATTTATCGCACCTTTGGCGCGGGCTATATATATCGTCGCACCTTTACTTTTCACACCTATGTAACTAACTTTTCAAAGTATTTGAACAATGCCAATGAACAACGGGTTGGAATTTGGCCAGACCCTATATTTGGAACCAAATGAGTAGCGCCATTTATCGCTTCGAGCGTCCTGATGATTTAGAAGCTCTGCAAACCTGCAAGCTCTCAGTTGCAGTGGTGATCTCATGTCGCGGCGGCCAAGATAAATTAGATTTAACTTTAGCTTCGCTGTCGGTGCAGAGTTACCCAAGCAAATTGATGAGCGTTTATATTGTCGATGATGGGAGCGAACCTGCGTTAAAACTTCCTAAGATTCGTCCGGCCAAAGTTAAGTTAATTAACTACAAAAACGATGCCAAAAAGTGGGGTAAAACTAGGGCAACTAATGCGCTTACCGCCAACTTAAAAGAAGATGTACTTTGGTTTGTAGATGCAGATATGGTCTTTGATCCAGAACATTTAGCTCATCATATGAAGTGGCATCATGATTCTGATGATTACGCAGTACTTGGCTGGAAGCGATTTGTAAAAGAGTGGGGATATAGCCCAGCTCAATTAAAGCAACGATTACTTGCTGGAGAATTCTTGGATTTACATGAAGAGAACTGGGGTAAAGAGCGCTGGGAAGAACGATCAATTCGTACCAATGATTTACAGAACCCAGGCATGGAAGGTTTCCGAAATTTTGTTGGCGCTACATTTTCAATGCATAACAAACGCTGGAAAGAATTGGGTGGCTATAACGCGGATTTAACTACCGGCGAAGATACCGAATTAGGTTGGCGAGTTCAAAACTCTGGTTTGCGCATGGTGGCAGATCGCCAAGCACATTCATGGCATCTTGGTTACAGCACCGTAGAAGAGAATAAAGAAGAGATTAGTCGCCACAATAATCCGGCGCTCGCACAGTTAATTCCAGAGATGAAATCTATTCGCGCCAACAGTAAAGAGCGCTTTCAGGTTTCTAATTACGAAGTAGTACTAGATGTAAGAAATTGTAATTTAGTTCAGCTACAGAAACTGGAATCAGAATTACTTGAAACCCCTGGTACTCAAGCAGAGTTTCTATTGCTAGGAAATTGGAGCGATTTAAAGAAGCGCTATTCACCTGTTAAAGATACTTTTGCAGACTTGCGTGAAATTCAAAATTGGTTAAAGGGAAGTCCACAATATGAATTTAAAGATATCAGCGCAGATGCGCAGATTCGTATTGAAGAGATTCTGGAACTATTTACAGTATCAGCAATTCCGCTGCATATCTTTGCAGAAGCGGAATTTGCGTTGAATTTAAAGGATTTAATCAACCACACCTTGGCCAAAGAATTTGGTCTTTTGGGTCTTGCCAATAACCAAGATCGACGTGCATTTGTGTTGATTAATCCGGCGTTGGCTCGTGCTCGTCGCACTAAAGGCGATACCTATGCAAATATCGCTGCCCAATTTGGCGTGCATTGGATGACTTATGAGAAGTTCTTAGAAGTTTATGATGGCAAGAAATCTACCGTTGCTAGATTTGCAAGATTTGTTAAACGCGAAGGCAAGAAAATTAATTCGCCTAAGCAATTAGCGGCATTTATTGGCAAGATTTTAAAATTGGTTAAAAGGAAAATTCTTAAATGAGTAAGCCATCCATAATTCTTGCTACTAGCAATGGCATTGGAATGGGACACTTAGCTCGCGCTAGCGCGATTGCTAAAGCTTTAAAAAATGATGCTAACCCAATTATTGTCTCTATGGCCGGTGGAATTGCAGAGATTCCAGATGCACTTGGTATTCCTTGCGAATATATCCCAGGCAAAGATCGTCGTTGGATGCCAAGACCAAAATGGGATCTGTACTTACGCGATCGTCTAGTTGCGCTAATTGACGAAACCGATGCCAAAATTCTTACCTACGATGGCGTGGTCCCTTACGCGGGTGTAATTGCTGCGCGCATTGTTCGCCCAAATGTGAAATTAGTTTGGATTCGCCGAGGGCTGTGGCAGAGGAAGATCCATCGCTTTGCACTACCCCTGCAATCGGCTTCAATGGATTTAATTGTCGAACCAGGTGATTACGCATTTGCTTATGACCGCGGCCCAACTTCAATGCGAAAAGATGCGCTACGTACTGCGCCAGTTTCTTTATATCAATCAAATGAGGCCCTATCTAAAGAGGAATCTCGCAAAACATTAGGTATTGATCAAAATCGTCCTGCAGTATTAGTACAACTGGGCACTGGCGCAGATGATGCCAATGAAAAAATGACAGCCGCGCTAAAAGGCTTGCTGGAATGGCCTGATTTACAAGTAGTTTTAACTAAAGAACCAGTTGATAAGCACGGAAATTCACTTGCCCCAGCAGGTTTAGATATCAAAGTAATTAGATATTTTCCTTTAGCAAAAGCATTAGCGGCTTTTGATGCCGGAGTATGTGCAACTGGATATAACGGCGTTCATGAATTACTAGCGGCAAAAGTACCTACTGTATTAGTTTCCAATATTCGCGGCATGGATGATCAAGAAGCTCGCGCTAAATGGTGCCATGATTTCGGATACGCGCTGCGTGCAAATCAAGCAGATCTAAATGACATCACAAACACGGTCAAAGAGTTACAAGATCCAAATATGCGCGCCTCGTTATCTTTCAAATGCGCCGAACTTCCGGCACCTATTGGCGGAGAAGAGATTGCACACAAACTCCTGCAATTTATTTCTAGTCCCTCTAAATCAAATAATCTTGCGCGCATTATTCTCTTTCAATCGCTACGCTATTTAGCAATCGGTTATCGCGCAATCATCAAGCAAAAAGTAACTGCCAACGTTTCTAACGAAGCAACCATCTTTAGCGATTCCACAAACGCAGCAGAGCTTCATAAAAATATCCGCTCTGGAACACGCTTCGAACACTTAATCTCTGGCGCTTCAGAGCGATATCAGCAGATTCGCCGCCAAATTGCTGGGAATTATTACGGCCAATAGAATTGGCGTAAATCATGGCTACATATTCAATTGGGATCATTGGGGCTGGACCATCTGGTTACTTTGCTGCCCAAGCGCTACAGAATTTAGAGAGCGATGATCTTAAATTTTCTATCGATTTAATTGAGCGCCTACCAACCCCTTGGGGTTTAGTAAGAAGTGGTGTGGCTCCAGATCATCCAAAAATTAAGAGCGTCTCTAAAGTATTTGAAAAGGTGGCTACCGCTGGCAATGTTTCGCTCTTTGGAAATGTAGAAGTAGGCTGGGATATTTCGCTAGAAACCTTGAAAAACGCTTATGACGCGGTAATTATCGCATCCGGCACCTCACTTGGTAAGAAGCTTGGTATTCCAGGTGAAGAGTTAACCAACTCATTATCTGCAGCAGATTTTGTTCCTTGGTATAACGGCCATCCAGATTATGTAAATATCAATTTAGATCTAACTTCAGATACCGCAATTGTGATAGGCGCTGGCAACGTGGCTATGGATTGTGCACGCATCTTGGCGCTGGAACCATCCGAACTTGATGCCACCGATACCGCAGAGCATGCAATTTCGGAGTTAAAGAAATCGAATATTCGCAAGGTTTATATCTGCGCTCGTCGCGGCGCAGAATTTGCAGCCTTCACCTCACCAGAACTTCGTGAGCTGCCAGATTTAGAACATACCAATGTAATTATCAATAAGCAGGAAATACTTGATGCGCTAACTCGCGTGGGAGATCAACCAGAAAAGCACGTTAAGAGCAATTTGGATGCCATGTTAAATATTGCCTCTAATGAAGCGCACCCACATGAGCGCACAATGGAATTTCTTTTCCAACATGTACCTGTTTCAATAAATGGCAATGGCAAAGTTGAGAGCGTAACTTTTAAAACTCCAGAGGGTGAAAAAACCATCAATTGCGGTTTAGTTATTTCGGCAATCGGTTATCAACCAAAGCCAGCCGAAGGCTTGCCAATTGAAGGTTCAAAACTTGCGAATATTGACGGCCATATTGATTCGAATTTATATGTAGTTGGCTGGGCAAAGCGCGGACCTTCTGGTGTTATCGGCACCAATAAATCAGATGCTGCGGAGGTAATGAGGAAATTGGTGGAGCAACTTCCATCTACTCCAAAAGCAGAATTTGATTTAGGTGCGCTATTAGATGCAAGAATAGTTACACAACCAATTTGGGAGAAAATAAATCAAGCAGAGATTGCAGCAGGTGAACCTTTAGGAAAACCGCGGTTAAAGGCGGTTTCTCGCGAGGAATTGTTCGGTTTGGGTAACGTTTAAATCTTTAGTAGTATTCGCAGGCTTGAAAATTTAATATTGCGCCCGTAGCTCAACGGATAGAGCATTTGACTACGGATCAAAAGGTTAGAGGTTCGAATACCCACGGGCGCACAAAAGGTTTTGAGCGTAAAACCGAAGTTCTAGTCTGACAGTCTGATTCTCAGTCAGTTGGTGACTTCGCTGCTTTATAGCCTGAAGGGCACTTTGGCTCAAGTTATATTATTTACGAATGGAATCACTTGCTCTTGCTGTGTTGATTGTCGCAGGAACTGCTTTGTACGGTGGCCCCATCGCTTTTTTGCTTTCCTTATTCCGACCTGACAAAATCTCTCGATTTCGTAGATGGTTTATTTTAGCTCTTGCAACCCTTGCGATTACTAGCGGAGTCTATTTGCTGTATGTGTCGATAATTGAGGGATACGGCCTGGGAAATATTGGTTGGGTCGGTCTCTTGGGTTTATTCACCGGAACAGCTGCGATCTGGCGTTTGTCTCGGGCAAGAAATATAGATAAAAGTGGGTGGGATAGTAATGGTGAGGACGAAATTTACGGCTAGTGACTGTGATCTTTGCCCTTCAAAAAAACTTCAGTCAAATCCTCTAAAGTTATCTCTTGTACTTTTTCCAATCTTTACAGTTTTATTTTGTGCACCTGCAATAACTATTACTGTTTCGATTGGTGGACAGCCTCTAGGGCTTTGGTGATATTGCGAATCTCGTGGTCACTGAGTCTCTCGCTAGGAGAATAAATCTTAAATCACCGCTTAAAAGCTGGATTATTGCTCTTAATCGGAACTAACTTACTACCCACCACCATTGCGGCTCCAATTAAAATCAAATTTTTAATGATGTATTGACCCTCCAAGGTTAAATTAAATGGAGCGCTAGTAAAACAAATTTCAGGACGTAAAATAAGCGGTAGAAAAGTGCCGGGCATTTGAACTGCCAATAGAAATAAACCAAAACGAATCAAAGGGGTCCAGAGTAAACACAGACCAATAAGCATTTCCCAGATACCTAGAATTGGGATAAAGATGTCGGGATCAAACCAATAAATTGTCTTTGTAATCACATCATTTGCTGGAGAGTTACCGAAAGGTTTCAAAGCGCCAAACCAGATGAAAACGACACCAAGAGATACTCGAAGCACGGGAAGAGAGAACTTATCTAAATAGTTGATTAACAACACATCAAAGGTTTTGATATCAAAGTTCCTAAAGTCAGTTAGGTTTCTCACGGATCTCCCCTCCAGTCAGATTTGTTCACTGCAGAGGCTAACAAATAAGAATCAGGTAAAAAATGCGGGTATGCCAACCTTTTGCTAATCTTGATTTATGTTTTGGCTACGGTTTCCAGCGCTTCTAATTGCGCTTTCGATGGTGCTGACTGGTGTTTCTCCAGCTAACGGAGCCCCAAGTGGGGGGAGCGGTAGCTCTGAATCAACACCAACACCCACACCAACACCCACACCCACACCCACACCCACACCAACACCCACACCCACACCCAAACTCACACCCACACCCACACCACACCACACCACACATCACACACCACACACACCAAACCCACACACACAAACAC
>JBJTCN010000035.1:0-2178 GCA_046091905.1 Candidatus Nanopelagicaceae bacterium
AAATTAAAGGCGGCATTTAAAAATGCTGCCGCAAGTGCAAAGCTAACAGCCACTGTGGCAAGCGCAGGTGCAAAAATCAGACCGATAATTGCAACTACGGTAAAACCTAAACCTACGCGGTGTGCGAATTGTGGTGGTCTGCAATCTTCTTTGATTGGCTCAGAAGTCAAACGTGGCTTTACTAAATTTTTAAAGAGAATTACATACGGAGTATGTTGCGGTCCCTTAAATGCACCAATTGCAAAGACCGCGGCTTGGAAGATAATTAACCAAGCGTTATGAGTTGCAAGTGCTGTACCCAAAACAATTGTTGTAAGTAGCGCAGAGAATCGTGGTCCTCGTGCGTCGATTAGTTCTACATCCGGAGTTGTTTCGTAAATTAGTGACATGGCGGGATTTTAAAGAAATCCCAAAATTACTTCTCACTAAGAATTCCCTCTTGCGAATTATTTGCAGAGTTAAATTTGTAACCCACATTACGCACGGTATCAATCATGGATTCAAATTCTGGGCCCAACTTTGCGCGTAAGCGGCGGATATGCACATCCACGGTGCGGGTGCCACCGAAATAGTCATAACCCCAGATTTCAGAGAGCAGCTGCGCACGGCTAAATACTCGGCCTGGGTGCTGCGCTAAATACTTAAGTAGTTCGAACTCTTTAAAAGTTAAATCAAGTGCGCGACCTTTGATCTTTGCAGTGTATGCATTTTCATCAATCACAACTTCGCCGCTTCGAATTTCGGTATCCGCATCTGCAAATTCGGCAGATTTGCGCCCGATGGCAATGCGAATACGCGCATCAATTTCTGCTGGTCCCGCGGTATCTAATATGACATCGGTTGCGCCCCATTCGGCGTTTACAGCAGACAAACCACCTTCGGTCGCAATCAAAATAATTGGCGCGGCATTACCAGTAGAGATCAGAATGCGCATTAATGATTTAGCACCTGGCAAATCGCGACGTGCATCTACAAATAAAACTTCAAAGTCTGGGGTATCAATTAACGCTGATGCTTCAGCAGGCGCAACGCGAACTTGATGCGAAAGCAAACCAAGTGCAGGAAGCACTTCGGCAGAAGCCCCCATCGAATTGGTAAGTAATAGCACGCACGCCATTACGGCAGAATACCCTTTTTAGCGAGTCCTTACCAAGTGGAGATTTTCGCGCACATGTCCGAGCAAAATGATTCAGAAATGTGTGATTAGTTCCGCCAAAACGAAATATCTTCAGCCATGCGTCGGAAAGCCGCGGTGTGCGCATCAACATCTGCTTCGGTTGTAACTGGTGACATTAACGCCATGTTGTGAAATGGCGTTAATAAGAAGCCATCGTTTAGTAATCGCAGATGAATATATCGTTCTAATTCAAAATCACCGGCAGCAGCAGCTTCGCGGCCGGTGCGTGGAGCTTTTGGCGAGAATAGATACTCACCGCGGGCACCCAAGCGATTGCAATGCCAAGGCAGCTTAAATTCTTTTATCGCCGCATCTACGCCATCTGACCAACGATTACCAAGTGCAATCATCTTTTCAAAGTTAGCTGGCGTTAAAACTTGGGTCAAAGTCGCTTTCATGGAAGCAAGTGAGAGCGCATTACCTGCCAAAGTTCCGCCCACGCCACCGGTATCAACTACTTCGCGATCCACCTTTGCCGCAATCTCTGCCGCCATTTCATGGGTCATACCAAAGGTGCCAGTTGGAATACCGCCACCAATTGCTTTACCGGTTACAAAGAAATCTGGCTTTAAATCTGATTGCGAAGTCATACCGCCAGCACCGGCGCTAATTGTGTGGGTCTCATCAAAAATTAACTTTGCGCCATATTTTTTGGCAAGCGCTTCGACGCCCTTTAAATAACCAGCTTCTGGCAAGACAATTCCCACGTTGGTCATCGCAGGTTCCATCAAAATTGCTGCAACATCCCCGTGGGCAAGCGCCTTTTCCATCGCTACTAAATCATTGAATTCAACTACGCGCGTGGTCTGTTCAAGTGCAACTGGCGCACCAATATTTCCTTCGCGGGCAATGGTTTCACAATTTGCACCTAAAGTCGCGAATGTTTCATCAACACTGCCGTGATAGCAGCGATCAATAATTACAATCTTTGAACGGCCAGTAATTAATCGCGAATAGCGAATCACATGGCGATTGGCATCAGTTGCGCTAACTGTGTATTG
>JBJTCN010000036.1:0-11765 GCA_046091905.1 Candidatus Nanopelagicaceae bacterium
CACCACGGTCCGCTCTCGGGCAAACGGAGTCTGTTCCATAAAATTTGATTTCCCTGGTGATCGTAAGTTATTGCCTACAACCACTCCCTGGACAACCAACGTAACTGGTAGCACTTCACCGGCGCCTGGTAGCAATACGCCACAAACTATCAATTTCCCAGTAATAGCTGATCGCGAATTCGGTGCAGGTTATTATCTAAATGCAACAAGCACTTCGAAGTTAACTATCACTTACAAGAGTTTGACACCTAATGTTTGTGCAATCTTGGCACCTACTGCTGGTCCTGCAGTTCAATATGTCACACCGGTTTTGGGTGACAACTTAACTTGCACAGTTGAAGCTTCTCAGGCTGGTGATGATAGATACGCACCTGCTGCGCCAGTAGTCCGAAGCTTCTTGTTCAAGAAAGCGCCGATGGTAATTTCTAATTATTTCACTTCGACAACTGTCAGAACTTCACCACTATTGCCAGTCACCGCTACTACATACTTATCGAATTCCACTTACAACTTCATAACTTCAATTCTGTATGCAAGTGGCAATAATTCAGGTCTTCTAAGTTTTGGACATCTGCTGACTGCAACCAGTCAAACCCCAACGGTCTGTACTGTTACTGGAAACGCTATTCAAGATCGTGGATCTTTATATACCTGGGCATCTGTAAAGACTTTAACCGCTGGGACTTGCACAATTCGCTGGTCATTTGCAGGCACTGATACCAGGGCTGCAATATCAAAAGATATGACTTTCACAATTACAAAATGATGAGAAAGTTTGTAATTGCCTTATTGACGATTTCTTTGGCCATGCCGACAGCCGCAAATGCGGTAGTTGTTAAGGCAGGTTCCAAGTGCAGCAAAGTGGGGGCAACTGTTACATCAAGCGGTAAGAAATACACCTGTATAAAAAAGAACGGCAAGTTGGTTTGGAATAATGGCGCACCAATTAAGAAGAGTGATGCGTTGCTGGCAGGAGTCTGCCCAGCCAAATTAGCAACGGATAAAGTTGAGATTGCCAAGTCCAGAGCTAATACTTTGATCTCCATGACTGAATCTGACTCAATAGTTTGTGCAGATAAATTAGGTTGGCAATGGCGAATCGGCCAAAGAGATGACGAAGAATTTGCTCTGACAATGGATTATCGGGCGGATCGAGTAACAGTCACAGTTCGAAACGGATTAGTTACAACTGTAATAGTTGGTTAATGCACCCAGAAATAAAATGAACCACTTACTGGGTGGCCATCTGCGCTAACCACGCGATAAACCACTTTGTACTTGCTAGGTGGCAACTTTGAAACCGCCACCACAATATCTTTGTGAACAATCTGCGCATTCGGCAGTTTTATCTCTTTGCCCTTGGCGTTAAATAAGCTGATTTTGCTTACTGGTTTACCTGCGATCTCAATTAACTCTTCGTTAAAAGTTATAGAAATGTATTTGGGCGAAGCTTTAAGCATCGCATTGCTCTTAGGGTTTGAAGAAACCAGCGCAGTATGCGCATTGGCAACCGGGGCGGCAATTAAAAGCAGCCCAGTCACAAGAACAATTAAGCGTTTCATAATTGCAAAGGGTATATCGGCTCGTGATATAAAGAACCCCTCGGAATGAAAGTCCCGAGGGGTTCCCAGGTTGATGGAATCGGTTAGCCGGCCTAACCAAAACCACCGCACTTCAATTGCGGTGGTTTTTCCGTTTTCTACTCAATACAAGATTGAATAGTCCACGAATTAACGCAACCACAATCTGGGTCCAGTTTTGTCCCGGATCCATGCGGCACCACCTTCCTTTGCTTGGGAGAAGGGAAAGCTCCAAGAACTTCTTTTCCACCAATTTAGGAAATCGGGTCACCTAGGTGAATTAAATTTGATTTGGTTGGTTAATTTGGTTCGAGTAAATATTCCTGTGGAAAACCAATAAAATTCTCTGCATGAGCGCGAAGAGCTACTTTGTTGAGACTTACGGGTGTCAGATGAACGCGCATGATTCTGAAAGAATCGCGGGGCTCTTAGAAGAAGCCGGAATGGTGCCAGTGCAACTGGGCACAGATGCAGATGTAATTGTTTTTAATACTTGTGCAGTGCGCGAAAATGCCGACAACAAGTTGTATGGCAACTTAACGCACTTGGCTAATTTGAAGAAGACAAAGCCGAATCTGCAGATCGCAGTTGGCGGATGCATGGCGCAGAAAGATAAAGAAGTAATTATTCAGCGCGCACCATATGTAGATGTAGTTTTTGGTACCCATAATGTGGGATCATTACCGATTTTGCTAGAACGTGCGCGCATTGAAAAACAAGCTCAGGTAGAAATTAAAGAGGCGCTAGAGCATTTCCCATCGACTCTGCCATCAAAGCGATTTAGCGCATTTAGCGCTTGGGTATCAATTAGCGTGGGCTGCAATAATACTTGTACTTTCTGCATCGTGCCGCAGCTGCGTGGCAATGAAAAAGATCGCGATGCAAAATATGTGGTGTCAGAGGCGCGTACGCTGGTCGAACAGGGCGTTATTGAAATTACGTTGCTCGGCCAGAATGTAAATGCATATGGCGTAGATGTGGGAGATCGCGGTGCTTTTGCTAAGTTGCTGCGCGAAGTGGGCAGTATTGATGGGTTAGAGCGGCTGCGCTTTATGTCGCCGCATCCGCGCGACTTTACCGATGATGTCTTAGAAACTATGGCAGAGGTACCAACTTTGATGCCGCATCTTCACATGCCACTGCAATCAGGTAGCGATCGAATTCTGCAGGCGATGCGCCGTAGTTATCGCACAGATAGATACTTAGGAATCTTAGAACGCGCGCGTAAAGCAATTCCTGGTGTGCAAATTACTACTGACATCATCGTGGGCTTCCCAGGTGAAACTGACGAAGACCACCAGGCAACAATGGATCTATGTACGCAAGCGCAATTTGCCGCTGCATACACCTATCAATATTCCAAACGTCCAAATACTCCGGCTGCCACGATGCCTAACCAGGTTTCAGCAGAAGATGTTAAACGTCGATATGACGCGCTGCATGCGCATCAGAATGCAATTTGTTTAGAGGTAAATAAGCGCAGTATCGGAAACGATTATGTAGCGCTGGTCGTTGATAATCATGAGGGCCGCGTTACCGGACGCATTGAAGATAACCGTTTGGTGCACTTTGATAGCAGCGCACGGCCTGGCGATTTAGCAGCAGTCAAAATTACTGCAGCGGAAAATCATTATTTAACAGGTGTAGGCGGCCAAGTCACTGAAACTAAAGGCGGCGATGTCTTTAACCAAAAGGCATCAACGATGCTTGGAATTCCAAAGCTATTTAATAGTAAGAAACCATAGATATGAGTTTGATAGTTATCTGCGGGCCTACCGCATCAGGTAAATCGCAATTAGCCATTGATATTGCCAAAGAAGTAGGCGGCGAAATTGTTAATGCCGACACCATGAGTTTTTATCGCAATATGAATATCGGAACTGCCAAAGTGATGCCGGATGAGCAACAGGGAATTGCGCATCATATGATCGATGTTCTGGATATTACCGAAGATGCCAATGTGGCTTGGTATCAGCGTGAAGCGCGCAAAGTAATAGATGACATCATCGCGCGGGGAAAGCGACCAATTTTGGTAGGTGGCACTGGGCTTTACATCAAAGCAGTTGTTGATGAGCTGAACTTTCCGGAAACCAATCCGGAAATTCGAGATCGCATAAATGCCGAAGCGGAGAAAAAAGGCAAAACGGCAATGTACGAACGCTTGCAAAAGTTAGACCCCGCAGCAGCGATTGCCATTGATAGCCAAAATTTGCGCCGCGTAATTAGAGCGCTAGAGGTAATTGAAATTACGGGTAAGCCATACACCGCTAATTTGCCGCAGGAAGGTGCCAGTTACTATCCGGATGCGCTCTGGATTGGGTTATCGGTACCGCGCGAAGTCTTAGATGAACGAATTACTCTGCGCGCACATAAAATGTTTGAAAATGGTTTAATCGAAGAGACCAGAGATTTAGTTCTGGATGGTTTGATGTCTGGCACCACTGCGCGACTTGGTCATGGATATGCGCAGATCATTGAATTTCAGATGGGTTTAAATATGGATCCAATCGAAGAGACCATCATTGTTACGCGCCAATATGCACGTAGACAAGAGACCTGGTTTAAGCGCGAGCGACGCATAAATTGGATTGAAGCGCCGTTTCTGCCTAAAGCTTTAGAATTACTACAATGAGTATTCAAGCCGCATACGGACACGGAACACATAATGATTTCGTGTTGGTTTATGACCCAACCGGGGATTTATCGATCTCATCTGCCGAAACTGCGCGCATCTGTAATCGCGATACCGGTATCGGAGCCGATGGTTTAATCAGGATTGTGAAGCGAAACGATAAGTGGTTTATGGATTATCGCAATGCGGATGGTTCACTCGCTGAAATGTGCGGCAATGGAATTCGCGTAATGGCTAAATATTTAATTGAAAACAATTTGCAAGCGCCCGGAATTTTCGCTATTGATACTCGCGATGGCGTAAAGCATCTAAAGGTGCCCGCAGATGGTGAGATCACCGTAAATATGGGGCAAGTAGTTGATGAAGGTGACGATGTAACTGCCGGAACTGATACTGGTCTTTGGAAGGGTTATCACATCAGTACTGGCAATCCACATGCGGTGGTTTTTGTAGATGATGTTGACCAAGTTGGATCATTAAAACATCCACCAACCGTGCGCCCTAAAGAACTTTATCCAGAAGGTGTAAATGTGGAGTTTGTGCAATTTACTGGTGATCATGCGGTGAATATGCGCGTGCACGAACGTGGTAGTGGTGAGACTCAAAGTTGTGGCACTGGTGTGGTGGCAGTGGCGATGGCGGCGGCCAAACATAATCGGGACAATTTGCCAACTAAATGGGAAGTAAATGTTCCGGGTGGGCGTTTATATGTAGAGATTGATGCGCATAGCAATGGCATATTGACTGGCCCTGCAGTGATCGTCAAAGAGGTACAAATCGAGGAGTTTCTTGAGCGATAGTTTCGAAGAGTTATTGCGCGCATCGGCGCAGGTAGCTTCGGATTTTGATGCTGCAGAAGATTTAATCAATACTCCTGATCAAGTGGCAGAGCGCGCAGCTTTGCGCCGTGTCGCAGGTTTCAGTACTCAGTTACAAGATATTTCAGATGCGGAATACCGCGAACTGCAATTAGAGAAGGTGATCTTGGTCGGGGTTTGGACCGAAGGCACTTCTGAAATGGCCGAGAATTCATTACAAGAATTGAAAGCGCTAGCCGAAACTGCGGGTGCCGAAGTTTTAGATGGCGTAATTCAGCGCCGCGAATCACCAGATCCAGCAACTTATATTGGTAGCGGAAAAGTAGCGCAGCTTCGCGAATTAGTGGCAAATAGCGGTGCAGATACTGTGATCTGTGATGGCGAACTTTCACCGGCGCAATTACAGAAGTTAGAAGTAAAGTTAAAGGTCAAAGTAATTGATCGCGTTGCATTGATTCTGGATATTTTCGCGCAACATGCCAAGAGCCGCGAAGGTAAAGCGCAAGTAGAACTTGCGCAGATTAGTTATTTATTACCAAGACTACGTGGTTGGGGCGAATCGCTATCGCGCCAAGTTGGTGGTCGCGCTGCAGGTGGTGCGGGTATCGGTGGTCGTGGACCTGGTGAGACCAAAATCGAAACTGATCGCCGCCGAATTCGTGATCGCCAAGCAAAGCTCCGTCGTGAAATTTCAGAGATGAAGATTGCGCGCGATACCAAACGCCAAGAACGCCATCGAAATAATATTCCTTCGGTTGCAATTGCTGGTTACACAAATGCGGGCAAGTCCTCACTATTAAATCGCTTAACCAATGCTGGGGTGTTAGTGGAAAATGCGCTCTTTGCCACGCTAGATCCGACTACTCGCCGCACCGAAACCACTGAAGGTCGTATCTATACGCTTACCGATACGGTGGGATTTGTGCGCCACCTGCCACATCAATTAGTCGATGCCTTTAAATCAACGCTAGAAGAGGTAACGGACTCGGATTTAATTGTGCATGTGGTTGATGGTTCGCATCCAGATCCATTCGAACAGATTCGTGCAGTACGCCAAGTGATCACTGAAATTGGCGCGGCCGAAGTTCCAGAAATTATTGCGATAAATAAAGCAGATGTCGCCAAACCCGAAGTAATCATGTCGCTACTTCGCCAAGAACCGAGCGCTTTTGCATTGAGCGCCAAGACTGGTTTTGGAATTGATAATTTATTGCGAGCAATTGAAAATTCATTGCCGCATCCAAATATCGAAATCGATACCGTGATTCCATACACCCGTGGCGATTTAGTTAATGCGATTCATGAAAAAGGTGAGGTTTTAGAAGAGGAGTACAGACCAGAGGGCACATATCTGCGGGCGCTGGTTGATGATCGCCTTGCTAAGCGGGTAAATGGCGCAAGTAACAGGGAATAACCTCACAATTCGCGTGGTTTAGTGGAAATAACGGTTCAAATAGGGCAACCTACGCCCGTTCAAGAAATTTCTAGCAATAGAACCGTATAGAACCGGATAGAGAAGTGGAGGTGCAAAATGGCAACGGATTACGACACACCCCGAAAAACGGATGAAGAGTTACACGAGGAATCGCTCGAAGAACTCAAAGCCAAGCGCGCCGAAGTTCAATCCGGAAAGATTGATATCGACGAAGAAGAGGAAGCCGAAAACCTAGAGCTTCCAGGTGCGGATCTATCTGGTGAAGAACTCTCTGTTCGCGTAGTACCAAAGCAAGAAGATGAATTTACTTGCAGTAAGTGCTTCTTAGTTTCGCACGTTACCAATATTGCAAAAGGCAGCGGCGCTAACGCTGTATGTCGCGACTGCGCTTAATCGCCGCAACCAACTCTTCGCATCTTTTACTTCCAATTAACCAATAAGTGGTCTGATCGCGTTGGTCATTTACAGAAACTTGCACGCCGGTATTTAGCCAAGGGCGAGTGGCATGGAAACTGCGCGCATCTAACTTTACGGTTCGAAGCTCTCGATATTGCGCAGCATCAAGCGCTACTGGATCTCTTAAATATTTCAATTCAATATGAGCTCGGCCAACGCGTAGCTCATCATCAACAGTGATTACCAAGCGCATCTTTACCCATAGATATGGCAAGGTGGCGCAAAGTAGCGCCATAGTCACAACTGCTTGCTCAATATCAAAAGCGCCCCAAATAGCAACTGCAATCGAGAAATACATTAAGAAAATAAAGCTCATCCAAGAAAGTGGTGGATTGCGCACCTCTTTGTAGTTCTGCACCGGTACAAATTAGCGTAAATTAGCGGCATGGCTATCGAAATGCCGCAGCGCCATCCGCTGGCTCCAAAACCGGGGGAGGAGATTCCTTCACATTTAACGATGTGTTTTGGCTGCGGCGTAGATCATCCAACTGGCTTGCATATGAAATCGATTGCGGGTGAAGGATTAACTGCTACCTGCGAATTTACCGTTACTGAAATGCATCAAGGCGCACCTGGGTTGGCGCACGGTGGATTGTTATCGCTAGCTTTTGATGAAGCGTTGGGTAAGTTGATGTATCTATTGCAGGTGCCGGCGGTAACAGGCCATTTAGATACCGATTTTCTCAAGCCAATTCCAGTGGGTTCTAAGTTATTTATTAATGCGCGCATCACTGGCCAAGAGCGCCGCAAAGTTTTCACCGAAGCCGAAGGGCGCCTTAATAGCCCAGATGGCGAATTAGCGCTAAAAGCTAGCGCGCTTTATATCTTGGTTGGTCTAGAACATTTTGTTAAGAATGCCGCAGATGTATTTATCAACGACAAAATGTTTGGCATCAATCCATGATTGTTCAGATTCAGCGCTTAGATAAAGGTCTGCCGCTGCCAGAGTATGCCCGCCCTGGCGACGCGGGAATGGATGTCTTCTCTGCAATCGATTGCACACTTGCAGCAGGAGCGCGTGCCGTAATTCCAACTGGCATCGCGATTGCGCTACCTGAAGGTTATGTTTGTTTTGCCCATCCGCGTAGTGGCTTAGCTGCCAAAAATGGCATTTCGATTGTTAATTCACCAGGAACTATTGATGCTGGCTACCGCGGGGAAATCAAAATTATTTTAATTAATACAGATAAGGATCAGGCTTTTGAAATCAAACGCGGTGATCGGATTGCACAGCTAGTGTTTCAAAAGTTTGAGAGCGCTAGGTTCTATGAAGTTGAGACGCTACCGGAATCACAGCGTGGTACGGGTGGCTTTGGAAGTACTGGTTCATGAGCCACGAAAAAGATGCCATCTTTAATGCGATGGGCGGTAAGCGCGGCCTAATTGATAATGGTCTGCCCTCAATTCTTTTTTTGATTGTTTTTAATATTCAACATGACTTAAGAAGCGCAATTTATGCTGCGATTGCCTTAAGTGGGGTATTGGCAGTTTGGCGTTTAATCAAACGCGATACTTTGCAACATGCAATCAGCGGCGTAATTGGCGTATTGATCTGCGCCTGGTTTGCCAAGCAAGGTGGCCAAGCTAAGGATTATTACATTCCCTCTTTTATTAAAAATAGCGCATATGCCGCTGTTTATGCACTTGGCAATTTAATTGGCTGGCCGATCTTAGGTTTAGTAATTGGGCCAATCATTGGCGAAAATTTAGAGTGGCGCAAAGTAGCAGCGCGTAAACGAGTTTATGTAATGGCTGGTTGGGTATGGGTCGGCATGTTTGTTTTGCGCCTAGTGATTATGTATCCACTCTACAAGGCAGATCAATTAAATGCGTTGGGAATTGCAAGTATTGTTTTGGGATATCCGCTCTTCTTACTGGTGATTTGGTGGACTTGGTTAATTATTAAAACTGTGCCCAGCGTGAGAGCAGAAGTTAAGCCTGAATAAAGCAGGCTTTTAAAGTAGCCTCTGCAACATTAGAAGCTACAAAGATTAATTCATCACCTGCAGCAAAGACATCGTGCCCCTTTGGATTAAAGACTCGGCCATCGCGCACAATTGAGGCAAGTGAGGTATCTGCCGGAAGTGCGACTTCATCAATAGTCTTACCGATGCACTTAGAGCCATCTGGCAAGGTAAGTTCTAATAAATTAGCTGCGCCTTTACCGATACTAAATAATTTCACCACATCGCCAACAGAGACTGCCTCTTCAACCAATGCCGCAATAATGCGCGGAGTTGAAACGGCCACATCTACGCCCCAAGATTTATCAAAGAGCCATTCATTCTTTGGATGATTAATGCGCGCAACTACACGAGGTACGCCATATTCAGTTTTGGCAAGTAGCGATGCCACTAAATTAACTTTGTCATCACCGGTTGCGGCTACTAAAACTTGGCATTGATCTAGCTTGGCATTATCAAGCGAAGCAATTTCGCAGGCATCGGCCATTACCCATTCTGCTTCGGCAACGGACTCTAATTTCATGGCCTTAGGATCTTTATCAATCAGCATGACATGGTGGCCATTGGCGATAAGTTCGCGCGCAATTGAGCGACCCACATTTCCAGCACCAGCAATCGCAACGCGCATTAGTTCACCTGCGCATTCATTGTCGCGGTAATTGAATCTACATCTTCATCATGGGCCATTACGTGCAGTAAATCGCCCTCTTGCAAAACCGTATGTTCATCAGGGATAAAGGCATCACCTAATCGAGTCAAAAAGGCAACGCGCGCATTGGTGCGTGCTTCAACTTCAGAAATTGGATGGCCCAGCCAAGATGGATGAATTGATACTTCAAGCAGTGCTACCTTGCCAGATGGATCGCGCCATTCACCGCGAGAACCACCAGGAAGTAAGCGTCGTAAAACTTGTTCGGTTGCCCAAGTAACGGTCGCAACAGTTGGAATTCCTAAACGCTGATAAATCTCTGCGCGCGCAGGATCATATATACGTGCTACTACGCTTTTGACTCCGAAAACTTCACGAGCCACGCGAGCTGCCAAAATATTTGAGTTATCACCATCAGATAATGCTGCAAATGCATCTGCACGTTCGATACCTGCTTCAATCAAAATATCGCGATCAAAGCCAATTCCGGTAACGGTCTCACCTTTGAAATTTCCACCTAATCTGCGGAAAGCTTCGCGAGATTGATCAATAATAGATACAGAAATCCCAGCGGCTTCTAATTCTCGGGCGATAGCTGAACCAACGCGACCACAGCCCATAATTACAACGTGCATAGGTCATAAAGCATAGCCCTTAGACTTCGTAAATGCAGGTTCGCGTTGAAAAGGTCGCGCATGGCGGCCACTTTATTGCCAGAAATGAAGGGCAAGTTATCTTTATTCGCGATACCGCTCCTGGCGAATTGGTAGAGATCGAAATAACCAGTAAAGCACAGGGATTCTTACGCGCCAATGTCTTGCAAGTAATTGAAAGTTCTCCAGAGCGAATCACGCCGCCTTGCGTTTATGCCGGCAGATGTGGCGGTTGCGATTTTCAACATTTAAATCTGCCTTACCAGCGTAAATTAAAAGCAGAGGTCATCAAAGAACAATTTAGCCGCATTGCCAAAATGGATGTAGAAGTTACGGTACATGAAGTAGCGCCGACTACCAGATATCGAACCCATATTCGGGGAGTAGCAAGTGAAGCAGGACAGTTTGGAATTTACGCATCTAGATCGCATGAGATTATTCCAATTAGCGATTGTTTGATTGCGGGCGAAGAGTTACATGTTGCGCAGATAGCTACTAAAGAATTTGAACCAATGGAACCCATCGAAGTTCCACAAGGCGATCAAATCAAAGAGGTAAAGGGAAAACAGTTATTAGTTAAAGCTGGCGCATTTTGGCAACGCCATCGAAACGCGCCAGAAACGCTGACCACGCAATTTCTAAAACTTGCCAATTTGAAAGCAGGCGAACATTTATTAGATTTGTATGGCGGCGTTGGGTTATTTACCTCAGTAGCGATTGATGTTTTAGGTCCAGGTGGCAGAGTTGATTTAATTGAAAGCTCGATCCCAGCAACTGATTCGGCGCGAGAGAATTTTAAAGATTATGCAAATGTAAAAATAGTTAGAGAAGATGTAGTAAAAGGTTTAAAGAGTATTAAGCGTGCAGATGTAGTGGTGTTAGATCCACCGCGAGCAGGAGCTGGGGCAGAGGTGGTTTCGCAACTGCTTCGGATTAATCCTTCGCGGCTCGTTTATGTGGCATGCGACCCGGCATCGCTTGCGCGCGACGTCAAAGATTTCATCGCCGCGGGATGGTCGCTTAAGCAGATTGATGGCTATGACCTATTTCCGATGACGCAACACATTGAAAGTATTTGTTTATTAGGGCCAAATAAGATATCTTGACGTCAAGATACTTTTAGGGGGGACACAAATGTCAACCAATTCTTTCAACGCTAAGCGCAATTTAGATGTTGCCAGTAAGTCCTATGAAATTTTCGATATCTCAAAGATTGATGGCGCCGCTAATCTGCCATTCTCGCTAAAGATTCTGCTTGAAAATTTACTGCGTACTGAAGATGGCGCCAATATCACCGCAGAGCATATTAAGGCGTTAGCTAATTGGGACCCAAAGGTCGAACCCGATACTGAAATTCAATTTACTCCAGCACGTGTAGTGATGCAGGATTTCACCGGCGTTCCTTGCATCGTGGATTTAGCAACGATGCGTGAAGCGATTGTGGAACTGGGCGGAGATCCAGCCAAGGTAAATCCACTTGCGCCAGCGGAATTAGTTATTGATCACTCGGTAATTGCAGATTTCTTTGGTACTGCGGATGCATTTGAGAAGAACGTAGATGTCGAATACGAACGTAAT
>JBJTCN010000037.1:0-7821 GCA_046091905.1 Candidatus Nanopelagicaceae bacterium
CACCAAAAGTGCTTCTAGCAGTAATAACCCTGAAGCTATCGTGCTCCTCCAAGCGCGGGACTTGAGATTTATCATGTGATTAGTTTAATGGTTGATACCCTTAGCCATTATGGTTAAAGAAACTGGCAAGAAAGTCATCGCCCAGAACAAAAAGGGGCGCCATGACTATTTTGTCGACGAAACTTTCGAGTGCGGTATTGCTCTGCAGGGCACTGAAGTTAAATCTCTAAGAGATGGACGCGCCTCTTTAACTGACGGCTTTGCGATTATCCTTGATGGTGAACTTTGGCTTCATGGGATTCACATACCGGAATACACCGAAGGTTCTTGGACCAATCACACTCCAAGACGCGACCGCAAACTCTTAATGCATCGCGCAGAGATTAATAAATTGGCTGGAAAGCTGAAGCAGGGTGGCAATACTTTAATTCCGCTATCTATTTACTTTAAAGATGGCAAAGTTAAAGTTGAGTTGGCTTTAGCGCACGGTAAGAAAGGCCATGACAAACGCCAAGATTTACTTGAGAAGCAAGCAGAGCGCGAAACTCAGCGCGCTATTTCGCGTCGCTCAAGTGGTAAAAACGATTGGTAATTCTTAGTAATAAAATAATGCTAGGAATTCATACTTTGCAACTCTTAAGAAAGTAAAGACCAAGAATTAACCCTTAACTGCTCCACCTGTAAGTCCAGAAACAATATAACGCTGTAAGCCCATAAAGAGCGCAACAATTGGTGTTGCTGCGACTATGGCACCAGCGCAGAACATGGCCCACTTCTGTGAATATGGATCGCTAAGTAGCGTACCTAAACCAACTGCAACGGTTTGCTGATCAGTTCTATTAAAGACAATGGAAGCCAAAATAAAGTCAGAGAATGTTCCGATAAATGAGAGCAGCGCCATAACCGCAAGTACTGGTGCGACCAAGCGAAGAATAATTTGGAAGTAAATCTGTGTATGGGTAGCGCCATCAATCTTGGCAGCTTCATCAATTTCAGTCGGCACGGTATTGAAGAAGCCATACATCAAATATGTACCGGTACCGAGTGATCCGCCTAAATAAACCAGAATTAATCCCGCTTTAGTGCCCAGTCCAATTGCAGGAACGTTATCGGATAACCAAGAGAGAATTCCGAAAATTGCAACTAAACCAGTCACAGATGGGAACATCTGAATCAAAATCAGCGCAAGCAAGCCTGGTCTGCGTCCCTTGAAACGCAATCTACTAAATGCATAAGCCGCTAGCGCAGAGATAAATACCGAAAGAATTGCAGTTGCGCCAGCAATAATTATTGTATTTAGCATCCATCGTGGAAATGGGTAGCTTGGATCATTCATCAAATCTCGATAGTTCTGCCAATGAAATTGCTGGAATAGCGCAGAGTTTTCAATCCCACCGAAATCTGTAAGTGAGGTAGAGATAATGTAAAGAATCGGGAAGGTTGCATAAATCATTAACATCCAAGCCACGATGTGCTTCCAGCCAACCTCTTTAAACCACAGTCCAAAACTCTTCTTATTAGTGCGGACCGTTAATTGTGCGGTGCTCATCGAGTGGCCTCCTCAAGTGAACGGGTGCGTTTGAAGGAGAAGAATGAGATTCCTCCGACAATGAAGAAGATCAAAATTGAGAATGCAGAGGCTAAACCGTAGTTTGCGCCAACGCCACCACCGAATGCAATTCGATAAACGAAAGTAATTAAGATGTCAGTGGCACCCGTTGTGACACGCAAAGTTGGATCCAGAATTGGACCACCGCCAGTCAATAAGTAAATCACCGTAAAGTTATTAAAGTTATAGGCAAATGATGCAATTAGTAGTGGCGTTAATGAAACTAATAGCAATGGCAATTTAATTAATCTAAATATCTGCCAGGCTGATGCACCATCGATACTTGCAGATTCAGATAAGTCTGCTGGAATAGATTGCAGCGCACCGGTGGTAATTAAGAACATGTATGGAAAACCCAACCAGAGATTCATAATCAAAATCGCAGCACGTGCCGGGCCCTGTTGTTCCAACCAGGCAATCTTGTTGCCTTCACCTAAATGCAAGATGGAATTATTTATAAATCCGCGATCCGTGTTGTACATACCTTTCCAGACATATGCAGATAAGAATGCAGGGAAGGCATATGGCAGAATCAAAATTGAGCGATAGATCTTTAGGCCGCGGATTCTTTGATCGTTAAGTAGTAACGCAAGGATTAGCCCAAGCACGAAAGTGCTTAGCACGGTGAGAATTGCGAATTCAAAGGTCCAAAGCAGCACACCTAGCAGCGGACCGCGCAGTTCTTTATCGGTAAAGATGGTTTTGAAGTTTTCGAAACCAATATTGGTGCGCCAACCAATCTCATTTAGGCGATCACCAGAGTTTGGTTCGATGAAGAAACCTTCGCGATTATCGGCGATGAATTTGCGATTATCTGCAAGAGTGGTGATGGTCTTGGTGGCTTCATCGTAAGTGTAGGAATACTTATTTACTGCGCCGGTATAACCATCGGTAGTGGCAAGGAATCCATCAACTGCTGGATTTGGGCCAAGCGGCACTTTAAGTCCAACAATGGCCACCGCATTGTTGGTAATTTGATCGTCATTAAGTCTAGTAAAGCCCTTTAATGATTCTGCGGTTCCGTCTGCACCGATAACTAATCCATCTGCAGCAGTTACTTCGCGGAATTTATGTGTTGCGTAATCTGCGCCACCAACATAAACCTTTGCTGCGGCTATATCGGTTGCAAGTAATTGCAATACTCCGTCGGCGCTTTTTACGACTTTAATATCGAAATCTGGTGCACCTTCTACAGGTTCAACCGCGGCTAACATGGTGGCACTGAGGGCTGATTCATAACTGCTGTTATGTAGCGAGCCGTAATTTGTAAATGAGATATATCCGCTAAAAACTACTGAGTAAATTTGTAAGAAAATTAAAAGAATAATTCCTGGTGCTAGATACTTAGCAGGCAGGCCGCCCTTACGAAGATAAATCCAGTTAACCAAAAGGGTAACGATGGCAAGCACTGCAGCAAAGACAAATTGACTCTTACCAATTAGTGCAAAGAAGACGGTTCCAGCAAAAGCATCGATAATTCCGAGAATTATTATCTTGATGATTTGCCCACGAATGCTTGGAATACCACCGTCGTATAAATGTTTTGCAGCTTTGCGACGAGCTTTAATTTCTGCATCGCGAGCTTTTAGCTCTTCTTTCGACGGCAAGTCTTTTGATTCCAGCGTTGCCACTCGGTCTCCTTGAGGGTCGGGATCAGTATTCAATGAGGTTAATTTAGTGGGTATTTAAGTATTAACCAATAGAAATTCGAGAATTTGATAATTAGTTTTCAGGACTGACTAGTAAAGAATTTGAGTCTTTCAAAGTAGTACAGCTTGAAAATCTAGTGAAAAAGAAGTTCACTAAAGAGAATAAAAAATGTGGGACCCGATTTTTCGAGCCCCACATTTACTTCTTTTACTTAACGATTTAAGTAATTATTTACTTGAAAACTTAGGTTTTTCCAAACAGATTAATCCATCTAAAAATATCTAAGGACTATTTCAAGTTCAATTACTTAGTATCGATTGCAGCCTGTGCTGCAGCGATTGCCTTACGTAGGAAGTCACCAGGAGTTCCTGTGTACTTGCCTGCAAGGATTGCTGCTTCTGCTGATCCAACCTTTGACCATACGGTGTCCATGAACACGAATGAAGGCATTGGATATGCATTAACACCTGCAAGACCAAATGCTGCAAGGTTCTTGTCAGTCATTGACTTAAGTGCTGCCTGGTTAACAGGGATGTTGTTACCTGCCTTGTTAAGTGCCAACTGGAATTCAGCTGAACCTACATAGCGAAGTACCTTTCCTACTGAAACCGCGTTTGGCTGACCTGCAACCTTTGATGACTGCCAATAACCATAAACACCTGAGAACTGGTGAACTGTCTTGCCACCAATTGAAGGAATGTTTGCGATTCCGATTTCAGATGACTTTAGCGCCTTTGCAGAGCAACCAGAGATGGTGTCCTGACCGTGGTTGTACATCCATGGACCAGAGATGATGTAAGCACCCTTTTGTAGAGTACAAGCTGATTGATCCCATCCATCTGCTGGACGGATGATGTTCTTTGCATCTCCTGCTAAGAAGTTAGCGTAAGCATCAGCACCGGTTTCACCGTAACCAAGCTTTGAAGTCCAACCTGACTTATCACGTATGAAAAGTGTTAGACCAAATGATGAAGCAACAGTTGACCAGTGGTATGGATCGCCACTTGTAAGGTCGCGAGTAATTGCAAGACCGCTCTTTGAATTTACAAGCTCTGTGAAAGTCTTTCCAGTTGGATCAGTTGAATCGCGCTTGTTCCAGATAAGTGCAATGTTCTCTGAATAGATTGGCATGCCGTAAAGCTTGCCGTTAAATGTGAAACCTGACTTGGTTGCAGCAGAGAATGATGTTCCAAGGCTACCTAGAGCTACTGGTGCAACAACACCTGCGCCAACTAGTTGACCTGTCCAGTCGTGAGCGCCAACCATTAGGTCTGGACCCTTGCCGTCTGGAGTTGCCTTGATGAATTCATCACGAACGTTCTTCTTGTAAACAGTGTTGATGGTGATGCCTTGAGTCTTTGCCCAAGCGTTAAGAATTGGAGCTTGGTTATCAGATTTAGCATCTGCAGCACCTGACCAAATTGTTACGGTACGTGCAGCTGAAGCAGCTTGTGATGGAGCTGCAACAAATGCACCAGCCGCGGTTGCTACAGCAACTGCAACTGCTAGACCACGCATGCGTAGTTTCATTTATTGCCTTTCGATTATTTTCGAGGTTTTCGTTTCTTTAAAGTTGCGAGATTCTTAGGATAAATTCTTAGTTTTTAAATTTTGAAAACTTTAACTTTCAAAGTTAGCTTGTAATTAGTAATTGGACTTGCAACTTTCTATACTTATATATACGTATTTATATAAGTATTTTTAGTGGTGCAAACCGGACTCACGCCATCACAATTAATTGAATTTTCCCCTTGAATCACTCTCTATTAAAGAATAGGAGTAGCCTAAAAGAGCGCTAAAAGGGGGCTTAACCAAAAGCGCTCAGTTTTGGCCTTTGTTATCAAGGCGTTGTAAAAGCCTGCAAAGAAGGAAACTTAGGTAACAAACCATGCGTGTTGTCCGTTAGAATTTGGGGCTTGCTTCGATTCAGCTTCAGATTAGGCGCTTTCGCGACATCCTCGCGGTAAACGCGTAGTAGAGGTAGGTAGGCAAGGAAGTACCGCAAGGAAGTACCGCAAGGAAGTACCGCAAGGAAGTAAAGCGCTCGCGAAGGCGTTTACGTAAATGCACGATGTACTTAACTGAACGAGGAACCATTCACTTGGTTTCTGGCTCAGGTGGGCTCGACAGATGCACGATGTACTTAACTGAACGAGGAACCATTCATTTGGTATCTGGCTCAGGTGGGCTCGGACAACAATTAAATAGTGGAAAGAATGCTTTCCACCTCAAATAATGCAATGCATGACTTTGGGGGTGAACGGTCTCGACTCTGGATGTTGAGGCAGGGGAAGCGGGCCGAGGAAGCTGGGATGATCTCGTTAACCAAAAACTCAGCAAACAAAATAAACGGCAGTACAAACACTGCTGAGCTTCGCCTAACTGCATAAGTTAGCCCAAGCTCCGTTAGCCCGAACATGCTCTTGGTTCGGAATCTAGCGTCGATTAAAGAGCTCCTCCGTTAACAATTTTGCAGGTGTTAATGGGAATTTAACTGCAAATGAGTTTGTCGAAGACTTGTGTGTATGAGCTTCGGGACTGAGAAAACGTTAAACACACTACGCCCGTAGAAGCCCTGTTTTAGTACCAGAGGACCCGGGTTCAATTCCCGGCACCTCCACGACAAGCGAATCAAGATAAATTGCTTGCAAATTTATCTTGTGAGCGAGGAGTGGTGGTTGAGCGCTTCGGCGCGAAACCTCCACAATTCTTACACTAGAGATATTAGTGAGATTCCCCGTCCTAACTATTTTATTTAGTGGGTTTCCCCATCCCATCCATATGAATCAATTACTTCTGTAATTTCTACGGAGTAGTTTTCATAGAAATGGCTCTTTGCTAATTTCTTTGCATCCATATGTTCTGCATCTTTTCGCCATTGATTAATTGCATCTAGTGATTCAAAGTAGGCAACAGTCACGCCTTCTCTTGTTTCTGGATGGCGTATTCCAAAGTGTTTTATGTAACCGGGCAAAGTTTTGATCTTCTCTTCCAGCGGTAAATCATGTTGATAATAAAGCTCACTATTTGCATCTTGGCGCTTGGATTTGAAAATCACTGCATAGATTTTGTCGCTTTGAGCAGTTTGTAAATCAGATCCGATTACCCCAAATTGAAATTTATGCTTCAAAATCTTAAATTCAAAGAGCAGCGCAGTAACAGATGTAATTACGCTGATAAAACCAATTAATCGTGGAAATGCTGGAACACCAGAACTTAGAGCCAACTGAATTCCAAAGAGAATACCTATTAAAGAGAGAACTACTACTGCAATGGTACGAAATATGCGCAAGTGCTTGGGTTTATTGGGTAGATAAGTTAAAAGTATTGCTACTGGCCCGCCCAAAATAGAGGTAAAGAGAATTATTGCTACCATTAAAGCTAATGACTCCATTTTTTACCTCTTCTATTCAATTGCATTGAATTAGCGCGTTGCTGCGAATAGTGCCATATCAATCTGAGTCCCGTCTGGACGAGTGGCAAATTTCTTCATAATTCCTTCAAATTCATAGCCGGCGTTTAGGAGCATCTTTTTTGATGGCTCATTTGCCACATTTACGATGCCATCGATTCTGTGAAAGCCCATAGTGATCAAGCCATATTCGGTAATCGCGATTGCCGCGTTAGTGCCAACTCGTATGCCACGGGCTTCCTTAGCTAACCAATACCCAATCTCTGCTCGATGATTCGGTAAGTCAATAGAGTGCAATGAAATCACACCAGCAAAACCATTCTTATATGGATAATTTGGCAAAGCTGCTAATCGTGAATCTTGTATAGCAAAATATAGTTGTGATTTATTGGCATGGCAGGCAACAGTTTTATTTGAAGCCAAATCAATTGCTAGGTCAAGTGAATAATCCGCAGACAGAGTTGTAAATTTAGGAATCTCTGGATCTTGCATCGCCTTGTAAATATCTTCAGCATCTGCGGGAATAACAGGACGCAACTTAGTATTTTCAACTATAAGAGTTGGAATACTCTCCGGCCACCAAATCAAAGTTATAACTTCGCAGTTTCAAAACTGCGATCGTGGCGATCAATAACCATCATGGTGTGATTTGCAATGTTATGCCAACCATCTTGTGGCCATCCACTTGATGCAACGACAATCGCATGATCATCTTCTTTGTAATGTAAATCGTAATAATGCTCATCACCAAAATCAGGACGCTTCTGATTGTCGTGTTCGCAAATCACAATCATCTTTGTCGGTGTCATTAACATGGCATTGATACTGGAATAATTTGCGTGGTCTTTAATGATCTTTACAGCAGCTTTTACGCCAGGCACTAAACCCAGTTCTTCAATCTTCTGTACTACTAATAAGAAGTAACGTTCTGAATCATTATTGCTATGCGCTTCCTTTAAATAGCGCGGCGCAATGTATTCATCAAGTGCAGTTGGAGGATTGATAGATCCGTTATGTGTGAATGAATATTTCCCGTAATGGAAAGGATGTGCATTTGCATTATTAACCGGCAAACCAGAGGTTGCCCAACGCAAGTGCAATAAAGAACCATCAGTTTTGGTGCGCTTAATAACTTCCATAAAATCAGGAC
>JBJTCN010000038.1:0-9050 GCA_046091905.1 Candidatus Nanopelagicaceae bacterium
TTACTACTAACTATAAATATAAAAATTTTTCGTGGAGAGTACCCTACTTAGGAGTGGCAATATGAAGTTTACGATTGAACAGAGCAAATTGGTTGATGTAGTTAACTGGGTCTCTCGTAGCCTCTCTACCCGCCCAATCCAAACCGCGTTGTTAGGTATCGTGATCGAAGCCGATAATCAAAGGATTGTTTTGTCGGGTTCAGATTTAGAAACCGCCAGCCGAGCAACTACAGATGCAGAGGTAGCAACGCCAGGAAAGGTTTTAGTGCCAGGAAAAATTTTGGCGGATATCTCACGATCACTTCCAAGTAAACCAGTAACAATTCAATTAGACGGCACCCGAGTATTGGTAAATGCAGGCAGCGCAAAGTTCACACTCCCTGTACTACCAATTAATGAATACCCAAACCTGCCAGAGGTGCCAGAAGCACTTGGCACAATTGACGCCGATCTTTTCAATCAAGCTGTGGCACAAGTTTCCACTGCCGCTGGAAAAGACGATTCACTTCCATCTTTAACAGGAATACACGTTGAAGTTAATGGCGAGAACATCACAATGACCGCAACCGACCGCTATCGATTAGCGGTTCGCGAGCTAACCTTTAGCCCGGCAAGGCCAAACACGGAAGCGGTTGCGCTAATTCGCGCTCGCACACTTCATGATGCAGCCAAAACGTTGGCAACTTCAAAAAATGTAAATATTGCACTAGCGCCAACTACCTCTAATGATCGATTGGCCGGCTTTCAAACCGAGAGTAAATCAACTACTACCAGGCTTTTAGATGGCACTTTCCCTCCATACCGCCACCTACTACCGCAAGAATCACTAACCACTACTGTTATTGAAGTAGCGCCGTTTTTAGATGCTGTACGCCGCGTCGCGCTAGTTACTGATAAAACAATCCCACTAAAACTTACCTTTACCGGAAACGCTGTGACTTTAGAAGCAGGCGGCGGCGATGAAGCCCAAGCAAACGAAGTCTTTGAAATTAATAAAACAGGCGAAGATTTATCAATCGCTTTTAACCCAAACTATTTACTAGATGGTTTACATGCAATTAGCGCACCATATGCGCAAATTTCCTTTAACACTTCAAGTAAGGCTGCAATTTTAATGGGTAAGAGCGACGCTAATGCTGCTGCAACTGAGAACTTCCGCTATTTATTAATGCCAACCAAGTTCGCTTATTAACCAACTCGGCCAACTTAATCAAGCTTATGTATGTCAGTAAGTTATCTCTAACTAATTTTCGTAGCTACCAACAATTAGATTTAACCTTAACTCCGGGTGTAACCACCTTTGTCGGCAACAACGGCGCAGGTAAAACTAATATTGCAGAGAGTTTGATTTTCTTAAGTTTTCTAACATCACATAGAACTCCCACCAACCAACCGCTAATTTCATTAGGTGCCGAACAAGCAATTATTCGCGCCGAAATTGTGCGCGGGGATCGCAATTTACAGATTGATTTAGAAGTAAATGCAAATAAAGCAAACCGGGTTAAATTAAATCAAAATCCAACCAAGTCGCAACGTGAGATATTAGGCGCCTGCCAAGTTATTTATTTCTCCCCTGAAGATTTAGATTTAGTGCGTGGCGAACCTACAAACCGTCGCGACTTCCTAGATAAATTATTAATTACTAAAACCCCCCGACTAGCTGGAGTTTTGAGTGATTACGATCGAGTCTTAAAGCAGCGAAATACACTACTTAGAACCCGCGCGCCACAATCAGCAATCGCGCCTTGGACCGAGCAACTAATAAATTTTGCAAGTGCAATTACCGCCGAACGTATGGCTTTAGTTGAATCACTAAACCCATTAGTTGCAGCAAATTACAAAAAACTTAATGAGGTAAAACCCGCTTCAATAATTTATAAATCTAATATTGAAGGGTTATCAACAAACCCAGAAATAAACCACCAACTAATTACAACAAAATTATTAGAGGTTCAATACCAAGAGGTTGAACGGGGCATTACTTTAGTAGGACCACACCGCGATGATTTAATTTTGCAACTAGGAGATTATCCAGCAAAAGGTTATGCCAGCCATGGAGAATCTTGGTCTTTTGCAATTTCACTAAAAATTGGAGCGTTAGAACTTTTAAAGTCCCAAGGTTTAGATCCAATTTTAATTTTGGATGATGTGTTTGCAGAGCTTGATACAAATCGCCGTACTGGATTGGTTCAAGCCACAAAATTAGCGGAGCAGACCATTGTGACTGCTGCTGTTGAAGGAGATTTACCGGCAGATTTAAGTGATCTCCGTTTTTATGTTTCGAATGGCGAGGTAAGCAAATGAGCCGTCGGGATATTGCGCTAGATTTGTACAACGCGTTTAAAGGTGGACGTAAATCATTTTTTACCACCAATAAGAACACATCATCAGAAGAACAAAAAGAACTTCGCGACAACAGCGAACCAAAAACTATTGGCGAACTAATCAATCAATTAGTTAATCAACGAAATTGGCAGAGTGGTCTAGCTGAAGGTGAGATCTTTGTTCGTTGGCGTGAAGTTGTGGGCGATGAGATTGCATCACACTCAGAACCAATCGAGATCAAAGAAGAGAAATTATTTATTAAATGTTCATCAACCGCATGGGCGACACAATTAAATTTAGTTAAATTACAGTTACTTGAATCGATTCAGAAGATTGCACCAGGCATTAAGTCATTAGAGATCTTTGGACCCAATGCGCCAAGTTGGCGAAAAGGGTTACGGACAGTGCAAGGCTTTCAGGGACCCCGAGATACCTACGGGTGAGCCAGACCCCTCAAACCTGCGCTTTAAGCGGCTAATTTCCACATTTCTGCCCTTTTTAGGGGTATTTACTGTCGCCATTTACCACTAGGATTTACAGGTGTCCCCGCGTTTTTGGGGCCTAGTATGCGATTTAAGGCGATTTCTTAATTAGGAGGCTCTGTGGCTGAGAAGCAATATGACGCCTCCGCGATCACCGTCCTTGAGGGGCTAGAAGCGGTCCGCAAGCGCCCCGGAATGTATATCGGCTCTACCGGTGAGCGCGGCCTACACCATTTGGTTTATGAAGTCGTTGATAACTCAGTTGATGAAGCAATGGCCGCAGTTTGTGATCGTATTGATGTAACTTTATTAGCAGATGGTGGCGTTGAGGTAATTGATAACGGCCGCGGAATTCCAGTTGATATTCATCCAGTTGAAAAGAAACCAGCTTTAGAAGTTGTGTTAACAGTTTTGCACGCCGGTGGAAAATTTGGTGACGGCGGATATTCAGTATCTGGTGGTTTACATGGTGTTGGTATCTCAGTTGTAAATGCGCTTTCAAAAGTTGTACAAGTAGAAGTACAGCGCGACGGTTTCTGGTGGTTACAAAGTTATCAACTAGGCGTTCCTGATGCGCCAGTTGCTAAAGGCAAAGCCACCGATGGACACGGAACTATTGTGCGCTTCTACCCATCTGATGAGATTTTTGAAACTACTGAATTTTCATTTGAAGTTTTAGCAACTCGTTTCCGTGAAATGGCCTTTTTAAATAAAGGTTTGACGATTTCATTAAAAGATATGCGCGCTGGCCATGTTGATGATAAAGGTGAACAACTACAAGTTGTATTCAAATTTGATGGAGGCATTGTTGATTTTGTTCGCCACATTAATTCAACTCGTGGCGAGCTCCATAAATCAATTATCGATTTAGAGCTAGAAGATAAAAAGCGAAAAATGTCTTTAGAAATTGCGATGCAATGGAATGCTGGATTCTCAGAATCAGTATTTACCTTTGCTAATGCAATTAATACGCACGAAGGCGGCACCCATGAAGAGGGTTTCCGTACTGCGTTAACTTCAGTAGTAAATAAGTTTGGTGAAGATTGGGGATTTATCCGTAAGAAAGAGGATCGTTTAACCGGCGAAGATATTCGCGAAGGTTTAACTGCGATCGTCTCGATTAAAATTTCTGAACCTCAATTCGAAGGACAGACCAAAACCAAATTAGGTAACACTGAAGCAAAGACCTTCACCCAAAAGTGTGTAAATGAAGCGCTAACTGAGTGGTTTGAGAAGAATCCAAACGAAGGCAAAGACATTGTTCGAAAGAGTATTGATGCTGCGGCAGCACGTGTAGCTGCTCGCAAAGCGCGCGATCTATCTAGAAACCGTAAAGGTCTATTAGAAGGTCGCGGCATGCCAGGTAAGTTGGCAGATTGCCAGTGGACCGAACCAGAAAAGTGTGAACTTTATATTGTTGAAGGTGACTCCGCTGGTGGTTCTACCAAAGGTGGTCGTGATTCAAAATACCAAGCAGTCTTACCAATTCGCGGCAAAATTTTAAATGTTGAAAAGGCGCGCATTGATCGCGTCTTACAAAACAATGAAGTACAAGCGCTAATTACAGCGCTAGGTACCGGCGTGCACGATGATTTTGATTTAGCAAAACTTCGTTACCATAAAATTATTTTGATGGCAGATGCTGATGTCGACGGACAACATATTCGCACCTTACTTTTAACTTTACTCTTTCGTTTTATGCGCCCATTGATTGAACATGGCCACGTTTATTTAGCCCAACCACCACTTTATAAATTGAAGTGGGCCGGTAAAGAACCAGTCGAGTATGCATTCAGCGATAAAGAGCGCGATGGCATGATCAAGATTGGAATTGATGCTGGAAAGCGGCTACCAAAAGAAGATGGAATCCAGCGCTTTAAAGGTTTAGGTGAAATGCCCGCAAAAGAACTTTGGGATACCACTATGGATCCAGAGCATCGAGTTTTAGTAAAGGTAACCCTTGAAGATGCAGCCGCTGCAGATGGACTCTTCTCAGTATTAATGGGCGAAGATGTTGAACAACGTCGCCAATTTATTCAACGCAATGCAAAAGATGTTAGATTCCTAGACATTTAAATAAGAATTATGGAGAACATGGAGAACAAACAGTTCGACAAGATTGAAACTGTCGATTTACAAGTTGAGATGGCGCGTAGCTATCTTGATTATGCGATGTCAGTCATTGTCGGTCGCGCACTTCCAGATGTACGAGATGGTTTAAAACCAGTACATCGCCGCGTGCTTTATGCCATGTATGACGCTGGGTATCGTCCAGATAAGGGTTATTACAAATCTTCACGCATCGTCGGTGACGTTATGGGTAACTATCACCCACATGGCGATGGCGCGATTTATGACACCGTAGTGCGTTTAGCGCAGCCATGGTCACTTCGTTATCCGTTGGTCGATGGAAATGGCAATTTTGGTAGCCCAGGTAATGATCCAGCTGCGGCTATGCGTTATACCGAAGCGCGTTTATCTCCAATTGCAATGGAGATGATGCGCGATATCGATGAAGATACCGTCAATTTCATTCCAAATTACGATGGCCGTTCGCAAGAACCAACAGTTTTACCTTCACGTTTCCCAAACCTTTTAGTTAATGGCTCTGCAGGTATTGCAGTTGGAATGGCGACCAATATTCCACCGCACAATTTACGAGAAATTGCAGAGGGTGTTACTTGGGCGTTAGAAAATCCTGAAGCTAGCGCTGAAGAACTACTTGCTCACCTTTTAACAATTGTTAAAGGTCCAGATTTTCCAACTAAGGCGCTAATCGTTGGCCGAAATGGAATTGAAGAGGCTTATCGAACCGGGCGTGGTTCAATCACAATGCGCGCCGTGGTTAACGTTGAAGAGATCAACAAACGTACCTGTTTAGTAGTTACCGAACTTCCATATCAAGTTAATCCAGATAATTTAGCGCTGAAGATTGCAGAATTAGTTAAAGATGGGAAAATTAAGGGTATCGCAGATGTTCGCGATGAAGGAAATGAACGCCTTGGTCAACGACTAGTAATTGTTCTGCAATCAGGAGCGATTGCCAAAGTTGTCTTAAATAATCTTTATAAGCACACCCAACTTCAAGATACTTTCGGTGCAAATATGTTGGCGCTAGTTGATGGCGTACCACGCACTTTGCGCCTGGATGAGTTTGTTCGTTATTACATCGAACATCAAATTGAAGTAATTGTGCGCCGCTCTAAATTCCGTTTGGCCGAAAAAGAGCGCCGTGCCCATATTTTACGTGGTTACTTAAAAGCACTAGATGCGCTAGATGCAGTAATTGCTTTGATCAGAGCATCAAAGACTTCCGAAGAGGCGCGCGAAGGTTTGATGAAGTTATTAGAAGTTGACGAGATCCAAGCAAATGCAATTTTGGATATGCAGTTACGACGTTTGGCAGCCCTTGAACGTCAGAAGATTAATGATGAATACGATCAATTAATGTCTGAGATTAATGAATTAAATGTAATTCTAGGTAGCGTTGAAAAGCAGCGCGGAATTGTTAAATCTGAGCTCAATGAAACCGTTACCAAATATGGCGATGAGCGCCGTACCCAGATTGTGGCCGCAGAAGGCGATTTCAGCGCTGAAGATTTAATTCCAGATCAAGATGTAGTGGTAACTGTTACTCGTGGCGGTTATTCAAAACGTACTCGCGCTGAACTTTATCGTAATCAAAAACGCGGCGGTAAAGGTGTTAAAGGCGCAGCACTAAAACAAGATGATGTGGTCGATCATTTCTTTGTGGCCTCAACTCACGATTGGCTACTTTTTTTCACAAATAAAGGTCGAGTTTATCGCGCCAAAGTTCACGAATTACCAGATGCCGGGCGCGATGCGCGCGGACAACATGTAGCTAACTTAATGGCCTTCAAACCAGATGAGCAGATTGCATCTGTACTTTCAATTAAAGATTACCACACCGCTCCATATTTAGTTTTGGCAACCAAAACTGGTTTAGTAAAGAAGTCACCACTTACTGAATACGACTCATCACGCACTGGTGGATTGATTGCAATCTCGCTTCGCGATGGCGACGAAGTAGTTGGCGCTACTCTTGCCACAGATAAAGATGAATTACTTTTAGTTTCTCGAAAAGGTATGTCGCTTCGCTTCTCAGCTAACGATGAATCCATTCGTTCTATGGGTCGTAGCGCAACCGGTGTAATCGGAATGAAGTTCCGTGCCGGCGATGAACTCTTAGCAATGGCTCGCGTTGGCGGTTCAGACCAGAATTTATTTGTCTTTACTGCAACAGATGGTGGTTTCGGAAAGAAATCTCCACTTAATGAATATCGAATTCAAAATCGCGGTGGAATTGGAATTAAAGCTGCGAAAATTAATGAAGAGCGCGGTGGATTAGTTGGCGCACTTGTAATTAGCGATAAAGATGAAATTCTGGCGATAACTTCTAATGGATCAGTAATGCGTACTGATGCATCAGAGATTCGACAGACTGGCCGCGACAGCATGGGCGTTCGTTTAGTTAATCTCGATGAGGGCGTTGCGCTCTTGTCGGTTACTAAAAACGGCGAAGATGCTGATACGGTTACGCCCGCTTAACCAGCGATTTGGGCTAAAAACCTTAACAAGGTAGATTTTGCTTCCTTGCTTGGGCCTATAGCTCAGCCTGGTTAGAGCGCTTCCCTGATAAGGAAGAGGTCGGTGGTTCAAGTCCACCTAGGCCCACCAAGCAAGGAACGACAAGAAAATTCAATACGGGGACTTAGCTCAATTGGTAGAGCACCTGCTTTGCAAGCAGGGGGTTAGGGGTTCGATTCCCCTAGTCTCCACTTAAATCCCGCTGACTTTATGGTTGGCGGGATTTTTCTCTGCGCGAAAGCAGAATAAAGGTAACTGCCAGAATTAACGCAGGTATTGCATTCCATCTTTCATCTGCTGAGCGAGATATTAATTGAAAGATAGTACTTATAAAAAAAGTGTAGCCAATGATTCGCGCGGTTCTTGGACCACTCGGGTCCATTGGAAGTTCTTTATGTTTCCAAAGTAAGAGCGCTAAGAAAATCATAAAAATGGTCATCACAAAATAAATAAAACGTAGTGAAAATGGGAATGTTTCGTACTGTCCGCCCGCAGCGCGAGTACGCACCCAATCTAAATTCAAAACTACAGAGAAGAGAATTATTACGTTGTAAGCGAGCGAAAGTAATGATAATGGAATTAAATATTTTAAGTATTTCATTTTAGTTAACGAATTCCTTTAGTAGAATAGATGATGTATTTTGGTATGTTTTAATAGATTCTCCGCGCTTGAAGGTAATTACACCTTTTCCGAAAACTTCAGCGCTCTTTGACTCCAAATCAAAGGCAATTCCAGTGTGTTCATCGATACCTAGAATTGCAATCTCATTATCAAGTTGTGATTCAAGAATCGACATGCGCTTTTGTCCAGCGAAGCAATAAAGAGTGTCATGCGAGCCACCCTGGGCATTGTTGTAATGCGCAATTACTGCAGCTTTGATACCAGTAGCAACTTCTAGAATATTTAAACCATCTAACCAATACGGATCATCGCCTACTTTATACATTTCATAAACTGGCATTACTTTGGCGCTAATCGACATCGCGGCAGCGGATGCCAGCACCAAAGATCCCCGCTCTAAAAGATTAGAGAGAGCCTTATCTGCACCGGAACTTTTCCATTGCTTCAAGTTATATGTTGGACTGCCAGGGCCTGCAAATACCCATCTGGAATTTTCAATATTTGAAGGGAAATTTTCGCTTGTAGTTATCTTTGTGCCGACATTTACTTCAAAATACTTTTCAATTTTGGCACTTAATTCATCTTTATTTTCTTGAAAACCATAAGGAGTACTTAAATTAAGTGGGTTTAAATCTTTTCCGGTCGCTTTAATAATTTTTTGATGTGGCGTAACCATAATTGGACTGTTTTCGCCAGAACCCATCAGAGCTAAGATGCGACCCATTAAAATTTACTTTCCTTTACCTTTTTACTCTTGGCATCAAAAGTAGCCCATAGACCACTCTGTTTTCCATTAGTAAAGGAGCCAGAACGCATCAAACTTCCATCAATTCTAAAAAACTCCCATTTGCCGTGCATTTTTGCGCCTTTATATTTGCCTTTAGCTTTAATTCCGCCATTTTTATAATACTCAATAAATAAACCATTCTTCTTTGGATATGAATCGTTTATTTGGACCAGTCTTGCTAATAATATTTTCTTTAACAAAGCTTTCGGAAATGGTTTTTCTAGTT
>JBJTCN010000039.1:0-11137 GCA_046091905.1 Candidatus Nanopelagicaceae bacterium
CGAATATTTGAATCATGATCTAAACGGGTAACAATAATTTCATCGCCAGGACCCCAGCTCTTCGCCAAATTACGAGACATGTCATATGTCAATTGAGTCCAACTGCGTCCATAAATAACGCCTCTTGGATCGCAATTGAGTAAATCTGCAACCGCATGTCGATAATCTTGTACGCACTTCTCTGCATTTTGCTCTGACAAGGTAACAGTATTGCGATTAGAAGTTGGTTGTGTAATGGCAGCTGAGATTGCAGCGCCTACCGATTTTGGAACTTGCGAACCCCCGGGACCATCAAAGAATGCGATGCCAGAATCAAGTGAGGGAAATTCTTTTCGAATGCGATTTACGTCGAATGCCATATCTAAAACCTATGCCCCAAAAGGAAAAAGCGCCACAGATAGTGGCGCTTTTAACGCTTGTGGTAGATGAAGGATTTGAACCTTCGAAGGCAGAGCCGGCGGATTTACAGTCCGCTCCCATTGGCCGCTCGGGCAATCTACCGTTAAGCGGCGTAAGGTTATCAGGATTGCGGAAATGTCGAAAATCCAGTTATTTATTCTCTTTAATCTCTTCCAGCCTTGCCAGGGCTTCGACTCGTTCAACTTTATGGTCGACTATCGGAGCGATATATGAAAGACCTGGTTCATGAATTAGTTCGGTTGGTACTTCCCGAAGTTCTGGAACGTACTCACGAATGTAATCTCCATTAGGGTCAAATTTTCTGCCTTGTTCAATTGGATTAAATACTCGGTAATAAGGTGAGGCATCAGTACCGCAGCCTGCAGTCCATTGCCAACCATGAGAATTGCTTGCCGGATCATAATCAACTAAATGTTCCATAAAGAAATTCGCACCATATTGCCATTCAATATGTAAATCTTTTACTAAAAATGATGCCACCACCATGCGAGTGCGATTATGCATCCAACCAGTGGTTAATAATTGTCGCATCGCTGCATCTACAAATGGATAGCCAGTTTTGCCCTCACACCAAGCTTTAAAATTCTCACCAGGTTCTTCGTATCTCATATTCGCGAATTTTTCTACATAATATTCATCAATCGTATGTGGGTTATGAAATAAGACATCAGCATAAAATTCACGCCAAGCAATCTCTTTGCGGAAGGTATCGTGAGCTTTAGATGCATTTAATCCATAGAGCAAAGTTCTTGGGTGTACCTCACCAAATTTCAAATGTGCGCTCATTCGGCTGGTGCCGTCTGTATCTGCCATATTGCGCATTTCGTCGTAACTTTCTAAAGCATGCTTTTTAAACCAGGCAAATCGCGCTAATGCGGCAGCTTCACCAGCTTGAGGAATTTCTAGATCTGTTTTCCAGTCAGGAAATTGTCGTTGATCTTTATTTGGAACTGGCGCATTAATTTTCTTGGGAGCTGCGACTGGATCTCGCCAATCATGTGCCAACCAACCTTTATAAAAAGGTGTATATACACGGTAATTTGTATCATCAGGTTTTCGAACTCGTCCTGGTGCAACTGCGTAAGGACTTCCGGTTTCCACTAAATTAATTCCAGCGGCAGCAACCTTTTTATCGCGTGCTGCCCCGTATGGTTCATATTCTTTTGAGATATGGACTTCATCAGGATGAAAACTCTGCAAAACCTGGATTTGATCTCCTGCAATAACATGAAGCCTGCCACCAAGAGATTCATCTAATGCGCGTAATGAATTTCCTAAATATGCCAATCGCTTATTGCCCGCTTGCTTTATTAAGTTTGGATCTAAGATAAAGAGCGGAATAATTTCATCGGAATTTTCAATCGCCGCTAAAAGCGCTGGGTTATCCCCGAGCCTTAAGTCTCTTCGAAACCACATCACATTACGCTTCACGGTGCTAGTGTTTCATTATGCAGTCTTTTTTGCAGTATCAGGTGCGCGGTGTACCTGGCCAAGTACAAAGCTCTCTATTTGATGGGCGCAGAGTTGATTTCTGGGGTCCGCGAAACCCGTCACATCTGCTAATTGCTCATGATGGCCAAAATGTCTTTGATACCAGAACTGCAACTAGAAGGCGCACATGGAAGATGGCACAGACTGCGATTAAAACTTTTTCTGATCATGGGTTAAAGCCCCCGCTAATTATCGGAATCTTTCACTCCAGCAACAATGAAAATCCACATGGCCGCTTTAAAGATTTAACTCCACAAGATGCCTTCCAGGGTCCAGTAGCTCAACCTGCTGATGCGCCATTTCCAGCATCTGAGCTACATGGAAATAAATATCAAGAGCTCATAGCAGAGCAGATTGTGCCTACTATTCTAAAAATATTTGATGCTGAAATAGATTTTGAAAAGAGAGCCATGATTGGCTCGAGTATGGGTGGATTAGCCACTTTAAATGCGCTAACGCTTCGGCAAGATTTTTTTGCAACTGCACTGGCGTTTTCACCACATTGGGTAATAGGTGGAAATACTCTCGTAGATGAAGTATTAAATAGATTGCCACAACCTGGAAAACATAAAATTTGGATGAGTCGTGGCGATAAGAAACTTGATGCAACTTATGAAGAGAACCAAAACCATGCGGACAGATTAATGCGAGATTTAGGTTGGCATAAAAACTATCGAACCACGGTCTTTAAAAATGCGGGACACAATGAACGGGCTTGGTCCAAACAATTAGATAAAGCTTTTGAATTCTGGTTAAAGAATTAAGGTAACTTCACGCTCTGTAGATTAGAGACAATCTTCTCGCCATTTGCATTCACTGCAATAGCCACCACTTCTAGTTGCGTGCCCTTCTTGTATCGATCTTGGTGTAGATAAACTCGATATAGGCCATCTTTAAATCCGGTCACGCTTAGTAAGCGCCGATCTGAAGTACCAACAGTCGTCCAGGCTTTTCCCTTTTCGCGCACCGCAAAAGTGACTTCATTGAAGTCTGTGCCCGGCACCGTAGCAGTAAGCGCTAAATAGTTCTCACTAGTTCTAATATCTACTGAAGGCTTATTTAAAGTGATAGCCAGCTTTGAAGTAGGGCTAAATTCGTTGTCAGCCTTCAAAACTACCCAGCTGCGCGCAGGTAGATTTAAAGTAACTGATTTTCCGGTAGCTGAAATGTTATTCGCGCTTCCAGATATCACTGACCATTTGGACTCTGAAGTGGAGACATTTAAATTCAGCTTGGCTTCCGCATCTCTACCATTAAATGCCACTAAGAATTCTTGCTTACTTGCATATCTACTTACGGCAAAAGAGCCGTCATTGGCGTATCGCAGTTGCTGTGTTCCTGAACGCAGGGCTGGATATTTCTTGGTTAATGCTTGCAGCCCCGATAAAACCTTCTCAATTGGGTTAGTGATATCAAATGCGCTCTTGGTACCAATCGGATCGCCACCGATTCGCACTTCTCTCTGCCAATCTATGACTTGAGTTGCAAACATATCTTGGCGGGCGGCTTTATCTCCACCAGATCCAGTCATACCTTTTTCGTCACCATAATAAACAGTGGGACCACCACGAAGCAAAAATAAAAGTGCATTAGCAAAATTGGCACGCTCGATTAATTGAGATGGGGTGGCATCAGTATTGCCTTGTAAAAACATACCGATTCTTCCCATGTCATGATTGTCCAAAAATGTAGTTAGACCATATGCACTGGTCGTAGCAGTTGTATATAAATCATCTTGATTGAAAATCTCTAGCAAATCTCGTTCGCCATTACCGTAAGTTGCATATTTTGACGCTGCTGCTTGAAAGGCAAAATCAAGTACTCCCGGAAATTTATAATCTGTCACAAATTTGGCTAAGTAATTAGGGTCGGTATCCCAAACTTCGCCATAAATAGGAAAATAACTCTTTCCGGCAGCGCTGGCAGTCTTTAAAACTGCGGGAAGAAATGCCTTCCAAAACTCTGGATTAACGTGCTTTGCAGTATCAATTCGGTAACCATCAATATCAAACTTTGTGATCCAGTCTTGCCAAACTTTGGTCCAACCTGCAACTACTACTGGCTTTTCTGTAAATACATCATCTAAACCAAAAAAGTCACCAAAAGTGGAAGATTCGCCGCTAAATGTGGAATCTCCTCGGTTGTGGTAGTTGGTGATGTCGTTTAAGAATGCTGGTGCTTTTACATTCTTGTACTTATCACTGACAATTGGTGGTACCGGAAATGATTTTGCAGCACAAAGTTTAGGAAAATTTGCCTTACCTATATATTTATTTACATCAAATTTCTTACCGCTACAGTCTTTATACGGATATCGAGACATATCTGAATAACTATAAACATCTCCTTTGTATTTGATGATGTCTCCCGTATGGTTTATGACAATATCAACAATTACTTTGATATCTCGCTTATGTGCTTCCGTTACAAATTCTTTGAAATCTGATTCGGTTCCTAAATGTGGATCGATAGTGGTGAAATCAAGACCCCAGTAACCATGATAAGCAGCGGAATCTCCTTGAACATATCTTTGTTTTACTGGCGGTGTAATCCAAATTGAATTAAAACCTAAACCTTGAATGTAATCTAATTTTGAAGTTAAACCTTTGAAATCACCGCCATGAAAGTATCCAATATCAGCAGGGTCATATCCGGTTACCGCTGGAAATCCAGATAATCCTGCTTCATCATTGCTGGTATCCCCGTTTGCAAAGCGATCAGTCATTACAAAATAAATCTGTGAATTAGTAGCGCCACCACGAATAGTTGGCTTCGCAAGTGAAGTTAGATCCTCTGCAGAAGCGCTAGCTCCAAGCAAAGTTAATGAAATTACTGCGCCATATAGCCATTTTTTCATGAAAGCTTCCATACCCCTTGGGTTGCTCCGCTAGTTCTAAATTTAATCTTACTGCCAGTTGCCTTTTGACCATAAAGAGTTTTGGAAACTCTATATCCCAATTTACTTAAATCAATTTCTACAGTGCATGGTTTAGCGGCAATTACCACCAATACCTTGCTCTTTTTCGATTCTCGTAAATATGCCAAGTAATTATCTTCAGCGGCAACCCATCGTAGGCCACCATTAATAAATGCATCTTCCGTACGGCGCAGTTTGGCTAATTTTTTGACTTCAGCAAAAAATTGCAGATCCCACTTACTTCGATCATCCCAATTAATTGTCGCTCTTGCATCTTCTCCAGACTTTCCTTCAAGACCCAATTCATCGCCCATAAATACAGACGGGACACCTGGATAAGTCATTAACATGGTCATCGCAGCAGTGTGCTTTGCTTTATCTCCACTCACAATAGTTCTAAAGCGTGCAGTGTCATGAGAATCAAGGAGAATCATGGAAACTAATAAGGCGCGCCAAGGAATTGATCCATTGAAATTCTTAATTGAATCTACGAATTGCTTTCCAGAAATTTTCGGAGAATCAATTGGTAAACCTTGAAAACCACCCTTTAAATTTGCGCTTTCATGCATCCATGATGAAAGTGGCCGAGAGAATCCTTGATAATTCATAGTTCCATGCCAGCCGGTGCCAGCTAGATCATTTGCCACGAAATCTGCATTCTCTGCTACTAACCAAGCATCAGGTTTGGTCTCTTCAACGGCTTTTCTAATTCCGTACATAACTTCATCATGAATATCGATTGCGCCGTATTTTCCGGTCATATTTCCAACATCAACGCGCCAACCAGACATGCCCCATTTAGGAGTAAGCCATTTGCGAATAATTGAATTTGGGGCTTCGTACATAGCTTTTCGAAGCTCTTTAGAGCCGTAATTTAACTTTGGAAGCGATTCCAGCCCCCACCAACCTTCATAACCCCACTTATATTTCTTACTCCAATAGAAATATCCGGCTTCCTTGCTCTGCTTATCTTTCTTGGCCTTAGCAAGCCAATAATGGCCAGCGCCACAATGGTTGGAAGTTATATCTCCCACCAATTTAATCTTCTTCTTGTTTGCCGCTTTAACTAGATTGAACCATGCATCATTTCCACCAAGTAATGGATCTACTTCATCGAAACTACTAGCGTCATATCGATGATTTGATCTCGCTGGAAAAAAGGGAGTGAAATAAATGCCGTTCGCACCTAGCTCAGTAACGTGATCTAAATGTTCGGCGACACCATAAAGGTCTCCACCATAAACTTCAATTCCAGTGAATTTAGATTTATCGCGAGGCGCAAAATTCCAGTCTCTTGGCACCGCCCAATCTGGTAACTTTTTCTCTGATGTCTTTGCAAAGCGATCTGGAAATATTTGGTAAAAAACTGAACTATTAAGCCACTTTGGATATGCAGGTCTAGCGATTAATTGAAAATCTGTATTTGAATGAACATCATGATTTGAAAGTCCCGCGGCAGATAGCCAATCGTACTTTCCATTGCCGGCAAATAAGAAACGATATCTAGTTTCGTAATTGATAATTTCAATCGTAACGCCCCACCAAGATTCAGCACGCTTCTTACTTACACGCTTTAAATGCGCAGTACGTGGTTCGCCATCGTGATAATAACGAATTAGCGCATCAGTAAACTTGTAGGAATTTGGAATTCGAACTTTAAAAGTTACTTTCTCACCTAATTTAGGCGCAGCATTGCTTACGTATAGTTCACTACCATCATGATGGGGTTCAATAATCACCCCGCAAGTATTACTTATGAAGTTGATCTACTGATGCGTCCCAGCCAGCTACATCTTCCGGCTTTCTCGGGCCTTTTCCGATGTATCGGGCGGATGGGCGAATCAAGCGACCAGTGCGCTTCTGTTCCAGAATGTGCGCTGACCAACCTGCAGTTCGTGCAGAAGTAAACATCGGCGTAAACATATGCGCAGGAACTTCTGCAAAATCAAGAAGTACTGCCGCCCAAAATTCTACGTTTGTTTCTAACACGCGATCCGGACGACGTTCGCGTAGCTCTGTCAGCGCTGCTTCTTCAAGAGCCTTTGCAACTTCGTAGCGAGGCGCGCCAAGTTCTTCACAGGTGCGACGAAGTGTGCGAGAACGAGGATCTTGTGCGCGGTAAACACGATGACCAAATCCCATCAAACGTTCATTCTTATCTAATAATTCTTTAACGTAAGCACGAGCATCTCCACGCTTTTCAACTTCTTCAATCATATGAAGTACACGTGAAGGTGCACCACCATGCAGTGGGCCTGACATTGCACCAATTGCACCAGAAAGTGAAGCTGCAACATCAGCACCAGTTGATGCAATAACACGAGCTGTAAATGTTGAAGCATTCATTCCGTGTTCAGCAGCTGAAACAAAATATGCATCAACAGCGCGAACATGCTTTGGATCTGGTTCACCGCGCCAACGAATCATCATCCGCTCTGTAACAGTATGTGCTTTATCAATTTCTGATTCTGGAATAGCTGGGGCGGCATAACCGCGAGCAGATTGTGCAACATAAGAAAGCACCATTACTGATGCGCGAGCGAGTTGATCGCGCGCCTCTTCATCAGAAATATCTAGCAAAGGCTTGAATCCCCAAGCTGGTGCCAGCATCGCTATTGCAGATTGCACATCTACACGAACATCGCCAGAGTGAACTGGGAGTGGGAATTTCTCTGCTTTTGGAAGACCAGGATTAAATTGATCATCAACTAAGAGTCCCCAAACATTTCCAAATGAGACTCGACCAACCAAATCTTCGATATCAACACCGCGGTATCGAAGCGCGCTGCCTTCTTTATCTGGTTCGGCTATTTCTGATTCAAATGCAATAACGCCTTCGAGGCCAGGCTTGAAATCTTCGCTCATGAGCCAATTCTGCCCCTAAATTTTCGGGCTAAAAACCAGGTTTCGGTGCTAGTAAAGTGACCTTTGATACATGAACCGCGAAGAAATTCAATCAATGCGCCGCTCCTATAGCGAGCGAGAATTAAACCTGCCGGAAAACCCAATTGCTGCATTTAAAGGTTGGTTAAGGGAGGCGGCAGAACTTCCTTCGATCGTCGAAGCGAATGCAATGGTGCTCTCAACTTTAGGCTCGAGTGAAATTATCGAATCTCGCACCGTTCTACTTAAAGATGCAAATGATGCTGGGTTTACATTCTTTACAAATTACAATTCTCGAAAAGCGCAGGCTATTGAATTAAATTCACAAGTTTCCTTGCTCTTTCCGTGGTATCCAATGGAGCGGCAAGTAATAATCCAAGGTTTTGCCAGCAAAGTTGCGCAAAGTGAATCCGATGCTTACTTTCAAGCCAGACCTTGGTCATCACAAATTGGGGCATGGGCTTCACAACAATCTACCGAATTAAGTTCGCGTGAAGAGCTTGAACTTAGATTTAAAGGTGCAGCCGAGAAATGGCCAGAAGGTAGCAAGGTTCCAACTCCACCACAGTGGGGAGGATTTTTAGTAAAACCATTTGCAATTGAATTTTGGCAAGGTAGATATTCGCGATTACATGATCGAATTAGATTTGAACGGTCTCATAATTCGGAAGAGCCAAGCGGCGATTGGGTTACTCGCCGCTACTACCCTTAAAATTTAATCATGAGTGAAATCAAAATTCCGGAAAACTTGAAACCAAGAGATGGTCGCTTTGGTTGTGGGCCCTCAAAGATTCGTCCTGAAGCGCTTGATACTTTAATCAAGTCGCAAGCAATACTCGGAACTTCACATCGCCAAAAACCAGTTAAAAGCGTAGTAAATCGCGTGCGCACCGGTTTAAACTCTTTATTTAATCTGCCAGATGGATATGAAGTTGTGCTTGGCAATGGTGGTTCGACTGCCTTTTGGGATATCGCAACATCTGGACTGATTGAAAAAAAGTCACAACATTTAAATTTCGGTGAATTTTCCTCGAAATTCGCGCAAGCAGCAAAAGAGAACCCTTTTATAGAGGATCCAACCGTCATCAAGGCGGAACCAGGATCGCATCCGGTGGCAGTTGCAGAAGCTGGCGTAGATGTTTATGCACTTACACATAATGAAACTTCTACAGGTGTATCAATGCCGATTAAACGACCAGCCGGAACTGATGGTGCCCTGGTTTTGGTCGATGCAACCTCTGCTGCTGGCGGATTGCAAGTGGATGCAAAAGAGTTTGATGCTTACTATTTTGCGCCACAGAAGTCCTTCGCTTCAGATGGTGGGTTGTGGCTTGCGCTAATGAGCCCGGCAGCTTTAGAACGTGCGGCCAAGATCAAAGCATCTGGTCGCTGGATCCCAGCATTTTTTGATTTAACAATTGCAATTGAAAATTCCAAACTAGATCAGACGTATAACACCCCTGCATTAGCAACGCTAATTCTTTTGGCAAATCAAATTGAATGGTTCAATAACAACGGCGGACTCGAATTTGCAGCTGGAAGAAGCGCCAAGTCAGCAGAAATTATGTACGGCTGGGTAGAACGAACTGATTACACGACTTGTTTTGTAACTAATCCATCGATGCGTTCAAATGTAGTCGCTACTATCAATTTTGATGACGGGATCGATGCTGCAAAGGTAGCGGCAACTTTACGAGCAAATGGCATTGTTGATACCGAGCCATATCGAAAATTGGGTAAAAACCAACTGCGCATTGGTATGTTTCCTGCAGTTGATCCTGCAGATATCGAAGCGCTAACTAAAGCAATCGAATATGTCGTAGAGAATCTCTAATTGAGTAAATTACAGAGAGATTCACTTTTCTGGACTGTCGCCGGTCAAGCCACAATTCTTAATTTCTTTCTTGGTGGCTTTGGGCCAGCTCAACCACTATTGCGGGAAGAGCAAGGGACTTCTTTAACTGTTGCTGGTTTGCATGGAACCATGATGGGAATCGCCGCAATCATTGCAGGGCTAATTCACCCTCATTTAAACCATAAATATGGCCGTCGAAATACCTCTTGGGTTGGGCTGACCATATTTACTATCGGATTACCGTTTTTCGCGCTTGGACCAAATATCAATTTCACATTACCCGCAGTTTTATTTTCTAGTGTTGGATTTAACTTTGTAATTCTAAATATGGTGACTCTGCTATCCCACCACTATCCAGCAACACCAGATCTAGCAGTTTCACAGAGCAATGGAATTAATGCGGTTGGATTTGTACTTGGCACAGTCTTAGTTGGAACTTTGGCATTCTTTGGAATTTCTTGGCGCTTAGGGTTGCTGCTTTGTATTCCAGCGACGATTGCCCTGTATATATTCGGGAAAGATAAAATCATTGATAACCATGTAGCAGATGCGCCGAAGCAGAGCGGCAAACTAGGCGCAAAATTCTGGATAGCCTGGTTTGGTTTCTTTGCCACCATCTCTTCTGAATTTGCCACCACGTTTTGGAGTGCTGCGCTTCTGTCTGATCGCACTGGAGTTTCTTCGGCTTTTTCAACTATCTGCGTGGCTGCTTTAGGAACCGGTTTTTTTATTGGCCGATGGTTTATTCCTATCTGGATGCGCAAGACCACTTTAGATATTAGATTAAAAACTATTCTCTCAATTCAACTATTCTCATTTACACTTTATTGGTTTTCGCATAATTTAATATTTTCGCTTCTGATGTTGTTATTTGTAGGCAGTGGAATTGGTGGTCAATTTCCAATGACTATGGTCCGAATTCTGAAATTAAGTGGTCGCAAACCAGATTTAGCTATGGGTAAATCGGCTTATGCAGCCGGCTTAGCAATCGCGGTTGCGCCATTCATGTTGGGATTCTTAGGAGACCGTATTGGAATTTCAAAAGCTTATTTGATGGTGCCGATTCTGATTGCAATCTCGTTTGCAGTTATTTTATTGGTTCCGTCCGAAGCACCGCAGAAACGCTAATATCAGTGGGAATTACCGCAGTTTTTCGAAACTTCATCAAGCAATAAGAAGCAGCGCTGAGAGTAATTACTCCGCAGCCACCCATCGTCCAACGAACACCAAAGTTTTCTGCACAATAACCGATTAGTGGTGAACCAATGGGTGTGCCTCCCATGAACATAAACATATATATTCCCATGATTCGGCCGCGGATAGCGCTATCACTATTGGTTTGAATAAAAGTGTGTGCAGAAATCATTGTAGTAATTGCACTGATGCCTGAGATAGGCAATACCAAGGCGTAGACACTAAATGTTGGCAGAAATGCAAGTACCGCAATCCAAAATCCAAAATTAATCGCTGCCAAAGGAACAAACTTGGTATTCTTAGTTCGATCACGACGCGCGGCAATCAAAGCTCCAGTTAATGTGCCAACTCCAACTAACGTGCCCAAAATTCCATAT
>JBJTCN010000040.1:0-19565 GCA_046091905.1 Candidatus Nanopelagicaceae bacterium
GGACCACCACCACATGGCGGACTAGCAATTGGTATTGATCGACTCTGTGCGTTATTAGCCGGCGCTGATTCAATCCGCGAGGTAATTGCATTTCCTAAAACTGCATCAGGTGGGGATCCATTAACTGGTGCACCGACGCCAATTACCGCAGCGCAACGCAAGGAAGCTGCAATTGACGCAAAGCCAGAAGAAAGTAAATAATGTTTAAGCGCATCACAGCAACCGCGATAGCGCTACTGTTGCTTAGCGCCTGTGCGCCTTCAAAACAGTATGAAGGCCGCAAAAGCGATGGCGTCTTCTATGCAGTTCCTAATGGCTGGCATCGTGTGGATGACAAGGCTCTGACAAAAGAGGAGAGCAAGAACGCCAGCCAAGATGCTTTAGATCGACTCTCTATGGTCACTTATCAAATGGGTTTTACTAAAGCTAAAAGTATCTCGCCTAGAGATGTCTTTATGCTCAAACCAACTGATCAGCCAGTGCTTTATGTACGTTTTCGTGATCTGTTCCCCGAAGAGCGAAATGCGATCAGTCTAAATACCCTACGTAACATTATCTTGCCGGTTACTGATCTGCTTGATGGCACCATTAATAACGATCGAAATTTCCAGATGTATGACGACCAAGAGGTAATTGAAGAAGGTGGTCGCGGCGTAAATCTACTTTATAGCTTCGATTACGAGGGTATCAACGAAACGGTAAATCAAGTAGCGCTATATTCAAATGATCAGAGCAAGATCTACCTTTTCATTATTCGTTGTTCAACTGATTGCTACAAAAAGAATGTTGACGAAATCGACAAAATAGTAAAGTCTTTCACTGTTAGAGGAGCAAGATGAGCGATAACGCCAGCCGAAAAAGAGATTCTGAACGTCGCACCCGTGTACATCTCTCACTTTTCGATCGAACCAAGTTCCTGCTGCTCTTTGGTATCACCTATTTAGTACTTGTTTGGGCGCTACTGTCGGAAAATCCGCTCTACAGTTTTTCCGATGCGGCCATCAAAGTTTCTAACGATAAGGCCTGGCTGTTCTGGTTGGCTGGCGGAGAGTTAATTCGCCAAATCCATTTCTTGATTTCAGAATTTATCTCGCCTTATCACCGGTTATGGCAGTGGTACTTCAAATCAATTGATCGAGTAATTCATATCTTCTCTGATTGGACTAGATACCGAATTTCTAGAGTGGTTAAGTGGTTAATTTGGGTGGCAATCATTGCAGTTATTCTCGGTGCGATTTATAAGTTGCCACCTGCGCAGGCCCTCTTCATGGCACCTCAAGCGCTCTGGTCTGCACTGCCAATGTTGGCGCAACTTCTGTTTGCAGTGGTCTTCATTTTGATTCAGTTTGTGGCGATGTTCTGGTTTCTCAGTCGCGGCGGAATCGACACTTATTTTCCTGACGATATTAATACACGTTTTAGTGATGTTTGGGGGCAAGATCATGTCGTCGAACGCATTCGTGAAAATCTACTCTTCTTAGAAGATCCCGAATCAATCGAACGTCACGGTGGCTATGTACCGGGTGGAATTCTGCTCTGGGGTCCGCCAGGTACGGGAAAAACTCTGATGGCCGAAGCAATGGCCGGCGAGACTGGAAAGCCTTTTATCTTTGTAGATCCAGGTGCATTTAACAATATGTTCTTTGGTGTTGGTGTTCTCAAAGTTAAGTCACTCTTTAGAAAATTAAGAAAACTAGCGCTTCGCTATGGCGGAGTAGTGGTCTTCTTCGATGAAGCCGATGCGCTAGGAAATCGCGGGATCGTTACCACGGGACAACGAATGCAAGCCGATCAATGTCATGGCGGGAATTACCTTTCTGAATCTGCCATTAATGTTTTAACTCGCGAGAAGTTCGTAGTGGGTGGCGCTGCCGGTGGTGGTGGCGCTGGCATGGGTACTTTGCAAGCACTATTAACTGAACTTTCCGGACTTAAGAAACCTCGTGGCTTCTTTAACCGAATTGTGCGCCGCACTCTTGGAATGCGTCCTAAGACTCCACCGAAATATCGAATTTTGGTAGTGATGGCAACCAATATGCCAGAAGCACTTGATGAAGCTTTGTTACGTCCGGGTCGCATTGATCGCATGTATCGAGTTGGTTATCCAAGTAAGAATGGTCGCGTACGCACTTATCAGGGTTATTTAGATAAAGTTTCACATCTACTCGAACTTGCCGATATCGAGAAGTTAGCCATCATGACTCCGTACTCAACTGGCGCAACTATTAAAGACATGATTAATGAAGCTTTGATTATTGCGATTCGTGATGGGCGTACTGCAATTACTTGGGCGGATGTACTTCGTGCAAAGCAGCAGAAGGAACTTGGTCCATCAGAAGATGTTGAGTACATCGAACGCGAACGACATGCAATTGCAGTTCATGAAGCATGCCACGCCGTAATTGCGCATCGAGTGCGACAACATATGACCATTGATTTGGCAACCATTGAAAAGGGATCTGATTACTTAGGAATGGTGGCTTCTATTCCGCCAGATGATCAATTCACTAGATGGAAGAGCGAATATCAATCAGATATTTTGGTCTCGTTAGCATCCTTAGCTGGAGAACGTATGTTCTTCGAAGGAGATAATTCATCAGGTGTATCTGGTGATTTGGAATCTGCCACCACTATTGCCAGTTTGATGGAAGGTCATTGGGGAATGGGATCAACCATTTCATCTCATGCATCCAATAGACGATTTGAAGTTGGCGCACCAGGTGGCGGCAAGGGCCCTGATCAAAACGACCGCGAATTACGACGCGCGCTCTCTGATCGCATCGAGGATAATCTCAATCAACTACTTGAGAAGGCTGAGCAACTATTAAAGCAGAATAATAAGGAGGTCTTAGCTCTTGCGCATGCGCTAGAAACTTATAAGACCTTACCTGGCGATGATGTGGCTGCAGTGATTAATTGCGAAACCGGAACTTTGGCTGATGGTCGTCCTTATGCAGATGCACTTTTTATGAAAGAAATTGAGGCTTATCACAAGGCGTGTGTGAGCGCGCATAGAGAACATCGTGCACCTGAAATTCCGCTTCCTGTATACAGGGCTTGATAAGGTAGCCGTATGGGACCAGGTGGAATTGCAACAATCATCGCAGCGGTATCGCTCTTAGTAATTGCGATAGCAATTGGTTATGCAGTCTTTAGATTAGCCCGCTTAATCGATGAGGCGAAAGTTTCTCTAAAAGCTTTCACAGATGAGACCGCGCCACTTATAAAGGAATCAACTCGAACCGTTGAATTGGTCAATGGTCCGCTTGAGAGCATCAATCGAATCACCAAGAACGTGGAATCGGTCTCAGAAAAGATCGCCGGCGCGACTGAAGATTTTGTTAGCAAAGGTGGTCCAGCGGTGAAGGCACTTGGATTTTTAGCATCTGCCGCATCTGCTTCCAAGAAGCGCGGAAAGAAAAAGTAATTGGAATCAGCCGATATACGCGCACGATGGTTGCGCTTCTTTGAGTCTGGAAATCGCGAGAATTTACCGCACGTAGTAGTGCCATCTGCGTCATTGATTGCAGATGATCCAAATTTGCTATTAGTTAATGCTGGAATGGTTCCCTTTAAGCCATTCTTTCTCGGCGAGGTAACTCCGCCTTTTAAGCGTGCAACTTCCGTACAAAAGTGCGTCCGTACTTTAGATATTGATGAAGTAGGTAAGACCACCAGACATGCATCCTTCTTTCAAATGTGTGGCAATTTCTCTTTCGGTGATTACTTCAAAGAGGGGGCAATTTCACTTGCTTGGGATCTACTTACTCGTCCAGTCACTGATGGGGGTTACGGTTTTCCTGAGAGCCGATTGTGGGTAACAGTTTATGAAGACGATGATGAAGCTGCTGATATTTGGCATAAGAAGATTGGAGTTCCAAAAGCACGCATTCAGCGTCGCGACATGAACGATAATTATTGGTCAATGGGCGTACCTGGTCCATGTGGTCCTTGTTCGGAAATTTATTACGACCGAGGTCCAGAGTATGGAAAAGATGGCGGACCGATTGCAGACGAAGAACGCTATCTAGAAGTCTGGAACTTAGTTTTTATGCAGTTCGAACGCGGAGCTGGCGCTGGCAAGACCGATTATCCAATTTTGGGTGAGCTGCCTAATAAGAATATTGATACTGGTCTTGGACTCGAACGCATGGCCGCAATCTTGCAAGGTGTAGAGAATATTTATGAGATTGATACCACCAAGATTATTTTAGATAAAGCGGTTGGTTTAACTGGAATTAAATATGGCAGCGCAACCAAGAGCGATGTTTCACTGCGTGTAATTGCAGACCATGCACGAACTGCAGCTATGTTGATTTGCGATGGCGTAACACCTGGCAATGAAGGACGTGGTTATGTGCTGCGTCGCATGATGCGTCGCACCATTAGAAATATGCGGCTATTAGGTTCACAAGAACCGGTTATCAAAGAGTTGATTGATGCCTCAATTAAGGCAATGGGTCCACAATATCCAGAGTTGATTTCTGATCAAACCCGTATTCAAAAGGTAGCCATCGCTGAAGAAGATTCCTTCCTGCAAACTTTAAAGTCTGGCACTCAGATTTTTGATACCGCTGCGTCAGAGATTAAATCTGGTGGTGGCAAAGTGTTATCGGGAGATGCGGCATTTAAATTGCATGATACTTACGGTTTTCCAATTGATTTAACTTTGGAAATGGCAACCGAACAAGGTTTAGAGGTTGACGCAGATGGTTTCCGACGCTTAATGAAAGAGCAGAAGGATCGCGCTAAAGCAGATTCGAAAGCTAAAAAGAGTGGCCATACCGATTTAACTGAATATCGCAAGATTGCAGATAAGAGCGGGCTATCAGAATTTATTGGGTATTCATCAATCGAATCTGAAGCCAAGGTGCGCGGTCTACTAGTTGATGGCAAGAGTTCAATGTCTGCATCTGAAGGCGATGAAATTGAAGTGATTCTAGATCGCACACCTTTCTACGCAGAAGGTGGCGGACAATTAGCTGATGGCGGCCTAATTACCTTGGCAAATGGCACCCGAATTCAAATTGATGATGTGCAAGCGCCAGTGCCTTCACTAAGTGTTCATCGCGGTCGCGTAATTGTTGGTTCCATTGAAGTTGGCAATGAAGTACATGCCGCAATTGATTTAGAACGTCGCCGAGCAATTTCACGCGCACACTCAGCAACTCACATGGTGCATAAAGCTTTCCGCGAGATTCTAGGTGAAACTGCGACACAGGCAGGTTCAGAGAATTCACCGGGTCGTTTCCGTTTCGATTTTCCAGCAACAGGTGCGGTACCAAATTCGGTCTTAGTTGATGTTGAAGCAAGAGTTAATGCGTTACTGCTTGAAGATTGGGAAGTTACCGCAGAGATTATGAGCCAAGATGATGCGAAGAAACTTGGCGCAATGGCGCTCTTTGGTGAGAAGTATGGCGATCGAGTGCGCGTAGTTAGTGTTGGTGATTGGGCGCGCGAACTTTGCGGTGGTACCCACGTTGCTCGTACCGGTCAACTTGGCGTAGTTAAGTTACTATCTGAATCTTCAATCGGTGCTGGCGTACGTCGCGTTGAAGCTTTAGTTGGCGCCGATGCTTATAAATTCTTAGCCCGAGAACACATTCTGGTTAACCAATTAATTGATTTGATCAAAGGTGCAAAATCGGAAGAGTTACCTGAGCGAATCTCAGAGTTAATAAGTAAGTTAAAAGAGAGCGAAAAGGAGCTTGGCCAAGTACGTTCGCAACAAGCGTTGGCGCAAGTTTCCAGCTTATTAGCTAGCGCTAAAGACATTGGCGAATTTAAATTCTTGGCAGCTCAAATCGGTGATGGTATTGCAGTTGATGATTTGCGAACTATGGCGCTGGATATCAAGAATCGCCTTGGCGAATCAGTGGTTGCATTAGCCAGCATTTCAGCCGGTAAGCCAATTCTGGTGGTAGCAACTTCGGATTTAGCACGCGCAAAAGGCGTTAAGGCCGGCGCTTTGGTAAAGATCGCTTCTGGAATCCTGGGCGGCGGTGGCGGAGGTAAAGATGATTTCGCACAAGGCGGCGGCACCAACCCAGCTGAGATTCCTAATGCATTGAGCGCGATAGAGAAGGCGTTAACAAAGTAATGGCTTTCGGCCGCCGACTGGGAATTGATTTCGGTCTGGCACGAGTAGGTTTGGCAATCTGCGATGTTGATGGCCAAGTGGCTACGCCACTTGCAACTCTAAAGAATGATAAATCGCTCTTTGCAGCGCTGACTGCAGTTATAGAAGAGCATGCAATTGAGGGTGTTTATCTTGGAAAACCTAAACATCTAAGTGGGGTTGAAAGCGCCACGGTGGAGCTAGTTTCGGTATTCGCACAGCGTTTCAGTGAGAGTTTTTCAATACCAATTACCTATGTTGATGAACGACTAACAAGCGGTGGCGCAGAAAAACTATTAAAAGCTGCCGGTAAAAACAGTAAAGAGTCAAGAGGATTAATTGATCAATTAGCAGCAGTGGCGATTTTAGAATTAGGAATGCAGATTGAAAAAAGTAATCAGTAAGTGGTGGCCAGCGGTTGCTGGAGTTGCATTTACTTTTTTACTGGCTTTTTCGCTACATCTAATTAGAAGCAATCTGGCGCAAGTAGCTAATTTTCCAACTCGTGAGCTCTCTGCCAACGAAGCTTTAGTTAATATTGAGATCTCAGAAGGGGAGCTTGGTCTACAGATTGCAAAGGAATTAGCAGAGAAAAAGGTTACTGCCTCCATCACCTCTTTTTATCAACTGGCAATCAATGATCCTAGAGCGCTGCAAATTGCACCTGGTACGCATCAATTAAATCGAAGAATCTCCGCTAAACAAGCGTTGGAACAGTTGCTTGACCCAAAGCGAAATGTCGGACTGGTCTCGGTAATTGAAGGAGCTTGGCGAAGTGAAATTGTTGCCAAATTGAAAGCAGTTGGCTTTAAGGATGTTGATGCCGCCTTTGCTAAATTAACAGTTCCGAAAGGTTTTAGTTTAATTGAAGGAATCTACTTTCCGGCGCAGTACTCCTTTGCTAAAGAGACTAGTGCGCTAAAAGCTTTGCAAACGATGGTGGATAGATTTGCAAAGGAGTCTAAAGCTATAGGAGTTACTTCTGAGAAAGAGTTAATTATTGCTTCTCTGATTCAAGCAGAAGGTGATCCTGTTGATTTTGCTAAAATTTCGCGAGTAATTTATAACCGATTAAAAATTGGAATGCCGCTGCAATTAGATACTACGGTTCAATATGTATTGAAGAAACGTGGCTCTGTTTTTCTATCTACCAAATCCACACTGATAAATTCGCCATACAACACCTATAAACGCTATGGATTACCACCTTCGCCAATAGGTAACCCCGGATCTAGCGCCATGAAGGCGGCGTTGGCCCCAACAAGCGGAGATTGGCTCTATTTCATCACGGTAAAGCCCGGTGATACTAGGTTTACCAAGTCGCATGATGAGTTCTTGATTTGGAAGAATGAGTACCTAAAGAATTTACAAGCAGGAGCATTTAAATGAGAAAGCGTGCGGCAGTTCTAGGCTCACCTATCTCGCATTCGCTCTCACCGGCCTTGCATAATGCAGCATATTTAAGTTTAGGCATCGAAGGTAAATATGATGCGGTCGAAGTTAAAAGTGGAGAATTACCTGCTTTTATGCAGAAGGTTCGCGAAGCCGATGTTAATTGGATTGGCTTTTCTTTAACCATGCCTCTTAAAGAAGAGACGCTACTAGTTGCAGACAAAGTAGATCCACTTGCCAAACAAATTAACTCAGCAAATACCTTGCTTCCAACGTTAGATGGTTGGTTAGCCACCTCTACGGATGTCGCAGGTTTTATCTGGGCGCTTGCTCAACATGAAGTAAGAGATTTTAAACACGTACAAATAATTGGCGCTGGGGCAACCGCCAGAGCAGCGGCAGCAGCTATCGATGCACCAGGTCGGCAGATTGAGGTAATTAGTAGAAATCCAGATCGAGAAGTGGCGCTGCGAAATTCAGTACTAGATGCAGAGCTCACCTTTCGAAGTTGGCAAGAGGTAACACTAGATGCGGATTTGGTAATTAATACTTCACCAAAGGGTGCAGCTGATAATTTACCTGCAGGAGATGGGGTCCTTTTTGAATCACTCTATGATCCGTGGCCAACGAAATTGGCCGGTAATTGGCGTGGAAAAGTAATCGATGGCATGGACTTACTAATTCACCAAGCAATTGATCAGCTCCATTTAATGACTGGATATGTAATAGATCGTAAGCTCATGTATCAAGTACTACGTACCGCCGGAGAGGCCGAACTAAAAGATCGTCAATGAAATGGTTCCTGATCATCGTGGTAGCGCTTGCTACCTACTTTGATTTGAAATTTCGGAAGATTCCCAACTGGTTAACTTATTCAGCAATTGCGCTCTCATTTCTTTGGTTCAGTAAATTCCATCTATTGATGCTTGCACTTGGGCTCTTAGTAGCGGTTCTTTTGGGCAATCTGATTGGCGCCGGAGATATTAAATTGGCGGTTGCCATTGCGCTCTGGTCGCATATTTTGAATTGGAGCCAGTATTGGATCTTCTGCTCATTGTTATTAGGCGGGATTGCAGGACTGATTTATCAGCGTAAGTCAATTGCTTTTGCGCCATACATGGCAGCTGGTTTAGCGCTGGCAAATGTGGCGCGAAGTTATGGTTTCATCTGAAATAATTGGCCAATGCGCTGGTTAACTGCAGGAGAGTCACACGGTCCGCTTTTGACTGCGATTATTGAAGGGCTTCCTGCTCATATTAAAGTCACCACCGCAGATATTAATCACGAGTTATCCCGCCGCCGATTAGGTTTTGGCCGCGGAGCTAGACAGAATTTTGAAGCCGACAAAGTCACAATTACCGGCGGTATTAGATTAGGTGAAACCCAGGGCGGTCCAATTGCGATTCAAGTTGGAAATAGCGAGTGGCCAAAGTGGGAAAAGGTGATGTCAGCAGATCCGGTTGCTGAAGATGAGATATCTAAGTTGGCGCGTAATGCACCACTTACTAGACCAAGACCTGGCCACGCAGATTTAGTTGGTATGCAGAAATATGGTTTTAATGATGCGCGCGCGATTTTAGAGAGAGCTTCAGCTCGCGAAACTGCTGCACGAGTCGCGTTGGGTGCAGTTGCGAAAGCCTTCTTAAAGCAAGCAGTAAACATTGAAATTCTTAGCCATGTGGTCTCTATTGGAAATGCGAAAGTGTCAGAGGAAGTTGCGTTCCCAGTATTTACAGATTTGCCAGGAATTGATGCAGATCCAGTTAGATGTGCAAATGCAGCGGCATCAGCTGCAATGGTGAAAGAGATTGAGGCAGCGCATAAAGATGGCGATACTTTAGGTGGCGTAGTTGAAGTGATTGCCTTCAACGTACCAGTTGGTCTCGGTTCACATGTGCATTGGGATCGACGTTTAGATTCTCGTTTAGCTGGAGCGTTAATGGGAATCCAAGCAATCAAAGGCGTCGAACTTGGCGATGGCTTCACGACAGCCACTCGTCGCGGTTCAGTTGCTCATGATGAAATTGAACTTATTGATGGCTCAATTGTTCGCAGATCTAAACGAGCTGGTGGCACTGAAGGTGGAATAAGTAATGGAGATTTATTGCGCGTTCGTGCAGCCATGAAACCAATCTCAACTGTTCCCAAGGCTCTAGATACTATTGATGTGGCAACTGGTGAGGCAGCGAAAGCGATAAATCAACGCTCTGATGTCTGTGCAGTCCCTGCTGCCGGCGTGGTAGCGGAAGCGATGGTGGCTCTAGTTTTAGCAGAGGCAGTGCTAGAGAAATTTGGCGGAGATTCGATTACTGAAACCCGTCGTAATTTTGAAAATTACATCGAGAATCTCACTTTCAAATAATGGCTCCGAGATTGGTATTAATTGGCCCAATGGGAGCGGGTAAAACCACTATCGGTAGCGAGATTGCCAATAAATTGAAGTTAACTTTCGCAGATACCGATGCGCTAATTGAGAATGATCAAGGCAAATCGGTTTCAGAGATCTTTGTAGAGGATGGGGAGCCACACTTTCGTCTAGTTGAGGAGAGTGTGGTAATTGATGCGCTCATCGCCGAAGAGGGAGTGTTATCGCTAGGTGGCGGTGCGGTAATGAATGCAGAGGTAGCTAAGGCTTTGAAATCCTCACCGGCTAAGAAGGTCTTTCTAGACATTTCATTAGCAGCCGTTTCACCACGTGTTGGCTTTGATAACGCAAGACCATTGCTGATGGTAAATCCGCGTCAAAAATGGTCAGAATTAATGAACTTGCGACGTCCTACCTATGAATCGCTTGCAGATTTAACTATTGATGTAAGTGAAAAATCAGTATCTGAAATTACAGATGAAATAATTGGTGTGTTATGAGAACCGTTCCAGTAAATGCCGAACGTAGCTATCAAGTTGAGATTGGCATTAATTGGCAGGTGGCTCTTACTGATTGGGTTGAAGGGCGCAACAAAGTAGTTTTAATTAAGAGTGAGAATATGGCTGTTAAAACTGATTATTTAACAATTGAAATTCCAGATGGTGAAGCTGGAAAAGCTCCGGAAGTTTTATTGTCGACCTGGCAAAAGCTTGGTGAATTAGGGATTAATCGGCAAGACTTAATTATTGGATTAGGTGGCGGAACGGTCACAGATTTTGCAGGTTTTGTCGCGGCAACTTGGTTGCGCGGAATAGATTGGGTAGCGATTCCAACCACACTTGCTGGAATGGTTGATGCCGCAGTGGGTGGCAAAACCGGCATAAATTCTGAGCAGGGTAAAAATCTAATCGGATCCTTCCACTCACCATCTGCAGTGCTTATTGATTTAAGTTGGATTGAAAGCCTTAATGAACGCGATGTTGCTGCCGGAATGGCTGAAGTTGTTAAGTGTGGGTTTATCGCAGATTTTAAAATATTAGAATTACTTCAGCATAAATCCCTCAAGGACATCTGCAACGATAGTGATTTGCAGTTGGAGCTAATTCATCGTGCAGTCTCTGTGAAAGCGCAAGTAGTGAGTGCGGATTTCAAAGAGAGTTACTTGCGTGAGATTCTAAATTACGGACATACTCTTGGTCATGCCATAGAGAAGCATTCAAATTACCAATTAAGACATGGCGAGGCAGTGGCCATTGGAATGTGTTTTGCCGCTGAACTCTCCGCATTGACCAGTGGGCTTCGACCTGAGGTGGTCGAGCTTCACTACAAGATCTTAGAATCGCTCAAGTTGCCAACCCAATATGTAACTAACGCCTGGCCGGAGTTGCTGGAAATCATGAGCCTGGATAAGAAAGTTAAACAGGGCAGCATCAGATTTGTGGGCCTGGAAGATTTAGAAAAGTGCAATCGAATTGAATCTATATCTAGCGAGGTTCTACAGAGCGCCTATGAGAGAATCAGCAGATGAAGATTATGGTGCTTAATGGTCCAAATTTAGGACGGTTAGATATTCGCGATTCCAAACATTACGGAAATTTAAATTGGGAAGAGCTCAAAGCTTTAATCACAAATAGCGCAAAAGATTTGGGGTTTGAAGCCGATGTTCGTCAGAGCGACGATGAAGCTACTATCGTCGGCTGGTTACATGAAGCAGCGGATAAGAATCTTCCCGTCATAATTAACCCTGCAGCATTCACACATTATTCAGTTGCAATTCATGATGCAGCAGAGATGCTTAAAGCTCCGTTAATTGAGGTTCATTTATCCAATCCAATGGCGCGCGAAGAGTTTCGACATATCTCGGTAATCAGCGGGGTAGCTAAGGGCACTATTGCGGGTTTCGGTCCAAATTCCTATTTATTGGCTTTAAACGCGCTTAAAAAAATCCTCGCTTAATTTTTCATTATTCCCGTCTCAAAGGTAAACTTCGCAAGTTAATTAACTAGGAGCTGCTTGTGGCAACAACAAATGATCTAAAGAATGGCATGACTTTAAATATTGATGGTTCACTATGGACCGTCGTTGAATTCCAGCACGTAAAACCTGGAAAGGGTCCAGCATTCGTACGCACCAAGATGAAGCAGGTTCTAACCGGCAAAGTTGTTGAAAAGACTTTCAATGCGGGCGTAAAGGTTGAAGTTGCGGTTGTTGAGAAGCGCGACATGCAGTATCTGTATAAAGATGGTTCTGATTTCGTATTCATGGATACAGCCACATATGACCAAATCACCATCTCGGCCGCTACGGTTGGCGATGCGGCCAACTACATGTTGGAAAATGCCGAAGTTATTGTGGCCATGAATGAAGGCAATCCGCTCTACGTAGAAATGCCAGCATCAGTTGCACTTGAAATCACCTATACCGAACCAGGAATTCAAGGTGATCGCTCGTCTGGTGGCACTAAGCCAGCAACACTAGAAACTGGCATCGATATTCAAGTTCCACTTTTCATAAAGCAAGGCGAGAAGGTTCTAGTTGATACTCGCGATGGGTCTTACTTAGGTCGCGCTTAAATGTCGCATCGCAGTAAAGCTCGTAAAGAGGCTTTGGATCAATTATTTCAAGCTGATTTGCGAAATTCTGAAATCAATACTGGCGAGCTGCGTGAATACGCCGTTGAAATCTTAAACGGCGTAAAGGCGAACCGCTCACGAATCGATGAATTGATTCGGACCTATATTCAAGGTTGGGATTTCGATCGAATTCCTAGCGTGGATCGCAATATCCTGCGCTTATCAATTTGGGAGTTGCTCTGGAGCCAGACTCCGGAAGCGGTAGTTATCGATGAGGCGCTAAAACTAGCCTCAGAGTTATCGACCGAAGAGAGCGCTAGCTTTGTGCATGGTGTGCTCAGCAAGCTGGCGAGCCTTAAAGGTCAGATCGCGCTTTAATTTAAAAGTATCGGCTAGAATTCCGCTCAATCCTTTAACGACCCATCCAGAGAGGTGGGGAAGGTGGTAGTAAATGAATTCTGCGGATATTTCGCGTGCGCTAACGCGCATTGCTCATGAAATTCTTGAGCGAAACTCTGGCTCCAACTCTTTAGTCATTCTCGGTATTCCCACGCGGGGCGCACATCTAGCCACTCGAATAGCTAAACAGATTTCGGAGATTGAAGGCGCAAGTGTCGCCTCGGGAACCTTGGATATCACTCTGCATCGCGATGATTTACGTACTCGCGCACCGCGACCTCTAATGCCGACTTCAATTCCAAATTCTGGAATCGAAGGTAAAGATGTGGTCTTAGTTGATGATGTCTTATATTCAGGTAGAACTATCCGAGCTGCGCTAGATGCCCTGGGCGAAGTTGGCAGGCCACGCACGGTACAGCTTGCAGTATTGGTAGATCGAGGCCATAGAGAACTTCCAATTCGTGCCGACTATGTTGGAAAGAACTTACCGACGAATCAGTCACAATCAGTAAAAGTACTTCTTGCTGAAGTCGATGGTCGCGACGAAGTGGTTGTGGCCTAATGAAACATTTATTATCAATTGGCGATTTAAGTCGCGAAGAAGCAGTTCAGATTCTAGATACAGCACAGGAGTTGGCACGAGTATCTGATGCACCGATGAAGAAGTTACCAACGCTTCGTGGTCGCACAATCGTTAATCTTTTTTACGAGGACTCCACGCGTACGCGCATCTCATTTGAAGCTGCGGCCAAGCGGCTCTCCGCGGATGTAATTAATTTCAGCGCTAAAGGATCTTCAGTTTCTAAAGGTGAATCTTTAAAGGATACCGCCTTAACTTTGCAAGCTATGGGAGCTGATGCAGTAATTATTCGCCATAGCGCATCTGGCGCTGCCAAGCGGTTGGCAGATTCTCAATGGACCACTGGCGCAGTTGTAAATGCCGGGGATGGAACGCACGAACATCCATCACAAGCGCTGCTTGATGCCTTTACCATTCGTAAACACTTAGCACATGGCGCTCAAGATTTAGCGGGAATCAAAGTAGCGATAGTTGGAGATGTACTTCATTCTCGAGTGGCGCGCTCCAATGTATTACTTCTAAAGAAACTAGGCGCGAAAGTTTTCTTGGTAGCTCCGCCCACATTATTACCGGTCGGAGTAGAAAGTTGGCCAGCGACGGTGGCATTTGACCTAGATCAAGTACTGCCAGAAGTAGATGCAGTGATGATGCTTCGAGTTCAAATGGAGCGAATGTCTGCCTCATTCTTTCCTAGCGCCCGAGAATATTCGCGTTACTTTGGCTTAAATCAAGAGCGGCTTGCAAAATTGAAGCCATCTGCAATTGTGATGCATCCAGGTCCCATGAATCGAGGCCTTGAAATAACTGCTGAATCTGCAGATTCTGCTCGTAGTGTAATCGTGGAGCAAGTAAGCAACGGCATTAGTGTGCGTATGGCAATTCTCTATTTATTACTAGCAGGTGAGATGTGAAATATTTAATTAAGAATACAAATTTGAATGGTGCAGATACAGATATTGCAATTAGTGATGGACAGATCTTCAAAATTTCACCTAATTTAACTTTAGAAGGTTATGAAATTGTTGACGCAAAAGAAACTATTGCGCTGCAAGGTTTAGTAGATCTCCACACACATTTACGTGAACCCGGTAAAGAAGACTCTGAAACCGTCGCTTCAGGTTCGGCAGCTGCCGCCAAAGGTGGTTTTACTGCAGTCTCTGCAATGGCCAACACCTCACCAGTTGCAGATACCGCAGGTGTTGTAGAGCAAGTTTTCAGATTGGGACAAGAGTGCGGATTAACTGCAGTTTATCCAATCGGAGCTGTGACTAAGGGACTGGAAGGTCACGAGCTTGCTGAATTAGGTGCGATGGCAGATTCAGTTGCGCAAGTAAGAGTTTTTAGCGATGATGGAAATTGCGTAAGTAATGCGCTGGTAATGCGTCGAGCGCTTGAATACATAAAGAAGTTTGATGGTGTAATCGCACAGCATGCGCAAGATCCAACTCTAACTGTTGATGCACAGATGAATGAAGGTGCAATTTCATCACTTCTTGGTTTAAAAGGTTGGCCGGCAGTTGCCGAAGAGGCGATTATCGCCAGAGATGTGCTGCTTGCAGATCATGTGCAATCAAGGTTACATATCTGCCATCTAACAACCGCTGGCGGCGTAGAAATTGTTCGTTGGGCTAAAGCGCGCGGCATCAATGTAACTGCAGAGGTAACACCACATCATTTACTACTTACTGATGATTTGGCTAAATCTTACGATCCAGTCTTTAAAGTAAATCCACCATTACGCACGGAACGTGATGTGATGGCGCTTCGTGAAGGTTTGGCAGATGGAACTATTGATATCGTTGCAACTGACCATGCGCCACATCCAGCTGAGAGCAAAGAATGCGAATGGCAATATGCCGCCTTTGGCATGTTGGGGTTAGAGACTGCGCTCTCCATAGTTTGGCAGACCATGATTGATAGTAATTTGATTGATTTAGCGACGTTGCAGCAGCGTATGTCCACCGCGCCTGCGCAGATTGGCCGTTATCGCAACCAAGGTTTAGCGCTCACTGAAGGTGCGCCTGCTAATTTAACCCTCTTCGCACCAAATAGAAATTGGAAAGTTGATCGAGATCTGGTTGCTTCCAAGAGCAAGAACACTCCCTTCCACGGAATGGAGTTAGCTGGTCGAGTCGTTGCGACTTACTTCGAGGGACGAGAGAGTTGGAGGCTTAAGTAAATTGTCTAAAGCATTCTTAGTTCTCGATGATGGCAAAATTTTCGAAGGAAAACGTTGGGGTGCAGTAGGGCGCACCTTTGGTGAAGCAGTCTTTGCAACCGGAATGACTGGATATCAAGAGACACTTACCGATCCTTCATATCATAAGCAAGTCGTGGTTATGACCGCGCCGCACATTGGAAATACGGGCTGGAATACTGAAGATAATGAATCTGGAAAGATTTGGGTCAGTGGATTTGTAGTACGCAATCCATCTCCCATCACCAGCAATTGGAGATCCGAAAAATCTCTAGAAACTGAACTTGCGAACCAAAAAATTGTAGGAATCTGGGGAATTGATACCAGAGCATTAACTCGTCATCTACGTGATCGAGGTGCGATGCGCGTCGGAATATTCAGTGGTGAAGAGCTAAGTCGTGAAGAGATGGTAATTGAAGTCCGTAAGATGGAACAGATGAGCGGTAGTTTCTTGTCTGAGGGTGTCTCTACTTCAAAGAATTATGTAGTGCCAACAAAGAATAAGAAATACCAGGTGGTGGCTATAGATTTAGGAATCAAAGCTGCCACTCCGCGCGCTTTCGCAGAACGTGGAGTTGAGGTAACTGTGGTGCCATTTAGCTCTAATGCTGAGAGCATTTTGGCCTTGAAACCGGATGGTGTATTTCTATCAAATGGTCCAGGTGATCCATCAACGATGGATTCGGTGGTTGAGACGGTACGTGAACTGCTTGCGGCCGAGGTACCAATCTTTGGAATCTGTTTCGGTCATCAAATTCTTGGCAGAGCACTTGGATTTGAAACTTATAAATTGCAATTTGGTCATCGCGGAATTAATCAACCGGTGTTAGATAAATCAACTGGAAAAGTTGAGATCACTGCGCACAATCATGGATTCGCGTTGCAAGCACCTACCGATGGCATCTTCACTACAGTTTACGGTCGCGGTGAAGTGACACATGTTGGATTAAATGATGGAGTAGTCGAAGGCTTGCGTTTAATTGATAAGCCGGCATTTAGCGTGCAGTATCACCCAGAAGCAGCTGCAGGCCCGCACGATGCCAATTACCTATTCGATAGATTTGTAGAATTAATGGAAGCGCATTCCAATGGCAATTGATACCAATATAAAGAGCGTCTTAGTAATTGGTTCTGGTCCGATTGTGATTGGACAGGCTTGTGAATTTGATTATTCGGGCACACAAGCATGTCGAGTGCTAAAGAGTGAAGGAATTCGAGTAATACTGATTAATTCAAATCCCGCCACCATTATGACGGACCCAGAATTTGCTGATGCTACTTACATAGAACCAATCACCCCAGAATCAATAGAACAGATTCTGATCAAAGAGCGACCAGATGCTGTGTTAGCAACTTTAGGTGGTCAGACGGCACTCAATGCCGCAATGGGATTACATGAGCGTGGGATTTTGCAGAAACATGGCGTCAAATTAATTGGTGCTGATGTAAATGCCATCCAGCGCGGGGAGAATCGTGAATTATTTAGAGCCATTGTTGAAAAGATTGGCGGCGGATCAGCTAAGTCAATTATCTGTCACACGATGGATGAATGTTTTGCCGCAGTTAAAGAGCTCAACTATCCGGTGGTAGTTAGACCATCTTTTACTATGGGTGGATTAGGTTCCGGCGTTGCATTTAACGAAGCAGAGCTGGAACAGATTGCCGGTGCAGGATTGCGTCATAGTCCAACCTCTGAAGTGCTTCTAGAAGAGTCCATCCTCGGCTGGAAAGAATATGAACTAGAGGTAATGCGTGATCGTAAAGATAACGTAGTTATTGTCTGTTCAATCGAAAATTTAGATCCAATGGGTGTTCATACCGGTGATTCAATTACCGTCGCGCCAGCACTTACATTAACCGATGTTGAATATCAGAAACTTCGCAATCTCTCAATCAACATTATTCGTGAAGTTGGAGTGGATACCGGCGGCTGCAATATCCAATTTGCAGTAAATCCGCACAATGGAAGAATCATCGTAATTGAGATGAATCCTCGAGTATCTCGTTCCTCTGCGTTAGCTTCAAAAGCCACTGGATTTCCAATCGCTAAAATTGCAACTAAGTTAGCAATTGGTTACACCTTGGATGAGATCAGAAACGACATCACCAAGGTAACGCCAGCATCATTTGAACCGACTTTGGATTACATTGTTGTAAAAGCGCCAAGGTTTGCCTTTGAGAAATTTGCCGATGCCGATCCAAGACTTACTACCACTATGAAATCTGTCGGCGAAGCGATGGCCATTGGTAGATCCTTTCCGGAGGCGCTACAGAAAGCGTTACGTTCCTTAGAGCGTAAAGAGGCAGTATTTACCTTCCCGATTGATAAATCCGCAATCAATATGAATTCACTTTTAGATTCAATGCGTATTCCAACTGAATATCGCTTGCAGCAGGTACAACAGGCAATGTGGGCTGGCGCTACCGTCGCGCAGATTCATGAGGCTACAAAGATTGACCCTTGGTATTTAGCACAAATAGCAATTATCAATTTGAAAGCTGAAGAGTTGGCGCAACCAGGTGAATTAAGCGCCAAGTTGATATTCTCTGCAAAGCAATTGGGATTTTCTGACAGTCAAATAGGCACGATTAGAGGAATTACCCCTAGCGAAGTCAGAAGTGCTCGTCTGCACTTAGGAATCAGACCGGTCTACAAGACAGTTGATACCTGTGCTGCGGAATTTGAAGCATTTACTCCTTATCATTATTCGACTTACGAAGAAGAGAGTGAAGTTGCACCGCGTACCACACCTGCAGTAATCATTTTAGGCTCGGGACCAAATCGAATTGGTCAAGGTATTGAATTCGATTACAGCTGCGTACATGCGTCATTCACATTGCGCGATGCAGGTTTTGAAACCATTATGGTGAATTGCAATCCAGAGACGGTTTCCACCGATTACGACACCAGCAATCGTCTCTATTTCGAACCATTAACACTAGAAGATGTTTTAGAGGTAATTTCTGCCGAAGAGGCGGCGGGTCCAGTACTTGGTGTTATTACTCAACTTGGTGGTCAGACACCACTTGGTTTGGCGCAAGGTTTGAAGGAGGCGGGTGTAAATATCCTTGGTACTTCGCCAGAGGCGATTAATTTAGCGGAGGAGCGTGGTGCATTTGGTCGAATTCTGGAGGAACAGAAACTGGTAGCTCCTGAATATGGAATGGCCTCATCGTTATTAGAAGCGCAAGATATTGCATCGCGAATTTCATACCCAGTATTAGTTAGACCTTCTTACGTGCTTGGCGGTCGTGGTATGGAAATTGTTTATGACGATCAAGCCTTGGCTGGATTTATCTCGCGAGCCACCGAGATCACACCTGGACATCCCGTGCTGGTTGATCGCTTCTTAGATAACGCAATTGAAATCGATGTCGACGCGCTATTTGATGGTGAAGAACTTTTTCTAGGCGGAGTAATGGAGCATATTGAAGAGGCGGGAATCCATTCCGGAGATAGCGCCTGTGTATTACCTGCAATGACCATCACTCCTGCACAGTTATCCGAGATCAAAGTTGCTACCGAGAAGATCGCACGAGGAGTAAATGTTCGCGGGCTAATCAATATTCAATTTGCGATAACTAATAACCAACTCTATGTTCTAGAGGCAAATCCACGCGCCTCGCGCACAGTTCCATTCGTATCTAAATCAACTGGTATTGCCTTAGCAAAAGCGGCGGCTCGAATTGCAGTTGGTGAAAGTATTGCTAAGTTAAAGAACGAAGGTCTCTTACCTAAAGTCGATGTAAAACCTAAGGCAATTTCGGTTAAAGAGGTGGTCTTACCGTGGAATCGCTTCCGCCGAGTAGATGGCCGTGGCGTTGATGCCACGCTCGGTCCGGAGATGCGTTCAACCGGCGAAGTTATGGGTATTGCACCAAGCTTCGGTGAAAGTTATGCCACGAGTCAGATTGCCGCTATCGGTGACCTTCCTAAAACA
>JBJTCN010000041.1:0-4581 GCA_046091905.1 Candidatus Nanopelagicaceae bacterium
ATGTTATGCCAACCATCTTGTGGCCATCCACTTGATGCAACGACAATCGCATGATCATCTTCTTTGTAATGTAAATCGTAATAATGCTCATCACCAAAATCCGGACGCTTCTGATTATCGTGTTCGCAAATCACAATCATCTTTGTCGGCGTCATTAGCATGGCATTGATACTGGAATAATTTGCGTGATCCTTAATGATTTTTACTGCAGCTTTTACACCAGGCACCAGACCCAGTTCTTCAATCTTTTGTACTACTAATAAGAAATAACGCTCTGAATCATTATTGCTATGCGCTTCTTTTAAATAGCGCGGCGCAATGTAGTCATCAAGCGCAGTCGGAGGATTAATAGATCCATTATGTGTGAATGAATATTTTCCGTAATGGAAAGGATGCGCATTTGCGGTATTAACTGGCAAACCAGAGGTAGCCCAACGTAAGTGCAATAAAGAACCATCAGTTTTGGTGCGCTTAATAACTTCCATGAAATCAGGGCTCTTATTAGCGGCAGTTGCTTCTTTGAAAACCTCGCCAAATTTATCAGTGATTCCCCAACCATCGCAATGGATTGATGAAAGATTTACGAAATCTTGGAAATTTTCTCCGACTACCGCTGAAAAATCAGTATCGGTATCAGACACGTACCCCAAAAGACGACACATTTCCCTAAAACCCTTTCCTTTGGGTGCATTCTAGGAGTATAAAAGCTTCTTCGGTGACCTACATCGAAAAGCTTAGTTCTGGCTAAGTGTTACCCCTAGCGGGCCTAACAAAATTTCGTGCTGGAACAGATGAACAAAGGAGTTCACTTGAGTAATCAGCATGATGATGATGCCAAACTCTTAGAGGCGCTCGGATACAAGCAGGAATTTAACCGCCGCTGGTCTGGCTTCTCTAACTTTGCAATCTCATTCTCAATTATTTCTGTGCTTTCAGGATGTTTTACAACATTCGGTCAGGCATGGAATAACGGCGGTCCAGTTGCAATCTCAATTGGCTGGCCAGTAATTTCCATTTTCATTCTATTAATTGCATTTGCAATGGCAGAGTTGGTATCAGCGATGCCTACTGCGGGCGGTATTTTTTACTGGGCTTTTGCACTTGGTAAACCAGTACACGGTTGGATCACAGGTTGGTTAAACCTAGTCGGTTTAGTTGCAGTTATCGCTGGTGTGGATTATGGATTCGCAACATTCTTTACCACCACCATGAGTTTGTTTAACGATTGGTGGAATCCAACAAATCTATCTCTAGTATTTATGGTTTTCGTAGTGACAGTATTGCTACACATCATCATGAATATCTATGGTGCAAAAATTATTCACTTGCTTCAGAACATCAACGTTTATTGGCACGTATTTGGTGTAGCTGCAATTTTGGCAATTCTTATCTTCTTGCCAAAGAGCCATCAGACAGCAGAGTGGGTGTTTACAACTCGTAACAATAATTCTGGCTTCTCAGAGAGCATGTATTGGTTCTATGTCTTGCCACTTGGATTCTTGTTAACGCAGTACACAATTACTGGTTTCGATGCCTCTGCACACGTTTCAGAAGAGACGGGTGGCGCGTCAAAGACAGCTGCAAAGGGTATGTGGCAATCAGTTGCGTTCTCAGCAGTTGGTGGTTGGTTACTACTACTTGCATTCTTATTCGCCGCTACAGATGTGGAAGCGCTAAATAAGGCTGGCGGTTTTGCACCGGCAATCTTTGAATCAGCGCTAAGCAGCGGCTGGGCTCAGATCTTGATGATTATTACCTGCGTAGGTCAGTTCTTCTGCGGTATGTCTTGCGTAACTGCAGCATCACGTATGTTGTTCGCGTTCTCACGCGATCGCGCGGTACCAGGTCATAAGTATTGGACCAAATTAGATGCAAATAGAAATCCATCACATGCAGCATTTGGTGTGGGCTTATTTGCAACTATCTTGACGCTTCCTGCGCTTTGGGCACCGGAAGGTACAGTGGTTCCAATTGCATTCTTCGCCGTCACTTCAGTAACAGTGCTTGGATTGTTCTTATCATTCATGATTCCAATCTGGCTACGTTATAAGCAAGGCGAACATTTCAAAGCAGGTTCATGGAATCTTGGTAAGCACTACAAGTGGATTAATCCAATTGCGGTGGTCGAAATTATCTTTATTTCGATTGTACTTTGCTTGCCAACCACCCCTGCAGGTGTGCCAGGAAATGAAAACTTCACCTGGCTGGCAGTTCAATATGCACCAATTGCATTAGTTCTAATTATTGGTGGAGCGATGATCTGGTGGAAGCTAGGTGCCAATAAGTGGTTCAAAGCTCCAGAACATAAAGCTCGCATTGTGGACTAATAATCAAAAGTAAATAAAGTTAGAAAGAAGGGCCACCTTTCGCAAGTATCCATTGCGAAGGTGGCCCTTTTCTATTACTTTAGTTCAAGCAACTCAAGCAAAAGTTTTACATTCTCAAAGTCGAGAAATGGAGTATGAAATGGGCAGAGTTCAAGATCGCGTGGCGATTGTTACGGGTGCGGCTTCCGGAATTGGTGAAGCCAGCGCAATCCGTTTAGCTGAAGAGGGTGCCAAAGTTGTTTGCGCAGATTTAAATCTTGCTGGCGCAGAAGAGACGGCAAAGAAAATTACTGCAATGGGCGCAACTGCTAGCGCTTACCAAATAGATATTGCCGATTCTGCTCAATGTGATGCGATAGCTGCTGATACTTTGAAGCGATATGGCTCGATAGATATATTAGTTAATAATGCAGGCGTAAATTTGCCAGGAACTTTCCATGAAGTATCAAATGAAACAATTCAAAAAACTTTACAGGTAAATGTGGCAGGCATGATGTATTTATCTCGCGCCTGCATTCCTTCGATGCTTGAACATAAGCGTGGCTCGATTGTAAATATGTCTTCAATCAATGGTTTAGTCTCCGAACCGTTCTTGACGGTTTACTCAGCTTCCAAGGGCGCGGTAGTCATGTTTACGCGCGGTGTAGCACTTGACTATGCAAAGACCGGAATTCGTTGCAATGCCATCTGCCCAGGCTGGGTGGATACGCCAATTAATTATGCGCACGCAGATTTACTTGGGGGGCTTCAAAAGGTTTATGACGGAATTTCGGTATTCCAACCAATAGGTCGCCCGGGCGAACCGCGCGAGATCGCGCACTTGGTGCTCTTCTTGGCATCCGATGAGGCTTCGTTTATTACCGGCTCAATTATTTCCGCAGATGGCGGAATGTCTGCGATGTAGCATTATATAAATCACTTTTTACGATTATTTACTGACAAAACGGAATATAAGGGATAAATTCAATTCATGAGCACAGGCTATTTAAGCGTTGATCAATTAAAGAAAGATGTTGCCGAAGGCACAATCGATACCGTCGTTGTTGTAATGACCGATATGCAAGGTCGATTAGTCGGAAAGCGCATCTCAGGACAATTTTTTTTAGATGAAATCGTCAAACACGGCACCGAAGGCTGTAATTATCTCTTAGCCGTCGATGTGGATATGAACACCGTTGGTGGTTATGACATGTCATCTTGGGATCGCGGATATTCAGATTTCGCGATGATTCCTGATTTATCAACGCTTCGCTATATCCCTTGGCAAGAAGGCGCTGCGATGGTCACCGCAGATGTGCAGTGGCTAGATCACACGGATGTAGTGGCATCGCCACGCCAGATTCTGCGCCGTCAGATTAAGCGCTTAGAAGATGCGGGCATGAAAGCTTTTGTCGGAACCGAACTTGAATTTATTGTTTTCAACAATACTTACGAAGATGCATGGAATAAGCGTTATCGCGATTTAACTCCAGCTAACCAATACAACGTTGATTATTCAATTCTTGGTGGATCTCGTATCGAACCTTTGTTACGCCAAATTCGATTGGGAATGGCTGGCGCTGGAATGTATGTGGAATCCGTAAAGGGCGAATGTAATTTCGGACAACATGAAATCGCATTTAAATATGATGAAGCGTTAAAGACTTGCGACAACCACGTGATCTACAAGAATGGTGCAAAAGAGATCGCATCTGACATGGGCTATGCACTTACCTTTATGGCAAAATTCAACGAACGCGAAGGAAACTCTTCACATATTCACTGTTCTTTCCGTGGGCTAAATGGTGAAATGGTCTTAGCCGATGATTCAGATAAGGAACACGGACTCTCACAGGTAGGTAAACACTTCCTGGCCGGCATGCAGGCGCACTTACGTGAGCTCTCTTTGATGTGGGCGCCAACTATTAATTCATATAAGCGTTATCAACCAGGTTCTTTCGCACCGACTGCAATCCGCTGGGGTCGCGATAATCGCACCTGTTCGTTGCGTTTAGTGGGCCATGGCCAATCACTGCGCGTAGAAAATCGCGTTCCTGGTGGCGATGTAAATCCATATCTTGCAGTAGCGGGCATGATTGCTGCTGGTTTAGATGGAATCCAAAAGAAGTTACCTCTTGAACCTGCCTTCGTTGGAAATGCTTATGCATCAGATTCAGAGTTTGTGCCACATACAATGGAGATGGCACAGAAACTTTGGAGCGAATCTGCATTTGTTAAAGAAGCATTTGGTGAAGAGGTTCAGAAGCATTACACC
>JBJTCN010000042.1:0-5414 GCA_046091905.1 Candidatus Nanopelagicaceae bacterium
ATAGTGATCTGATTTGGAGTAATTCTCATAGCGCCTTGGCGATTAGATCAGCGCCCGCTGATTCGGTAATAACCGCCTTTACCCATTGCCCCATTTTAAATTCACTATCAACAAATCCAACTGTGCCATCAACTTCTGGCCCTTGATGCGCCGCGCGACCTTCTTGCAACTCTGGATCATCGATTAAAACTTCGACCTCTTGGCCGATACGCATGGTGGCGCGCTTACTTACTGCATCATCGGCAATTGTTGAAAGCGTTGCAACGCGCTCGGCGATTACCTCTGCATCTAGTTTGTGTTCCATGTTGAGCGCTTCAGTGCCATCTTCATCTGAATAACCAAATACCCCAACTGCATCTAGCTTTGCATCTTCCACAAATTTACAGAGCTCTACGAATGCTTCCTCGGATTCACCGGGAAAACCCACAATAAAATTACTGCGAATTCCGGCCTCTGGATCTAGTGCGCGAATCTGCGCAATTAAATGTAGAAAATCGCTACTGCCACCAAATCGACGCATACTGCGTAAGACATCCTTAGCGCTATGTTGAAAAGAGAGATCAAAATATGGCGCGACCTTTTCATTTTCAACCATCTCTTGCAACAAAGCTGGTCGCATCTCAGCAGGTTGCAGATATGACAATCGAATTCGCTTGACGCCATCAATCTTTGATAACTCTGGCAGCAATTTCTCCATGGCGCGCAGATCACCTAAATCTTTGCCATAACTTGTGGTGTTCTCAGAGACCAAAAAAAGTTCGCTAACTCCGTTATCTGCCAGCCATTTAGCTTCTTCAATAACCTCTGATGGATGGCGCGAAATAAAGGCGCCTCGAAATTGTGGAATCGCACAGAATGAACATCTGCGATCGCAGCCAGAGGCAATTTTTAGTGATGCCCAAGGATCGTTGTTTAATCTCTTACGCGCAAAATCTGAAGTTCTCACCCGATCTGCCGGAGCGATTGGAAGTAATTTGCGTCGATCTTGTGGCGTATGTGGAGTTGGCTTATGCCCGGACAGAATATCGCCAAGTCGTACGGAGATATCTTGATAATCATCAAAAGATAAGATGCCATCAGCTTCAGGTAGCGCACTGGCTAACTCTTCGCCGTAACGTTCGGCCATACAGCCGACGGCGACTACTGCTTTGGTAACGCCATTTCTTTTTAGCGCATGCGCCTCAAGAAGTGTATTAATTGAATCTTGCTTCGCACTTTCGATAAAGCCACAGGTATTAATGACCGCCACTTCTGCTTTGGCAGCATCATCAACTAATTTCCAACCATCGGCAGCTAATCGACCTGCTAACTCTTCGGAGTCCACATCGTTTCTAGCGCAGCCCATAGTAATCAGAGCTACGGTCTTCGGCATGGTTACGAATTTACCCCATAACTGACATTTACTACTTCACCATCTATACCTAAAGATGGAACTTCTTTGCCATTTACCGTGAGTTTGACCGCACCGGCATTGCCAATTCGTAAATTAACCGCTTCGGTACTTGAAAATTCGAAAACTTCTCCTTGCGATGCGCGACCTGAATAGAGAGTGATTCCGGCAGCATCGCTTACAAATAACCATGAAGATCCATTTGGCGCTTCTAGTTTTACCGATACACCCTTACCAGAAGAATATGTTTTTGCGGTAGCAGTTGCCGATGGTGTGGCACTAGCGCTTGGTTTAGCTGATGCCGATGCGCTTGGTTTTGGTTTAGGACCACTTGCACTTTGTCTGAGAGAGTTAACTATTACTGAGGTTGCCAACAATAGGAAAATTCCAATTACGCTGTAAGCGATTAATTGCTTATTAGTTAACTTCTTACGTTCGGCAAGAGCAAAAGTTGCATTGTTTTCAACTAACTGTTCGTGAATTGCGCGTTTAGCTTGCGCATGCTCTTCATCAAATTGCGCCAATAAAATTTCCGCATCTACATTTAAAAAACGAGCGATAGTGCGCAAATGTCCACGGGAATAGGTATCGCCGCCCGCATGAAGAAAATTATTGTTTTCAAACTCTTTTAATAATGAGACGCGAATATTGGTCGCAGTAGATAATTGGTCAATAGTCATTCCAGCGCTCTTACGTGCGCTAATTAATAATTGACCAAGTGACATTGGGGAAAGTCTAGATTGGGTGAAGCCGTAACACCTAACTTTTTTTCAGGGTCACCCCTTACATCACCTGCTAGTCGCGGATAGTGTCTAAGACATCTTCTAGCTCATCAGGCTTAACCAGCACAGCGCGAGCTTTCGAGCCTTCGGATGGACCAACGATTCCACGCGATTCCATCAGATCCATCAATCTGCCAGCTTTAGCAAAACCGATACGTAACTTTCGCTGCAGCATTGATGTTGAACCAATTTGAGTTGTAACTACCAAATGCACTGCTTGCAACATTAATTCCAAATCATCGCCAATTTCATTGATTCCATTTACAACTACCCTTTGCGCAACTGTGACTTCGTCACGGAAGCGTGGCGCTAATTGCTTACGAACATGTCCGACTACATCCGCAATTTCTCGCTCTGAAACGTATGCGCCTTGAATACGAATTGGACGAGATGCGCCCATAGGTACGAAGAGTCCATCTCCTTGGCCAACTAATTTCTCTGCGCCAGGTGAATCAAGGATCACGCGACTATCTGCAAGCGATGAAGTTGCAAAAGAGAGTCTGGATGGCACGTTGGCTTTAATCAGACCAGTTACCACATCTACTGATGGACGCTGTGTTGCAAGTACTAAGTGAATACCGGCAGATCTAGCTAACTGGGTAATACGTACGACACACTCTTCGACATCCTTAGCTGCGACCATCATCAAATCTGCTAACTCATCAATAATTACAAGTAGGTATGGATATGGTTCCAAAATTCGATCACTGCCAGGAGGTGTGGCTACTTTGCCGGCGCGCACCGCTTTATTGAAATCATCAATATGTCTAAAACCAGAAGTGGCTAAATCTTCATAGCGAAGATCCATTTCGCGCACTACCCACTGCAGCGCATCTGCGGCCTTCTTTGGATTGGTAATAATTGGCGTAATTAAATGTGGAATATTTTCATATGCATTTAGCTCAACGCGCTTTGGATCAATTAATACCATGCGCACCTCATCAGGTGTCGCGCGCATCATGATTGAGGTAATCATGGTATTTATCATCGAAGATTTACCAGCACCAGTAGCACCTGCTACTAATAAATGTGGCATCTTGGCTAAGTTGGCACAGATGTAATTTCCTTCGACATCTTTACCTAGCGCGGTAAGCATGGGATGCATATCTTGACCGGCAACACTTGAGCGTAAAACATCACCTAGCGCGACGATTTCGCGATCTGTATTTGGAATTTCAATTCCAACCGCAGACTTACCTGGAATTGGTGAAAGGATCCGGACTTCACTGGAAGCTACCGCATATGCAATATTCTTTGAGAGCGCGGTAATACGTTCAACTTTTACACCAGTGCCTAATTCAATTTCATAACGGGTAACGGTAGGACCGCGCATAAAGCCAGTAACTTGCGCATCAATTTCAAACTCTGCAAATAATTCAGTTAGCGCACTGACAACTGATTCGTTGGCTTTGCTCTTGCCCTTAGCTGCTGGCCCACTCTTAAGTAGATCTGGTGATGGCAATACATATTTACTATCTGGGGTCAGCATCATCTGCACCGGACGCTTTGCTGGCGCAGTCGAAGGATGTGCTTTTGGAATCTCTACGGTGAACTCTTCATCGAATTCATCTTCTGCCGGCTCTTCGTACTCTTCCTCATCAGCCTCATAATCCTCAACTTGCGAAACCAATGGTGATTCAAAAGGTTCTGATTCATAAATTTCATCATCTTCAGCTTGATTGCGCTTAGGCAATTTAGTCTTAAGCCAGATAAAAGTTGATTTTATGCGGATTGCAACCTGTGAAAATGGCGTCGCAGTTACGACTAATAATCCAAATCCAAATAGTAACAAGAGCACTGGATAGGTAAGTAACGGTGTCAAAAGCGCAACTAACGGTTTGGTGATTGCATAACCCAACCAACCACCGCCATGGCGCATGGCGGTAGCGCCTGTGCCAACTGATCCATTAAACATATGCGCAAGACCAGTAGTAGATATTAAGAGCGCCAAAGTTCCAATCGTGATTCGGGCGGTCTCTTTTTTCTTATCTGGTGATCTAAATAATCTTAATGCGAAGTAAAAGAGCACGATTGGTGCCAAAATTCCGATGCGACCAAAGCCACCATAAAAAACTGAATACAGCGCTTCGCTGACCATTGATTTTGAATTTAACCCGGTTCCAGCAGCGGCCGCTAAACCGATAATTACTAAGAGCAGCGCAGCGCCATCTCTTTGATGCGCGCTATCTAAATCTTTGGCTGCGCGAGTAGTGAAACGGATGGCGTTTCCAAGGCCCTTTGCAAAAGCGCGCCAAATTGATCCCAATACTGAAAGTACTGATTTGGATGCTTTCTTACGCTTTGCCACGACCGGCAAGCCTATATTAAAGGTGCGCTTAAACCTCGATGACAAGCGGAACAATCATCGGTTTTCTTCGATGCTCTTGCCCTACCCAATTGCCAATCGTTTTGCGAACAACTTGTGAAAGTTGATGTGTTCCATTTGTGCCTTGTGCCACCGCTGCCGCTAGTGCATTTTCAATTCGATTTTTAACATCGCTAAACATCTCTGGATCTTCATTAAATCCGCGCGCATGAATATCTGGGCCAGCAACGATGGTTCCCTTTTGCGCATCAATAACAACGACCACTGATATGAAACCTTCTTCACCTAAAATACGACGATCTTTTAAAGTGCTTTCGGTTATTTCACCAATTGATTGGCTATCAACATAAACAAAACCGCATGGTACCGCGCCTGCTACTTGCGCTCGTCCTTCAATTAAATCAACCACAATTCCATTTTCAACTACTACCGTGTTATTGCGCTTTACACCGGTTTGAATTGCTAACTCCGCATTTGCTTTCATGTGACGCCATTCGCCATGTACTGGCATCACATTCTTTGGTTTTACTAAGTTGTAGCAATAGAGCAACTCTCCGGCAGCAGCGTGACCAGATACATGCACCATGGCATTCCCTTTATGAACCACCTTCGCACCTAATCTGGTTAATTCATTTATTACTCGATAGACCGGAGATTCATTTCCGGGAATTAAAGAAGAGGCTAATACAACGGTATCGCCCTCTCCCACCACAATTGAATGCTCTCCGTATGCCATGCGCGATAAAGCAGCAAGTGGTTCGCCTTGGCTACCGGTGCAAATCAAAACTACGTTGTCGCCATATTTATCTAAATCATCTTTTTCAATCATCGCAAAAGCTGGAATATTTAAGTAACCCATCCGCGATGCAATATCCATATTGCGCACCATTGATCGACCAATAAAACACACTTTCCG
>JBJTCN010000043.1:0-22779 GCA_046091905.1 Candidatus Nanopelagicaceae bacterium
ATAAAGTGGATATAAATCAATTAAGTGAGTTCCAACTCCGCCAACTGCTGGAATATGGATTACTACCCAACCATTTGAATTAAATCCGCACCCATATCCGACGTAATTATTGTCGTAAACAACTGCCATGGTGTTATCAAATTGTGTCCAACCAACACCTTTAAGCGCGATAGTCACATCTTCGCCCTCTTTAAAGGTGTAAGTAGGAGTTCCTGCACCATCGCGAGATTCTGGAAGAGGTGATGGATCAGCCAGCGCAATTCCCTTTGTTAATTCTTTTCCATTCTTATCCTTATATACAAAGACGCTCTGCTTTAAGAAGAATGGAACTTGGGCCTCGATGGAATCGCCATTTTTGATTTGAATAACGTGCCACCCGCCCAAGTTATCTGGGATGGTGACATCGGTAGAGATGGCTCCGCCAGAAGGTGTCGCTGTTCCTAAATCAACACCTGCATACACCCAGCAACTACTTGTTGGGCAGTTAACGCGGTTTCCTACCACTGTAGCCCAGGAGATTTTGTGAACTCCCGTAGCTGATAATCCAGTTACATTAAGTTTTACTTTAGTTCCAACTACGCCACTTGTTACATCAAGTGTTGCTTTGGCAGTTGAAGACTTATTTACCCCAACATCTGAAAGTGTGGTGCGAAGTTCAGTTGCGATTGCAACTGGATCTGGATATTCAATTGATGGTGCAATAAGTCCGTTGTCTTTAGTTACCCGGAACTTCTTCATTGAACCAGCTACATAAGGAACTGGTGATTGACGAAGATTTAAGTAACGAGGTCCAAGGCCATTTGTCACTGTTAAGTAGTGATCTCCAACTTTTCCAGAAGCGCGGATTGAGAAATTCATAGTTCCACGTGTCCAAAGTCCACTACCCATACCTGCATAACCGTTATCCCAGAGTGCAACTACACCTTGGCCATAAAGTGAGGATGCAATTCCGGTGTAATTAATCTTAATTACGGTGCCAATTGGGCCTGAAGCAGGTGACATCTTGAAATTTGGATTGATTTGATAGCCACCTTTAGCAGCAGCTGCCCCATTTACAACCGCATAAATATCATGTGGTCCACCAAAATCTTCAGCGATGATGGTGTTGTAGGTGAAACCGCCATTTGCGTCTGTGGTGATGTCAGCCATCTTTACATTCCATTTGTCATACTTTAAGCCGCGATAATTAACAGTATTTGGTTGCACTTCAGCAAGCCATGCGCCGGTCGCGGTCGACCATGAAAGATTTACAGAAGAATTTGCCGGTAATCCTTTTCCGGTTAAAGTAACTTTATCTCCCACATATCCTTGAATTGGATTAGCGGTAATTGCGCCTGCCAGAAGATCTGGAACCGTGAACGTAATTTTTTCACCGGTATATGGCAAAACAGGTACACCCTTTAAATCTTTAGGTGCATACAATGACAAGATATTTTCGCCATCTGCGGCCATAGCTGGGGTAATCATGGCAGCCGCTATAGCCGCTGCCATGATGCTTCTGAAAAATGCTTTTCTCTTCATTTCTATCTCTCCGTTCACTTATCTCTTAGGCGGTTGGTACTGCGTAGAGCTGTAGTTGAGAATTCGCGGTGAAGTTAGATGACCAGGTACCAGTAGCACCCTTTAGAGGTGGGTTAACTGATACAGAACGGTAGTAGCTAACTCGATCATAAACTGTGCGACCTGATGATGGATCAACTTGGCGTAAACCATTAACAATCTTTGGTACTAACTTTGTTGAAAGCACCTTCATTGTTGATGTGTCTTTAGCAACCATCGTCACCTTGTAATTGATAAGTCCAAGAGTTGAATACTTTCCAGTGCCAGTTGCTAATACGCCGGTCCAGAAAGAAACACCTGAGTGGTTTCCGTAAGTTAACGGAATCTTGGTTGGCCATCCTGAAACTTCAATGTAAGCCTGTGCAGTATTTGAAGAGTCCATATAAGCGCCACCCATATCAGCATTATTTGCATAGACGCGGAACACGATGGTTTGACCCAAAATGTATTGGCTAGTAATTGCACAAGTTACGCCCTGCTTTGAATACATAACTCCGGTAGGACCTGATGCCAACACGGAATCTACATAAATGTGAATTGGTGAAACGACGCCTTGAACGGCAACACCAACTTTTACGTTAAGTGTTGGTGAATTTACCTTTGCAATCGCAGTATCAGTTGGTGTCAAAACGCCAGTAAGTGCAGTTGCACCAGCGGCAGCTGGTACCCATGAGCACTTTGCTACGAAAGGCGCGACTGTTGTAGTTGGCACTGCTTCGCAACCAACCAAAACTTTGCCAGCTGCTGAGAATGCAACTGTGCCTGGAACTGACGCGGTTGCGGTAATTACCGCTGGTTCAAGTCCAAATGTGGCGCTTCCGCCAGATAAAGCCAAGGTTTCTGCAGCTTGCGCTGAAGACATCCCTAGAACTGCAAATGCTGCTACTGCAACGCTTGCGATTATTTTTTTCATTTAACTAACTCCTTTTATCTTCTTAAATCTTTTACTTCGTTGTAATTGATCCGACTAAATTCAATGTGACTGCAGTTGCAGGCTTGGTGCCTTTTGATGCGCTATCAACTTTCCAAGTACCGGTTAAAGTCAAAGAACCAGTTGCGCCTGCATATTTACCGGTGCCGCTAACAATTGTTAATGGACCCTTTTTGATAGTTACGACTGTTGGTGCATCGGCATCAGCAGAGCAAGCCATTGCGCCATCTGCATACTTAACTTTCAAAGTATCTGCGCCGCTACCCAGCGTTCCTTCTCCATCAAATGGTGTGCACTGTTCGGCTGGAGCTGCAGCGCCCATTCCTGAAAGTTTGTCTAAGCCGCCAGTATTTCCAGATCCAGTTGCAGTTACATTGGTAACGGTCACATCGGCCTCTCCCCAAACCATGGTGATTGTTCCTTTGTAAGTTGCATCAATCTTTACTACTGCACCTTTTGTAGTTGCGGCAGTTGTTGCAGCAGCTTTTGGTTTAGTAGTTGAAAAACCAGCTGGGCACTTTGGGTTGGCCCCAGTAACTTTCTTTACAGTGGTTCCCTTATAGCAAGTGATTGTTTTATTTGCAGCACTCGCACCTGCAATGTTTCCTAAAGCCAGTCCCGCTACTGCTAGGACGGTTATGATTTTCTGTGAACGCTTCATCAGTTCCATCTCTCCCTGTAACTGTTTGTTACGCTCAAATTTTTTCACTTATGAAATAGGTGAAAAGAAAAAAAGCGAGTGGCAGCCCCTCACTGGGTATCTACCTAGTCACATGTGATTAAAGAGATTAGAAATGACAAAAAGAAAAGGGGCTAACACTCAGCTAGCCCCTTTTTATCTTATTAATTACTGGTTAATTACGTACATCCAAATCATCTAAGCGAACTGCTTCGCCAGAACCTGAAGTCTCAAATGGTGTGAAGTCGTATTCATCATATGATGCATAAACTGCAGCCTTTGCCTCTTCAGTTGGTTCAACGCGAACGTTGCGATAACGTGCAAGACCGGTACCAGCTGGAATCAACTTACCGATAATGACGTTCTCTTTCAGACCAAGAAGTGGATCGCTCTTCTCTGATAACGCAGCATCAGTTAATACACGAGTTGTTTCCTGGAATGAAGCCGCTGACAACCATGACTCGGTTGCAAGCGATGCCTTGGTGATACCCATAAGTTCTGGACGACCTGATGCAGCTTTGCCACCGGTGGTAACCACGCGACGGTTCTCTGCTTCAAAGCGACCACGTTCGACAAGTTCACCTGGAAGTAATTCAGTATCTCCTGCTTCAAGCACAGTGATGCGCTTTAGCATTTGACGAACAATAACTTCGATGTGCTTATCGTGAATACCTACACCTTGTGAACGGTAAACCTCTTGGATTTCATTTACCAAGTGAACTTGAGTTGCACGAGGTCCAAGAATACGAAGTACCTGCTTAGGATCAATCGCACCGACCACCATCTTCTGGCCGACTTCAACCTTCTGTCCCTCTTCAACAAGTAACTTCTGGCGACGTGTAATTGGGTAAGCAACTTCCTCTCCGCCATCTGCAGGCGTAACGACAATCTTCTTGCCCTTTGCATCTTCGCGGAATGAAACCACACCAGCGGTTTCTGCGATTGGTGCAACACCCTTAGGTGTACGAGCTTCGAATAGTTCTTGTACACGTGGCAGACCATGAGTGATGTCATCACCTGCAACACCACCGGTGTGGAAGGTACGCATTGTTAACTGAGTACCTGGTTCACCGATTGATTGCGCTGCAATGATTCCAACTGCCTCACCAATATCTACGCGCTTACCTGCGGCAAGTGAGCGACCGTAGCAAGCTGCGCACTGTCCAACCTTGCTATCGCAAGTTAGAACTGAGCGCACCTTGACTTCAGATACACCAGCTGCAATAAGTTCATCGATTACGCGATCGCCAAGATCTGAACCAGCTGCAGCAAGTACCTTGCCATCAACTGTTACATCTTCAGCTAGCGCGCGACCGTAGATAGAAGTTTCGACGTGATCATCTTTAACTAGCGCTGATCCTTGCTTTGATGCAATTGGTAGCACTAGACCGCGATCAGTACCGCAATCTTCTTCACGGATGATTACATCCTGTGCCACGTCGCAAAGACGACGTGTTAGATAACCAGAGTCCGCGGTACGAAGCGCGGTATCTGCAAGACCCTTACGCGCACCGTGAGTTGAGATGAAGTATTCAAGAACAGAAAGTCCTTCGCGGAAGTTTGACTTGATTGGACGAGGAATGATTTCGCCCTTTGGATTTGCCACCAGACCACGCATACCTGCGATCTGACGAATCTGCATCAAGTTACCACGAGCACCAGAGTGAACCATCATCCAAACTGGGTTGATACGAGGGAAGTTATCTTCCATCTCCTTACCAACTTCAGCAGTTGCTTGGGTCCAGATCTCAATCAATTCTTGACGACGTTCATCGTCAGTGATCAAGCCCTTCTCATACTGTGACTGCACCTTATCTGCCTTTGTTTCATAGCCCTCAAGAATTTCTTGCTTGCGAGGTGGAACCACGACATCTTCAATACCAATAGTTGCGCCAGCACGAGTTGCCCAACGGAAACCAAGTTCCTTAAGTGCATCAAGTGTTGCTGCTACAACTACCTTTGGATAGAACTCAGCAAGACGATCAACGATTGTTACTAGTTGCTTCTTGGTGACATCTGCATCCACAAATGGGAAATCTGCTGGAAGTGCATCATTAAATACGGCACGACCAAGAGTGGTTTCCTTAGTTTCACCTTTGATACGAATCTTGATTGGTGCTTGCACTGCAAGTGTGCCTTGATCAAGGGCCATCAATCCTTCTGCAACAGAGGTAAATGCGCGACCTTCACCCTTTTCACCAGGACGAACCTGAGTTAAGTAGTAAAGACCAAGCACCATGTCCTGAGTTGGAATTGCAAGTGGACGACCATGTGCTGGTGACAAGATGTTGTTAGATGACAACATCAAGATACGTGCTTCAGCTTGCGCTTCTGCAGATAGAGGTAAGTGCACCGCCATCTGGTCACCGTCGAAGTCCGCGTTAAACGCAGTACAAACAAGCGGATGTAGATGGATAGCTTTACCTTCAACCAACTGTGGTTCGAAAGCTTGAATACCTAAACGGTGCAGAGTTGGTGCACGGTTAAGTAATACTGGATGCTCTGCAATAACTTCTTCAAGAACATCCCAAACAACTGGACGTGCACGTTCGACCATGCGCTTTGCGCTCTTGATGTTCTGTGCATGATTTAGATCTACAAGTCGCTTCATTACGAATGGCTTAAATAGTTCTAGCGCCATCTGCTTTGGTAGACCGCACTGGTGCAACTTCAATTGAGGACCAGCAACGATTACGGAACGACCTGAGTAATCCACGCGCTTACCGAGCAAGTTCTGACGGAAACGTCCTTGCTTACCCTTAAGCATGTCTGAAAGTGATTTCAGTGCACGATTTCCAGGGCCAGTAACTGGGCGACCACGACGACCGTTATCGAATAGCGAATCAACTGCTTCCTGCAACATACGCTTTTCATTGTTAACGATGATTTCAGGAGCACCAAGATCTGCAAGACGCTTCAACCGATTGTTACGGTTGATAACGCGGCGATACAAATCATTTAGATCTGATGTTGCAAAGCGGCCACCATCAAGTTGAACCATCGGACGTAGATCAGGTGGAATAACTGGAACACAATCAAGCACCATAGATGCTGGTGAATTACTTGTGTTCAAGAATGAATTAACTACTTTCAAACGCTTAATTGCGCGAGTCTTCTTTGCGCCCTTACCGTTTTCTGCAATTTCAGTTAACTTGTCATATTCGGTCTTTAGATCGAAATCTTCTAAGCGCTTCTTGATTGCTGATGCGCCCATATCTCCCTTGAAATACATGCCATAACGATCACGCATTTCACGGTAAAGAGATTCATCACCTTCAAGGTCTTGCACCTTAAGGTTCTTAAAGCGTGACCACACATCTTCAAGGCGAGAGATTTCTTTATCTGCCTTTTCGCGGATCTGCTTTAGTTCGCGCTCTGCTGATTCGCGCACTTTGCGCTTTACATCGCTCTTTGCATCTTCTGCTTCGAGCTCTGCCATATCAGCTTCAAGTTTCTTAGAGCGGGCATCAAGATCAAGATCGCGCTTGGTTTCGATCTTCTTGCGATCGTTAGCCAGCTTCTTCTCGTTCTGCGCCATATCTTCTTCGCGCGCTTCGCCATCAACTTCAGTGATCATGTAAGCAGCAAAGTAGATAACTTTCTCAAGATCCTTTGGAGCTAAATCGAGTAAGTATCCAAGACGTGAAGGAACGCCCTTGAAGTACCAGATATGTGTAACTGGAGCTGCAAGTTCGATATGTCCCATACGTTCGCGACGAACCTTTGCGCGTGTAACTTCAACGCCGCAACGTTCGCAGATGATGCCCTTAAATCGAACACGCTTGTATTTACCGCAATAGCATTCCCAGTCGCGAGTAGGTCCGAAGATCTTCTCATCGAAGAGGCCATCCTTTTCCGGCTTTAGTGTGCGGTAGTTGATGGTCTCTGGCTTCTTAACTTCGCCGAAAGACCAGGCACGAATATGTTCTGCTGATGCCAGACCAATACGTAGTTCATCAAAGAAATTAACATCTAACATCAGATCACACCTCTTCTACTGAGCTTGGCTCAACTCGTGACAAGTTAATTCCAAGTTCTTCTGCGGCTCGGAAGACTTCATCATCGGTATCGCGCATTTCAATTGCCACACCTTCAGATGAAAGTACTTCTACGTTTAGACATAGTGATTGCATTTCCTTAACAAGTACCTTGAATGATTCAGGGATACCTGGTTCTGGAATGTTTTCACCCTTAACGATTGCTTCGTAAACTTTTACGCGACCAAGCACGTCGTCAGATTTAATAGTTAGCAACTCCTGCAATGTATATGCAGCGCCGTAAGCTTCTAGCGCCCACACTTCCATTTCACCGAAGCGCTGACCACCGAATTGCGCTTTACCACCTAGTGGCTGTTGCGTAATCATTGAGTAAGGACCGGTTGAACGTGCGTGGATCTTGTCATCGACCAAATGGTGCAACTTCAAGATGTACATGTAACCAACAGAGATTGGAGTTGGGAATGGTTCGCCTGAGCGACCATCAAATAGATTTGCTTTACCTGATGAACCAATTAGTTGTAGGCCATCGCGGTTTGGAAGAGTTGCACCGAGTAGGCCCGCAACTTCATCTTCCTTTGCACCATCGAATACTGGAGTTGCAACATTAGTTCCTGGTTCTGCCTTTGCAGCGCCAATCTCTTCTAGATGCTTTGTCCAAGCTTCGCCGATACCTGATAAATCCCAACCAGTCTTTGCAGCCCAACCAAGGTGCATTTCAAGAACCTGACCAACGTTCATACGACCAGGTACACCAAGTGGATTTAGAATTACATCGATAGGAGTTCCATCTTCAAGGAATGGCATATCTTCAACTGGAAGAATCTTTGAGATCACACCCTTATTACCGTGGCGACCAGCAAGCTTGTCACCAACTTGAATCTTGCGCTTCTGTGCAACATAAACACGTACAAGTGTGTTTACACCTGCGCCAAGTTCGTCGCCCTCTTCAGATTCAAAAACTTTAACGCCAATGATCTTGCCTGATTCACCGTGCGGAACCTTTAGTGAGGTATCGCGAACTTCGCGAGCTTTCTCACCGAAGATGGCACGAAGCAGACGCTCTTCTGGAGTTAATTCGGTTTCGCCCTTTGGAGTTACCTTTCCAACCAAGATATCGCCAGGGACTACATCTGCACCTACGCGGATGATGCCTCGTTCATCAAGGTCAGCAAGCACTTCTTCAGAAACGTTTGGAATATCGCGAGTGATTTCTTCGGCACCAAGTTTGGTATCGCGTGCATCAACTTCGTACTCCTCAATGTGAATTGATGTCAGTTCGTCATCTTGTACTAGACGCTGCGAAAGAATGATCGCGTCTTCGTAGTTATGACCTTCCCATGACATAAATGCAATAAGTAGATTTTTGCCAAGCGCCATTTCGCCCTTATCGGTTGACGGACCATCAGCAATAACTGTGCCCACTTCTACCTTATGGCCTTCAGCTACCTGAACGCGCTGGTTATATGAAGTTCCTTGGTTTGAGCGGCGGAACTTAGAAAGTGAATAGTTATCGTATTTTCCATCGTTGGTCATAACTGTTACTTCATCAGATGAAACTTCAGTTACTACACCCGCACTCTTCGCCATGATTACATCGCCAGCATCAATTGCGTTGCGCCATTCCATACCAGTTCCAACAAGTGGAGATTCTGGACGCATTAGCGGAACTGCTTGACGCATCATGTTAGAACCCATTAACGCACGGTTGGCGTCGTCGTGCTCTAAGAATGGAATCATTGCAGTTGCAACAGAAACCATCTGACGTGGGGAAACGTCCATGTAATCAACTTCGTCAGCTGGAATGTATTCAACTTCTCCACCACGACGACGAACAAGAACACGAGCTTCAGCGAATGAACCATCTGCATTTAGCGGTGCGTTTGCCTGCGCAATTACGTGCTCGTCTTCTTCGTCTGCAGTTAGGTAATCAACCTTGTCTGAAACTTTTCCGTTAACAACTTTGCGATATGGAGTTTCGATAAATCCAAATGCAGTTACACGTGCGTATGTTGCAAGACCACCGATTAGACCGATGTTTGGTCCTTCAGGAGTTTCGATTGGACACATACGTCCGTAGTGAGATGGATGCACGTCACGAATTTCGAAGCCCGCGCGATCACGTGAAAGTCCGCCAGGTCCAAGCGCTGAAAGACGACGCTTGTGAGTCAAACCTGACAATGGATTTGTTTGATCCATGAACTGTGACAACTGAGATGTTCCGAAGAATTCCTTGATTGATGCCACAACCGGACGGATGTTGATCAAAGTCTGAGGAGTAATTGCTTCGACATCTTGAGTAGTCATACGTTCGCGAACTACACGTTCCATACGTGAAAGACCGGTGCGAACCTGATTTTGAATCAATTCGCCAACGGTACGTAGACGACGGTTACCGAAGTGATCGATATCGTCAGCTTCTACACGAACTTCCTTGCCGTAATCCATCACTAGATCGCCACGATGTAGCGCTACTAGGTACTTCAATGTGGCAACAATGTCCTGAATAGTCATTAAATTCGCTGCTAATTCTTGTTCGAGACCTAACTTCTTATTAATCTTAAAGCGACCGACCTTGGCCAAGTCGTAACGCTTTGGATTGAAGTAATAGTTCTCGATTAAGTTCTGTGCTGCTTCCTTTGTTGGAGGCTCGCCAGGACGAAGCTTGCGATAAATATCTAGCAACGCATCGTCTTGGGTCTTTACGTTATCTTTTTCAAGAGTCTGGCGGATTGAATCGTATTCGCCGAAGTTTTCGACGATCTGTTCTTCAGTCCAACCAAGCGCCTTTAGGAAAATTGTTACAGATTGCTTGCGCTTACGATCGATACGTACGCCAACCTGATCTTTCTTATCTACTTCGAATTCCAGCCAAGCACCACGTGAAGGGATAATCTTTGCGGTGAAGACATCTTTATCTGAACCCTTTTCGATTGAACGCTCAAAGTAAACACCTGGAGAACGAACTAACTGTGAAACCACAACACGTTCAGTGCCGTTGATTACGAAAGTTCCGCGTGGTGTCATCAATGGGAAATCGCCCATGAAAACCGTCTGCGATTTAATTTCGCCAGTTTCATTGTTCATAAATTCTGCAGTTACGAAAAGTGGAGCTGCGTATGTCATATCGCGCTCTTTGCACTCATCTACAGAATATTTAGCAGGTTCAAAGCGATGATCACGGAATGAAAGTGACATCGAACCTTGGAAATCTTCAATTGGAGAGATCTCCTCGAAAATTTCTTCTAAACCTGATTGGGATGGTAGCTCTCCACGAAGTGATTCTGGTGAGTTTGCCATACGCTCGCGCCACTCAGCATTACCAAGCAACCAATCAAAGCTCTCACGTTGTAGAGCTAGCAGGTTTGGTACTTCAAGTGGTTCTGAGATTTTGGCGAATGAAATGCGGCGTGGAGCTGTTTTGTTCTTTGACGCGGCCAAGTTATGTCCTTCCAAGACAATTACAAACAATTAAATTGTGTAACGCACACACGACTATTAGGCCGCCAGCCGCTATATGCCATGACCTAGGGTAAAAGTGTGAGGGAGCAGGATATCGGTGCTTGCTTTCCCTTGTCTAATCGGGTAAAAGCACCGCTCCTGCTCCCTCATTCGCCGAATCACACGGCGGAATTATCTATTTGAGCGATTAAGGCTTAACTGGTTTTGGAAGCTCCGCTGGTTTTACTGGCTTTGCTGGCAGCGCCGCGATCGCCTTTAGCGCTAAATCGCGAGCTGCAGTGGCTGCTGCAACTGCAGCCTTGCGCGCATTCTCTGCCGCAGTCTTTGCCTCTGCAGTTGTGGCTGCCGTCATTGCGCTCTTGTATGCATTGCGAGCTGCATCAACTGCGCTCTTAAATGCATCATTTGCGCTCTTTCGTGCCGCTGCATTCGCTTTCATCTTTGCCATGTATTCATTCATTGCTGCTTTGTAAGAGTTAAGGCTGGCTTGATTTTCTGAACGCCATTTCTCTAGCGCCGCTTTAAATTGCTCATTTGCTTGCGCCTTTGGTCTTGGTGTTGCAGTGGTATCTGCAAATGCAGCAGAACCGGTACTAAGTGAGATTGCAACTACTGTTGCAACTAACGCTCTCTTCATTTAAAACTCCTATTCGATGAAGTAACTAATGAGCAGACTATAGGCCTGGGATTGTGTGAAAGTCGTGTGAAGATGGGCCCAAACCCATTGGAACTCTTCATAAGGTGGATAAGCCGGGCTGATTTAAGTAACTTTCAACTGTGGCTAAGGGACAGATACTGGTAGTCGATGACGAACAGGCGATTCGAGATTTAATGTCAGAGGTATTAGCCATCGCAGGCTTTGAGGTCGTTATCGCAACCGATGGCCTTGATGGATTAAATAAAATCCGAAAGCAAAAGTTTGATTTAATTATTTTAGATGTGAATCTGCCTAAACTTGATGGCTTTGCCATCTTAGAAAAGGTACGCGCCAGCGCTCCGACTCAGCCAATTATCTTGATTAGTGCGCGCACCGATAAGAATGATGTCACGCACGGTCTTCGCTTAGGTGCAGATGACTATGTGCGTAAACCATTTAGCGTTGAAGAATTAGTACTTCGAGTAGAGAACCGATTAAAGCGTCACAATAAAAATGAAGCAGGGCTCTTTACTTGCGGGCCAATCACTTTAAACGACACTGAACATTTAGTCACTTTCAATGAGAAAAGTGTTGAGCTCTCACCTACCGAATACAACTTACTGCTAATTTTGATACAGAATCAAAATCGAGTTATGTCTAAAGAGAAGTTATTAGATCTAGTCTGGGGACTTGATTTCGAAACTAGTACCAATGTTGTGGATACCTATATCTCTTATTTGCGCAAAAAACTTCATAGGACAGATTTTGAAGGAATTAAAACTATCCGTGGCGTTGGTTTTAAGTTAGAGCAAGCATGAAATTAAATACCCGATTAACTCTAGTAGTTACTGCAATTCTAATCATTACCTCATTTGTAACTAGTACGCAGGCCGTGTTATCCATGAGACACGAAAAGCTAGCAACGGTTAACTCCGTATTAAATAATATTGTTAAACAATTAAATATCTCTAAAGAAGACGATATATCGCTGGCACTGTATTTAGCCGGCAACAGTCCAATTCCGGTCTCATTGGCTTACATTACAGATTCCAAAGAAATCACTTATCTTCTGGAGAATGACAATCTTGAATTTCAATTTCCTGCTAAAAAAGATTTCTTAACCGGAACTGTAAAGCCAATAGAAATTGCCAATACTTATCAGCGCTATTTCCCGATTAATGATTCAGAATACTTAAGTTTTTATATCTCAATTAGCGATATTAATAATGAAATTAGCCGCAGCTTGAGATCAATCTTATTCTTTGATCTCTTAGCTGTCTTTTTATCCTCTCTGCTGGTATTCCTCTTATTTAGAAGAGATAGCAAGCTAAATAGCGCCGCTAAAGGAATGCAGGAATTTATCGGAGATGCGTCCCACGAGTTGAAAACACCGCTCACCGTGATTCGCGGTTACTCCGAATTGTTAAGTAATTCGCCCGAGCAGAGTGAGAAATATGCAAAGAGAATTAACGAGGAATCTCTGCGTATGAATAAGATAATTGATCAATTGCTAAAGATTGCCGCGCTTGATGAGGGACGTCGCCAACAACCAACTTCAATAGATATCTCCGAATACTTAAAATCGCATATTGAAGATTTGCTGGTTCTACAACCAAGCCGACAAGTTACTTACATTTCCAAACCGCTAACTATTAAAGCTCCTTATGATTTGGTCGACACCATGTTGACTAATGTCATTACAAATGCTCGTGTGCACTCACCTGAAAGCGCTCCAATTCAGATTTTAATTGATGGCAAGACCGTAACTATTGAAGATGGCGGGCCTGGATTAAAGGAGATTCCAGATAAACCATTTAAGAGATTTGATACTTCTAGATCTCGCGAAACCGGAGGCAGCGGTTTAGGAATGTCTTTAATACAAAAAAGCGCTAAAGAGCTGGGTGCCAAATTAACTTTTGGTAAGAGCGAACTAGGCGGATTAAAGGTGGAGATTCAATTTAAATAAAAAAACCCCGCTCGTGTTGAGCGGGGTTTCTCGACTAGCTAGGGTGCGAGCCGAAATTACTTAACAGATACCTTTGCGCCAGCTGCTTCTAGAGCTGCCTTTGCCTTATCTGCGGTCTCTTTATTTGCCTTCTCTAGAAGTGTTGCAGGTGTTGCATCAACTAGATCCTTAGCTTCCTTCAAGCCAAGTGCTGAGTTAAGTGCACGTACTTCCTTAATAACTGCAATCTTCTGTGAGCCTGCATCTTCGAGGATAACTGTGAATTCATCCTGCGCTGCTGCTGCGTCTCCGCCTGCTGCTGCGCCACCTGCAACTGCTACAGCTACTGGAGCTGCTGCGGTTACATCGAATTCCTCTTCGAATGCCTTCACGAAATCTGAAAGTTCAACGATAGTCATTTCCTTGAATGCTGCCATTAAATCTGCTGATGATAGCTTTGCCATTTTTATTTTTCCTTTTTATTACTCTGCTGAGGTTTCTGTTGTTTCGGTTACTGCGACAGCTTCTGTAGTTTCAGCTTGAGCTGGAACCTCTGCCTCAGCGTTGCTTGTTGCTGGTTCGGACACTGCTTCTGCTGTTTCTGTTGCAACAGATGCTTCTGCGACCGGTGCTGGTGAACCAGCCTCCAGTTTGATGCGAAGCGCATCGAAGGTACGAGCAGCCTTTGCCATTGTGCCCTTCATAGCGCCAGCCAACTTGGCCAAGAGAACTTCGCGAGACTCTAGGTCAGCTAACTTCATAATTTCGGCAGTGGTTACCGCCTTACCATCAAAGATTCCGCCCTTGATAACAAGAAGTGGATTCTCTTTCTGGAATTCCTTAAGTGCCTTTGCGGCAACAATTGAATCGCCCTTAATAAATGCAACTGCAGATGGGCCCTTTAGTAGAGAATCATCGATTTCTACTCCGGCATTCTTTGCAGCGATCTTAGTTAGGGTGTTCTTTACAACTGCATACTTTGTTTCCATACCAAGTGAACGACGAAGTGTCTTCATCGCACCTACGGTTAGACCGCGGTATTCAGTTAGCGCAATTGCATCTGAAGACTTGAAATCTTCAGTTAATTCAGCAACTGCTGCTGTCTTATCTGGGCGAGCCATTTTGGTTCACCTTTCTCTTTTGTTTTTGAACTTCGCATCAATCGCGACATAAAAAAATCCGTGGCGCTAGATGGCGACACGGAAAGTTCCGAATCTCACCTGCGCGGGGCTTATTTAAAATGCCAGCGGTCTCTGGAAGAGGGTTGAATCTTAAAACAGCCCTCTAAAAATGCAAAATCGGCCTGAAACTCTCGTTCGCAGGCCGATTTTGACTTAATTAATTAGCTGGCGCTGCAACCTTGGTTCCGCTGGTATCAACTTGAATGCCAGGGCCCATGTTTGAAGAGATCACAGCTTTCTTTAGGTAAGTACCCTTTGAAGAAGCTGGCTTTGCACGCATAACTTCATCAAGCGCTGCCGCAAAATTCTCTGCTAATTGCTGCGCAGTAAATGATGACTTGCCAATGATGAAGTGCAAGTTAGAGTTCTTATCAACACGGAATTCAATCTTTCCACCCTTGATATCTGTAACTGCCTTCGCTACATCTGTGGTTACGGTTCCGGTCTTTGGGTTTGGCATTAGGCCACGTGGACCAAGCACCTTACCTAGACGACCGACCTTACCCATTAAATCTGGAGTTGAAACAACTGAGTCGTAATCCAAACGTCCCTTTTCAACTTCTGCGATCAATTCATCTGCGCCAACGATATCTGCACCTGCAACACGCGCTGCATCTGCATTTTGGCCAGTTGCGAATACTAGTACGCGTGCAGTCTTACCTGTTCCGTGTGGCAGGTTAACTGTTGAGCGAATTGCTTGATCAGCCTTCTTTGGATCTACGCCAAGTAGCATCGCGCATTCAATTGTTGCGTCGTACTTAACTGTAGTTGTTTCTTTTGCAAGAGTTGCGGCTTCAAGTGGTGAATAGACCTTATTGCGATCTACCTTCTTGGCTGCCTCTTCGTACTTCTTACTACGCTTCATTTCTTCCTAATCTTTCTTTTCTAACTCAATCTTTTAATTAAGTTTTAGGTTGTGGTGCTTTCGATCCAGCGTGGATCTCCCACCTTTCTTGGAGTTTTGCTTTAAAACTCTAGAAAAGTTTTACATTCCGTCGACGATAATTCCCATTGAGCGAGCTGTGCCTGCAATGATCAGGGTTGCCGCTTCGATGTCGTTAGCGTTTAGGTCTTCCATCTTGGTCTTAGCAATCTCAGCAGCTTGCGCCTTTGAAATTGTTGCGACCTTGTTCTTGTGAGGAATAGCAGAACCCTTTTCGATTCCAGCTGCCTTCAAGATCAAACGAGATGCAGGAGGTGTCTTTGTTACGAATGTGAATGAGCGATCTTCATAAACAGTAATTTCTACTGGAATGATGTTGCCCTTTTGTGACTCAGTAGCAGCGTTGTATGCCTTTACGAAGTCCATGATGTTCACACCATGCTGACCGAGAGCTGGACCTACTGGAGGAGCTGGTGTTGCAGCGCCTGCTTCGATCTGCAACTTGATCATTGCAGATACTTTTTTCTTTGGTGCCATTTCTCGTTTCTTCCTTTTTCTTTTTACTTTATTTCTTCTTGTTTCTTGCTTTTCTTGCTTTTTAGCTTCAGATCTTCTGAACTTGGTTAAATCCAAGCTCTACTGGGGTCTCGCGACCGAAGATTGAAACCAAAACCTTTAGTTTTGCTTGCTCTGGCATGATCTCTGCGATCGATGCAGGTAGCGTTGCAAATGGGCCATCCATAACGGTGACTGATTCGCCAATTGAAAAATCAACATGTTTGATCTCTGGCTTGCCATCTTTCTTAGTTGGACGTGGCGCTAAAATCTTTTCCACTTCATCTAATGAAAGTGGAGATGGGTGGTGCGCATTGCCAACGAATCCGGTAACGCCAGGAGTGTTACGAACTGCCGACCATGATTCATCGGTGAGTTCCATGCGAACTAGAACGTAACCTGGATAAACGTTGCGCTTTACAACTTTGATCTGGCCATTCTTAAGTTCCTTAAATTCTTCTTCTGGAACTTCAATCTGGTAAATGTAATCTTCCATGTGCAACGTGTTGATACGGTTTTGCAGGTTAGCTTTAACCTTCTTTTCGTATCCGGCATATGAGTGCACTACAAACCACTCGCCTGGCGCATTTTCCAGTGCGCGACGAAATTCTGCATTTGGATCTTCTTCGGTAGCTTCAACAGCATCAGTTGGCTCTGCAACTGCGACTACAGTTTCAGGAACAGATTCAGCAGATTCAGCTGAAGAAGCGAGCGCCGCTTCGAAGGCGTCCTGATTGGACTCTGTAAATTCTTCAGACATTTATATTCCTTAACCGAAAATCCAAAAAACTAATTTTGTTAAACCGAGATCGAAGATTGAAACCACGGCGATAATGAAAGTTACGAAAACTAGAACCACAGAGGTATAGGTAGTTAGCTGTTCGCGAGTTGGCCAAACCACGCGCTTTAACTCTGAAGCTACTTGGCGATAGAAAAGAGCAATGCGCGCAAAAAGACCGAGTGCTTCGGTGCCTTCGTTACGTGTTACTTCTTGCTCCACTCTTTCCTTCTTTCTCTCTTCACTACAAACTTGCTACTAACTACTAACTTGCAGGGCAGGAGGGATTTGAACCCCCAACCGCCGGTTTTGGAGACCGGAACTCTGCCAATTGAGCTACTGCCCTCTGCGTTGGTATGACGGCACGCGAAAGCATCCGGTAATCCGTCAAGGTCGGAAATTCTAGGCTTGAATGTGAGATAAGAGAAATCGGCCAGATTTCCCGCCTGAAAGCCATTCGGGCAGACTTAGGGCTATGACCAAGCCAAGAATCTCTGCTCGAATCGCCGCCATCGCCGAATCCGCCACCTTAGCTGTTGATGGAAAAGCAAAAGCGCTCAAGGCTGCCGGTCGACCAGTAATTGGTTTTGGCGCAGGCGAACCAGATTTTCCAACTCCTGAGTATATTGTGAAAGCTGCAATTGATGCCGCTAGCAAAGTTCCTAATCATCGTTACACACCAACACCTGGTTTACCAGAACTACGCGAAGCAATTGTCGCCAAAACCAAACGTGATAGCGGTTATGAAATTACTGCTGATCAAGTTTTAGTTACTAATGGTGGCAAGCAAGCGGTTTACCAAGCATTTGCAGCCATAGTAGATAAAGGTGATGAAGTTTTATTACCTGCTCCTTACTGGACTACTTACCCTGAAGCAATCAAATTAGCAGGGGGCGTACCAGTAGAAGTATTTGCAGATGAAACCCAGAACTATTTAGTAACCGTTGAACAATTAGAAGCAGCGCGCACTGAAAAAACTAAGGCACTACTCTTTTGCTCACCTTCAAATCCAACTGGATCTGTTTATTCGCCAGAACAGACCAAGGCAATCGGTGAATGGGCGCTAAAACATGGCATCTGGGTTATCACAGATGAAATTTATGAACACTTGGTTTATGACGGCGCTAAAGCAACTTCAATCTGTGTAGCAGTGCCTGCACTTGCCGATACCTGCATTGTTTTAAATGGCGTGGCAAAAACTTATGCAATGACCGGTTGGCGTGTGGGTTGGATGATTGGCCCTAAAGATGTAATCAAGGCCGCTACCAACTTGCAATCCCATTTGACTTCAAATGTAAATAACATTGCACAGCGCGCCACTATTGCTGCGCTAAATAGTGATTTAACTGCGGTGCATGAAATGGGCGTAGCCTTTAATCGTCGCCGTAAATTGATTGTGGATCTAATCAATGAAATTCCAGGCTTTGAATGCCCTACTCCTGAAGGCGCTTTCTATGTTTATCCATCCGTTAAGGGTGCGCTAAATAAGACTTATCGTGGCAAGACTCCAACTACTTCTAGCGAATTAGCCACTTTAATCCTGGATGAAGTTGAAGTTGCAGCGGTTCCTGGCGAAGCTTTTGGCCCATCTGGATACTTACGTTTTAGCTATGCAACTAGCGATGAAGATATTAAAGAAGGTATCTCGCGCATCAAGAAGCTAATTACCGAAGGCTAATACCTACCAAATTAACTTCAGGAATTAAGTCGATTCCGAATTTCATTTTCACTGCATGCTTAACTTCCATGGCTAGTGCTGCAATATCAGCTGCTTTTGCGTCTCCTGAATTGGTAATTGCTAAGACATGCTTACTTGAAATCGCGGCGCCATTTAATTTTTGACCCTTACAAATACCACTCTGCTCAATTAACCAAGCAGCGCTAGTTTTAAAGGTGCCATCACCTTGCGCAAATTTAGGTGCACCTTCTGGAATCAGATGCTCTGAAACAATTGGATTGGTAAAGAAAGATCCCGCGCTGAAAGTATCTTTATCAGAATTATCTAGCAGCATTCCTTTTCGGGCACGGATTCTTAGAACCGCTTCGCGAGTCTTTACTACATCTGCCTTTTCGCCAACTTGAATCCCTAATTCGGTAGCCAGTTCCGCATAAGTTATTGGCGAAGTCATTTCGCCACGACGTAAATTAAATTGCACTTCAAGCACCACATAACGACCAGGGTTCTTTTTAAATACCGAATCACGATAAGTAAATTGGCACTCTTGATTGGTAAAAGTCTTTAGCGCTCTTGCTTGCCGGTCATAAGTGCGAACTCGCATTACAAATTCACTTACCTCATGGCCATATGCGCCAATATTTTGAATTGGCGCGGCACCAACTGTTCCCGGAATACCAGATAAAGTTTCTAAACCAGCCCAGCCGCGATCAATAGTAGTTTTTACAAAATCATCCCAATTTTCACCAGCGCCAATATTTAAGGTGGCGCCGCTACACGCATCTACTTCGGCCTTCACCTGATTGTTAGCGATTTGAATTACGGTCCCTGGAAAACCGGTATCGCTAATTAGTACGTTGCTGCCACTTCCTAAAATCAAAATTGGTTGATCGCCCGCAGCTTCAATTGCCGCGATAATCTCCGCTTCATTAGAGGCGCGCACAAAGTTATTTGCCGGTCCACCGACGCGAAGTGTGGTGTGATTTCTTAGTTCTTCAGACATCTTTAGCCACTTTAACCACAATCGCACGAACCATACCTAAAACTTTAACGCCTTCACTGGTGGCGCTTAAATCAAGACGTACCCGTCCATCTGGAAATACTTCACCGACGGTGGCTGAGACTGTTAAATCCACCTGCCCTTGCGCCGGGACAATCACGGGTTTGGTAAAGCGAGCGCTGTATTCCTTTATCTGCGCGCTACCGCCGGCCCAATCAGCTGCATATTGGCCAACTAGACCCATGGTTAACATGCCATGTGCAATCACATTAGGCAGTCCCACTGATTTAGCGAACTCTTCATCTTGGTGAATTGGATTTTGATCCCCTGAGGCATCCGCATACTGTTTTAATAATGCGCGATCAATATAGAAAACTCTTTCCGGAAGTGTGGTGCCAATTTCAATCATGCACGCACCACCAATGTGGACCAATTGGTAATTACTAACTTATCTGCCACATAAAGATCACTCCGTGCAGTAACAAATTCATTGCCCGCCACCTGTTTATAGCCTTCTAGAGTTGAATCGCAGCGGACTACATCCCCAGCTTCTAGTGGTTGATGAATTTCAAATTTCTGATCGCCATGAACAATGCGATCCCAGTTAACGCCAACTTCTGGCGAAGTTAAAACGGTCTGTGATTGATCTAGTGAGATGCGGATAGAGAAAGTTGGCGGTGCTATCGAAGTATCTTTTTCGCCGAGTACAGCACAAAAGACATCGATTTCATTTTGGGTAATGGTTACATCTGCACCCTTAAAGGTGCGCCCGATCGCGTCGGGATTAATCACTTTTAGCGGGTTTCGCGGTGAAGTGTTGAAGCCTTGCAACGTGGGCAGAACTTCTTAAGTTCCATGCGATCTGGATCGTTGCGGCGGTTCTTCTTGGTGATGTAGTTGCGCTCTTTGCAATCAACGCATGCCATGGTGATCTTTGGACGAACGTCCGCGCTCTTGCTTGCCATGGTGTACTCCTTCTAGATGTTGCGAGAGGCAAAGATTACCTTTGACTCTCTGTTTTAAAAAATCAACGAACTTGGTAGCGAGGGCGGGATTTGAACCCACGACACAGCGATTATGAGCCGCTTGCTCTACCAAGCTGAGCTACCCCGCCAAGATCTTGCTATTAAATTTTTTCTTTTCGAGCCCCCCACCGGAATCGGACCGGTGACCTTTTCCTTACCATGGAAACGCTCTACCGACTGAGCTAGGGGGGCTGGTCACTATTTCTAGCGGGCTTAGATTACCTGCACATCGATGATGCGCGAAATCCAGCAATTAATTAGCGGGATCTAACGCGATTTTTCCAACCGTTTTGCGGGCCAACATCGCTCGGTGGGCATCCGCAGCTTGGCTTAATGCAAATGTTGATCCCACAATTGGTTTTAATTTTCCGGCTGCAACTAATGCAAATAACTCTGCGATGACATCATTTAATAACTCCTTGCTGCCAAAGCAGTGCGCTAACCAGAATCCGGTAACAGTTTTGCTACCACCCATTAATGAAGTTGGATGAATAACTTGCGCAGCAGATCTTGATGCTGCGCCGTAAACAATCATGCGACCAAATGGCGCTAAAACTTCTAGCGAGATATCAGTAGTTTTGCCGCCGACCATCTCTAAAACTAAATCCACTGGTTTGCCACCGTTAGCGCGCAAGATTTCACTCTTTAGGGTTTCGGTATCTGCATCAATTACTTCATCTGCCCCAAGTTCTTTAGCTAACTTCTTCTTCTCATCAGATGAGGTAACTGCAATTACTTTGCCGCCCCAAAGTTTGGCTAATTGAATTGCAAGTGAACCTACGCCACCTACAGCTGCGTGAATCACAACGCTCTCGCCGGCCTTTAAATGTCCCACAGTTTTCAAGATGTGCCATGCAGTTGCACCTTGCACCAACATACAAAGTGCTTGTTGGTCACTTACCTCATTTGGGATTGGAAAGAGCATCTGCTTATTTGCAACAGTCTTCTGTGCATAACCACCAGAGACAGCCGCTAAATATCTCTTGCCATCAACAGTTCCGGTTACTTCTAATCCAGGCACAAAGGGCAAAGTCTGTGGTGAAAGATATGAATTTTCAGTTTGGTGAGTATCTGCATAATTAATTCCGATTGCAGTGACATCCAATAAAACTTCATTGCTATTTGGCGTGGGATCCGCTAGCTCTACATATTCCATGACCTCTGGGCCACCGAATTTTGTAATCTGAATTGCCTTCATATTTGTCCCAATTAAGCGTTCTGATTAGCTTTCTTGGCGCGTGAAGCTGAACGAGCGCGTTCGCCTTGATCCAAAATCACTTTACGAATCCGCACCACCGCAGGAGTTACCTCTACGCACTCATCTTCGCCGCAGAATTCCAGAGCGCCTTCCATATTTAATTTCTTAGGCGGAATTAACTTCTCGGCTTCATCAGAACCTGATGCGCGCATATTGGTTAACTTCTTTTCACGCACTGCATTGACATCCATGTCATCCGCACGTGAATTCTCGCCAATTACCATGCCTTCATAAACTTCCATGCCTGGTTCAATAAAGATAGTGCCGCGCTCTTGAATTGCTGCAATTGCATAAGAAGTTGTCACGCCACGACGATCTGCCACTAATGAACCAGTAGGACGCGTACGTAATTCACCATGCCATGGTTCGTAACCATCAAAAACATGGTGCAGCAATCCGGTGCCGCGAGTTTCGGTTAAGAATTCAGTACGGAAACCAATTAGACCGCGAGATGGCACGCGCCAGTCAAGACGAATCCAACCAGTGCCGTGATTAACCATCTGCTCCATGCGACCTTTGCGAAGCGCCATTAATTGGGTGATCACACCTAAATAATCTTCTGGGCAATCAATAGTTAAGCGTTCCATCGGTTCGTGTAATTTGCCATCAATTGTCTTAGTAACCACTTGCGGCTTACCGATAGTTAATTCAAAACCTTCGCGTTTCATGATTTCAACCAATACTGCAAGCTGTAGCTCGCCACGGCCTTGAACTTCCCATGCATCTGGGCGTTCGGTATTAAAAATTCTTAATGAAACGTTACCAATTAACTCTTTATCCAAACGATCTTTCACTTGGCGAGCAGTTAATAATTTGCCGGATTGACCTGCAAGTGGTGAGGTATTAATACCAATGGTCATCGAAATTGATGGATCATCAACGGTAATTAACGGTAGCGGATGTGGATTTTCCGCATCCGCAAGCGTTTCACCCAAAGTAATAGTTTCAATACCGGCAATCGCAATAATGTCACCAGGGCCTGCCTTTTCAGCAGGTACGCGCTCCAAGGCTTCAGTCATCAAAAGCTCAGAGATCTTTACCTTGGCAATGCTGCCATCAGTTTTAATCCATGAAACTGTCTGACCCTTTGAAATTTCACCTTCGTGTACACGGCAGAGCGCTAAACGACCCAGGTATGGAGATGAGTCCAAGTTTGTAACGTGCGCTTGTAGCGGTGCACCTTCGTGATACTTAGGAGCCGGAATGGTTTCGTAA
>JBJTCN010000044.1:0-8330 GCA_046091905.1 Candidatus Nanopelagicaceae bacterium
CCTACAAGGAGGACTTAGGATTTATGAAAACAGGAACGTTCCAAAAACTCAATTACCTGACATGTAATTGCCGAGATTTAGAATTTAGAGATATTTTGCTATATTTTTGATCAGATTCGAAATTTACATAATTCTCTTAGATTACAAGCATCGCATCTTGACTTGGAATTATGGTGTACCGGCTGGCTGGCACGTGCAGCAATTGAAGCAAAAATCTTCAATGAATCTTGAAGAAAATTTTGGCTAGTTGCATCAACGTACTGGGAATAGACTCTGTGAGGCTCTCTTGTCTTTATGCTGCAGATTCTTATCTCCCACCGTTTTTTTTGGTGAGGGAGATCAAACCAGTCATTTGGTCCTGAAAACTTTTCAAAACTAAACTGGGAATTTAGGTACGTCATTACCTGTAGCATCTGGCTTGGATATGGCTGTGGCATCAAATCGTAAGAGTTCGGATTATTCGTGAATTTATCATCGCGCACAATCAGGGTATTGTCTGATCTCATTATTTTATCGATTCTGCCGAAAAGAGAGACCTGAACTTTATGTGAAGGAAAATTAAACTGCGAACGCATCATTGAAAAGACGTATTCCCTAGCAAATTCGATATCCTCTTTGGAATCCTGAATCTGAGCTGTCGTGACTGGCTCTAATTCAACGTGTTCCTGCTCAAAGATTTCTTCTTCTAGGTGTGCCTTTGCACCACCAATTGTTGCTTTGGAAGGCTTGCCTTTGACTCCCTGAATTGATAGGGGAATTTTGTACTGGCAGTATCCAATTGAATCTGCAAAATCCCTGACTGCCGCATTTACTAAAATCGTATCCTGGAATTGCTTTATACTAATCACGGCGCTGTTCCTGCCAGTGTAACTCTAGAAAAGGAACTGCGATGCAAGCTTTCCATCCTCTGTTAAAAACACATACCGATTCCTGCCGACTTTTTCCTCTTCTATAAAGTTCCAGATATTTTTCAGAGGTGTTATGATGTTTTTGTCAAGCGATGTGAATCTCGCCATTTTGAGATTCTGGGTTGAATTCACGGATATTATTTTCTTTTGGATTGCAATATCAGCAAGCTCGCTCTTTTTAATCCTGCCACGTTCCTTGATGATGGTGCAAATCTCTAATAGTTCTGGCTTTGGCGTCTGCATTTGGTAAGCCACTAGGGGGTGCGTTTTTTTTACACCCGTTGTCTGGGGTTTGTCTACATATGTGACTGGCTCTACGTAGTAAGGCCTTAGGTTTTTTCTATCGTCGAATATCATACATCCCATCATGCATCCAATGGCCTGAATTTTGGAACCGCTTGAAACATTTATGAAAATTTCTGAATTACGATGTTCGATAATTATTTCTTTTACTGTTTTGACAATCTCTAATAGGTTATTTCTGTCTGCATAGACATCCTTGTACTGGATTTTGTTTTTTTTGAGCTGTTTTCTTATCTCATCTGCGTAGGGTTTTGACTTGTCCGCAGAAACATTATTGTGGACTAAGAGATAGACTAAATCCGCCCTGTTTTCTATGGTTGGCGTGACTACGCGCTCTATCTCGAAGCCGACTGGCGCTATGTGTATTCTAGGATTGACAAGCAAATTCATAGTATCTAATTTATGGATACTATTACTAGATAAGGATTTTTAAAAAAAATTTAAAAACACGCAAAAGACTAATGTTCGTGCAAAAATCTCCAGTTAAACTAGTAGTTTCTGAGTGCTATGAACGGGATGATGATTTTAATCGGGTAAGAATGGATAAAGAATCACTTTCTGGAATTGGAGCCAGTACTGGAGATGTTGTACAATTGCTAGGGAAAAAAACTACTGCCGCAATTTGTTTGCCATTATTTTCATCTGATGATAAAAAAAAGATAATTGGCATGGGGCATCTTGTAAGGAAAAATTCGGGAGTTGATTTGGGTGATACAATTGAGGTTAGAAAGATTACCCCAAGACCTGCCAAAATAATCTCTATTCGAACTCTGGATAATTCAGAACCCGAAAATTTGCAATATATTACTGAAGATCTAGCAAACACTCCTGTTACAATTGGGGATATTTTGAGCGTACCGTATTTTGGCAAGAATCTGAAAATGGAGATAATGAAAATATCGCCTGACTCAGATACATTGGTTTTAACAGGACAGACAGTTTTTGAGATTCTCAAATCTGATTAGTATATGTCATTTGAAATGAAAAAAATTATTTAATATCTCGTCTGATTTCTTTAAGATTCTGTCCAATAGATCTCACACATTGATGTATGTCGATACTATCACAGAGCTTGTAGCCTGCCATTGTATTGCGCCATGCAAGACCTCGCTTACCGCATTTTTTACACGTGACCATGATCATTTTCCATTGCGTTTGTTTTCATGAAGATATTTCAAATTTCGAACATTAAAGTTCATGTAGCATAGTATGCAGACTTTGAATACTATATTGAATTCAATTCTGCAATGTGCTGTCTATATTGAGCCTAAAAATCTCGATTATAATGATGGGATTTTAATTAGATAAATACATCAATAGTATCAACAGTATTGATACTATTGTAAAGCAAATTATTAATTGCAAAATACAACCCATCTCATGAAAAACATTAAAACCAAAATTGGCAGAATCACTTACTGCAATTCTGACAAGTCAATAGTGACGGGGCGCGAACATCTATGCAAGTGTTAGATCATAGCGACCTGGAAGCGCAGTTTGGTTTGCTTATTCGCCATAAAAGGGATCATAACAACTGCGTTTTGCTAAAACTGTCCGACCTGAATAAAACTACTAGGTATTATGCGGATTTTAAAAATCAAATCAGTCATAATAAAAAAATTACAGGGGTTAAAAAATGAATTACATAAAAAAGCGAATCAAATCCCTACTCGAGCTGAAGAGTGATAAAAATTTCGGACCTGCAGTGTTGTTAGGAGGCAAGGCTATCATTTTAATGTCCTTTTTCCTGGCAATGCAGACCATAGCCCTTGTCAAACCACTTGAAAGCTCGATTGAAAGGATGCTATCTGATAACATGTTTGTGCTATTCACTTGCTACCTTGCGTTCTTTGTTATTATGGCAGGTAAAGAGATAATCCGCCTTCATCTTTATGCGTTCTCAAAACTGGACTCGATAATTAGAAAAAGTATTGATTTATACTCTGTAAAATATTGGAGAAAAAACAAAAAAGACTCGAAGTTTCTAACTAAATTTGCATCTTCACAAAACAGAATAGTCAGGCCTTTTCTTAAAATGAACCCCAGAAAACGTAATGCATTGATGATGAGCCTGGTTCTTACATATTTGGCATTTGACTATATGCGATTTGGATTGCTCCAGATGTTGACAATTCATTTGGCAAATTTGCTAACTGAACCTCTGGGGGGAATAAAAATTGCAAGTTGATCATCAAAAATATGCGTTGGAATTATTGACTCTGGGCTGGCTGGTTCAAATTCATGATGGGAAATCCGCCAAATTAGCTCCAACCCGACTGGGCATAAAGTCGATTTCAATATATGAGAAAATTATCTCAAATCCTGTATTTTCAAACCCAGGTCGAACTGGCGATAATTCCGCCAAGTATGACTGGCTTTTAAAAAATGGAATTTTAACTAGATACTATGACGTTGAAAACAGATCCGAGGTCATAGCAGTGACTCCCTACGGATATGGCCTGTTTTTTACTATCAAGTCCATGACTGATGAAAGACTCCAAAAAAGACTTGCACGAAGAAAAAAACTGGAACAATTTGTTTCTAGCGCAAAAAAGAACCTCGGGGTTTTTATGGAATTTATCGGAGACGTCAATTCCAGAACAAAATCAGCTGATCTTAATTACGGTGGTCATAGAAAATGACATTTTTTGAAAATTTTGTTCAAAAAAATGGGCTAATCGAGGCTGCTACCAACTCTATAGGAGGATATCCGATTGGATTTGTAATCGGCATAATCGTATTACCACTGTCAGTAAACTGGATTCAAAAAGATCCAATACTGGCTAATCTAGTAATTACGTCAATTTACGTCGGAGTTTCATTTGTGAGGACGTTGATTCTTAGAAATGCCTTTGATGGAAGTCTGGCAAAATTTCTAAAGAAAAAAAGTCAAACTATGCTAGGAGATCAAAAAAATGCAAATAACTGACAGACCTCTCAGATTAGAATCTCATTTTCCCGACGAAGTAATTTCGTATAATATCATCAGATTAGAGGAAGAGAGAATTTTGTATGAATATGATCGACATTTGCATCAAAGATTCCGAGATACTAGAACCTTTGAAGTGTTGGGATTTTACCGTCCGTTTCATTATCATCGTAGCGACTTTCCATGGGGGATCTACGTATACAGAGGTTCTCCCAAAGTCATAGCGCATGAGATGATACAGGCTGGAAGCATAACAAATGAGCCTGTAATTTTTGATGAATTACTAAGACCGGCACTAAATTCCATATTGCTTCACGAGAAATATCACCACGCAATCGAGGCCGCTGTCACACCGTTTCTAATTTCTCAAAATAACGGTAATTCATTGAGATATGATTCGTATCTTGCATTGCAGAATTTGTATCTCAATTCCCCAATGTATAGGGAATTCGAGGAAAAATCATGCAATTCCTTTGTAGCCAGAAATAGATTTGAGCTTGATTTTATTCCCAGAATGCATGGTTCAAGCCTCCCATCATCAGTTGATGTCGGTCCCGCAATAAGGGATTTTATGAAAACCCAGCCACCGGGATACTGTGATTTTGATGCGACGCTCTCTAACACTGAAACTGCAAAAGAGTTATTGAGATTCCTTAATGTCAAAATCCAGCCTACACTTGTAAAATCAATGGCAAAGGCAATGTCGCAAGCCCTGAAAAGAAACATTCCAAAATACATTATAACTTCACCACCTAAGAATATGGAATGAGGGACTAAGACTTGTTAACTGATTTAAACGATAAACAAAAAGAAGCTGTTACTCATACAGGCGGACCACTTTTAATTTCAGCAGGTCCTGGAAGCGGCAAGACTAGGGTATTAATTGAAAGAATATTGTTTTTGCTTTCTAGTGGCGTAAAGCCGGGAGAAATACTATGTTTGACATATTCACAAAAAGCCGCAAATGAGTTAAAGCAGAAAATAGAAGAAAATCCAGAAATTAAGGGAATTATTGATGTATCCGAAATGAATGTAAGTACGTATCATTCATTCTGTAGGACTGTCCTTCGAGATAATGTGCTCCATACTGGACTTGCAATGACTGGCGATGTAATTGATAGATCCCCATTCCTTATTTGGGGAATTAAAAATATCGACACGTTTGGATTTGATGAACATATTGAAGTCAAAAATAATACTAGTGAACTAATCACCACGTTAATAGAAGGCATTAGTGTCTTTAATGCGGAACTAATCACACCTGAAGAATTAGAAAATTACGTTCAATCCAAAATCGGACAAATTACACTAGTCGGCGATGTTGAATTTCAAGAATATTTACACTTGCTTGGAAATCTTGTTAAAATCTACAAGGCTTACAATGAATTTAAGAGGAAAGTTGATGTAATGGACTTTGATGATCTCATAGTTGAAACCAATCGACTACTAACGAATCCACAAAAAATTAATGTCAAGACACGTCTTCAAAACAGCTTCAAGCACATCTTGGTAGATGAATTTCAGGACAATAATTTTGCTCAATTCTCACTACTAAAGAATCTCATTAAAGATGGAAATATCACCGTCGTAGGTGATGATGATCAAAACATTTACCGTTTTCAGGGTGCATACACTACAATATTTGATGATTTTAGGAGAACATTTGATCCACACACTGAAATTTTACTACCGATTAATTATAGAAATCCACCACATCTGATAAATTTCTCTGGAAAGTTTATCAGCCAAGATATACATCGAAGACCAAAAAACATTATACCAGAAAAGCAAAGTGGTGATAAAGTCAATGTAATCGAATGCAGTAATGATATTGCACAAGCTGAATTTATCAAAAATACAATTCTGAGCATAAAAAGTCAAAATCCAGACTATGAATTCAAAGACTTTGCGATTCTTACTAGAAAACAAAAAGACGGGATGATGATTGCAAAATTACTAATTTCAGCAGGAATTCCAATTAATTATAAAGGCAAATCTCAAATTCGTAGCTCAAAAAGTGCCCGACTGATTTTTTCATATCTGAGAATCATTTCAGATCCGACGAAATCCATAATCTCAATTGTTAGAATTCTCGAAGAGCACGGAATTTCACCACAAAATATTGCGCGGATTAATCAAGAGGCAAAAAAGAGAAGCTGGGGCAAAATTGACGGAGATCATGCATTTGAGGTATTATCAGATCTTAACGTCCAGGATCTAACACAACAAACAGAAATTAAAGATGTATACGCGCTATTACAGAGCTTTATCGAACTAGTAAAACAACATACTGTATCACAAACCGTTTACATGATTTCAAGAAATAGAACCCCGATTTACAAAAAAATTTCAAATGATGACTCGATTGAAAACTTTATCGAGCGCTCTATAATTGACGATATAATAGAATCCACACATGACTTTGAAACAGTTTTTCCAAATGGGACTATGACAGAGTTCCTTGAATATGTTGATCAACTTCAGGCTATGGACGTTGAAACAAAGACAAGTCAAATTGATACAAATTCTGTGATGGTCTCTACTATCCATGGGAGCAAAGGACTAGAGTTTAGAACTGTCTTTGTTGCTCATGTTGCAGCACGAAAGATTCCACTGCGGTATACAGAAAATCCATTCTATGTTCCAAATGAACTGGCAAAAGGAGTCATCCCTCCATCTGATCCTAGAGGAGAATTTCTCAGAGAAGAAAGGCGAGTATTCTATGTGGCAATTACAAGAGCAATTGACAATCTGTTCATTACATTTCCCACAAAATATGGCAGCAACATCAGGTCAAATAAAATGTCCAAATTTTTAGAAGATTTGGATCCTAAAAATAATCCAGACGTCAAATATGATACATACGTATTTTCCTCAACAAGAACTGCAACTGATTCGGTGGACGCACTAGATATTTTAATGGAGAAAACAATTGATGAAGTTGCTGATAGATTACAAAGCAATCAGTTTCCCAGTGCAATTCAAAAAATCATTGATCTTGCAAAAATTCATGACTATAAACAATTCAAAAATCAATCACAATTTGATATTGCTAGTCTAATCCCTAACTCTGTTAGTCAAGAAGTATTGAATCAACTAGAAGGACAAGTAGAAAAACTGGGTTTTTCAGGCAAACATCTATCCTTTACTGCATTTGACACTTATCGGGATTGCCCAAAAAAGTTCTGGTATAACTATGTCTTACATGCTTTACCAAAAGAACAGAGCTCACCATCCCTGTATAAAGGAAAAGTTTTCCATGATATCGTTAAAGATTCCGCAGAAAGACAAATGATTGGTAAAGTTGATGATATTGCCGCTCTAAAATCTGAAATTAATTCAAAGTGGTCAAGCAAAGCATATTTTCAACAATCATTGTTTAAGGAAAGCGAGGATCGTTGAACACTTGAAACTGCATTGGTGTCATATCAAAACTGGACCAGTACAAACCCAAATCAGATAGTTGGCACTGAGATTGACTTTACTTTTGAAATTGGCGGGATTCCAGTTGAGGGAAAGATTGATCGTTTAGAAGCCACACCAAACGGAGATCTCGAAATCATTGATTTCAAGACCGGTGGCAAGAACAGGAAAATCGACATGAGAACTGATGGATTACAGCTTTTGATCTATGCTATGGCCTTGCCTCATATTGACAAATACAAAAAATTACCGTCGAAGGTGTCGTATTTTTTTCCAGAAAAAAACCCTGGCGAGCAATTATATCCATTGGATATTGATCAAGCAAAAATTGATGAGGCAAAGCAGGAATTAGAAGGATATGTTACACAAATCAGGAATAAGGAATTTGACGCCACTCCAGAATATATAAAATGCAAGTACTGCCCGTTCAACGATATCTGTGACTCGGTAATAAAATCAAATACTTGAATATGATTTTTTAAAATTTTAATTAGTAGAATTTAGAGTGACAAGTAATCGAAATTAGTTCAATTCTCTGAAGATTCTTTATGCGTAAATACTTTAAGACATTCTAAAATCTCTTTATCATCATGGATCCATTTTTCAGCTTGAATCGGGAGTGGCGACGCATGCCGATCTTCCCATCCTTCTTCAACTAAGTCAGGAATTTTAGTTATTCCTTTCCAAAATTCTATGAATCTTTCGTCGTTTCTGTAAACCCCTTTCATTAAGTGATACTGAAAGTGAATTGTACCGTCGTCTCCAAT